>JAKJGK010000119.1 GCA_022704435.1 Synergistota bacterium | reverse complement strand
ACCTCGAGAGGGCCGCCGTATCCCTGCTGCGACTGCTTGAGCCCGTGTTGCCGGAGGGGAAGTTCTCCTTGGTCAGGGTGGAGGACGCGGTCGGGGGAGGGGCGTTTCCGGGCAGGATGCTGCCCGGCTGGGGGGTTGCCCTGTCCGTGGAGGGGTGGGGAAGCGCGGGCAGGTTGCAGAGCATGCTCAGGAGGGCTCGCCCCCCTGTGGTATCGGGCGCCAGGGAGAACGAGGTCGTCTTCCACGTCCGCACCCTTCTACCCGGCGACGGGGAGCTGATTGCGGCGGCGTTGAGCTCGGCGGCCGAACTTGCGGCCCGCCCGTGTTCGAAATAGCGAGGGAGGGGGAGCGGCGGTGGAGGAGAGGGAGATCTCCCTGGTCCTGGGGACCGCGGGCCACATCGACCACGGAAAGACCACCCTGGTCAAGGCCCTTACCGGGGTCGACTGCGACCGTCTTTCGGAGGAGAAGAAGCGCGGAATCACTATCGAGCCGGGGTACGCGCCCCTGAGACTGGGGGACGGCCGGGTGGTCAGCGTCGTGGACGTGCCGGGGCACGAGAGGTTCATCCGCCAGATGGTGGCCGGGGCCTCCGGGGTGGATGGCGTGATGCTGGTGGTCGCCGCGGACGAGGGTGTTATGCCCCAGACAAGGGAGCACCTGGAGATCCTGGGTCTGCTCGGGATTAGGGACGGTTTCGTCGCCCTCACGAAGACCGACATGGTCGATCCGGAGCTGCTCGAGCTCGCTGTGGAGGATGTGAGGGATTTCCTGGCGGGCACCTTTCTCGACGGAAGGGCGATCGTGCCGGTGTCTGCCGTGACCGGGGCAAACCTGGACCTGGTCAGGCGGGAGCTGGTCGCCCTCGTGGACAGGATCAGGCCGCGGGTGCGCAAAGGACCGTTTTTTCTGCCTGTAGACAGGGTGTTCCCGATGTCGGGCTTCGGCGCCGTGGTCACAGGCACGGCCTACAGGGGGGAGCTGAGGCCGGGGGTGGAGGGCGTCCTCCTGCCTTCGGGCAGGGAGGGCCGGATTCGGAGCGTCCAGGTCCACGGGGCCAACGCCGAGGTCGCGCAGGCCGGACAGAGGGTTGCGGTCAGCCTCTCCGGGGTGCCGGTGAACGAGGTCGCGAGGGGAGACGCCCTCTGCGCGAAAGGAATCTACGTGGCCACGCGCTGCTTCGAGTGCGAGCTTCACCTCCTAGAGGGAACTCCGTCCCTGAGGCACTGGCAGCGTGTTCGCCTCCACCTGGGGACCTCGGACGTGACCGCCCGAGTATCCCTGCTTGAGGCCTCCTCGATCAAGGGGGGGGAGACGGCGCCCGCCCAGATAGCGACCGAGGAGGACGTAGTCTGCCTGGTCGACCAGAGGTTCGTCATCCGCAGGTACAGCCCGCTCGAGACGATAGCCGGAGGAAGAGTGCTGGTGCCGGTCGCCTCCAAGCCCAGGGGGGGAAGGGCCCGGGCGGCTTCGGCCGGGAGGATAAGATCTCTGGCCGAGGTTGAGGGCTCGGCAGACCGTCTTCGGATTCACGTCGAATCCGCAGGCATGCTCGAACTGCCGGATGCCGTGCGCCTGATCCAGGAGCCGCCCGCGGAGGTGGCGCGCATGGCGGAGAGCCTGTCCTCCCGGACCCGGAGCAGGCAGGGGGGCGAGCGCGGGGGCGTCCTGTTCCTGCAGGGCGAGAAGAAGCTCCTGGTATCGCCGCGCGTCGCCGAACGTCTCGCCGGGGAGATCAGGTCATTTCTGGCCGCGTTTCACGAGTCTCGCCCTTCGCAGAAGGGAGCTCTGCCGGACGAAGTCGTCCAGAACGCGCTGAAGGAGTTCGAGCCTCGCACCGCCAGGGCCTTCCTCGAGCACGTCCTGTCGGGCGGCGATGTCGAGGCCGACGAAGGGTTTTTACGGCTGAGCACTTTCACCCCGCGCGACGACGAGCTGTTCGCCAAACAGTCGGGGGAGCTGCTCGCCCTGTGCGACCGGCTAGGTTTTCAGCCGCCTATGATTGAGGAGGCGGCACTCGAGCTCGGAACGGATGAAAAGCGCTTCTCTTCGCTGTTGAAGGGGCTGAGGGAGACCGGCAAGATCGCGATAGTATCGGGCTTCATACTGTCCACGGAGGTGGAGGGGAGGCTGCTCGACCTGCTCGTGGCCGAAAAGGAGGGCTTCACCCTGGCCAGAGTTCGCGACCTAACCAACAGCACCAGGAAGTTTATACTCCCGCTGCTGGAGTACCTGGACGCGAAGGGGTACACCAGGAGGGCCGGCGAGGCGCGGGTGCTTCTGTCGTCCCGTCTGCCCAAGAGGAACTGACAGGGAGTGGCGACCCGACAAATAGGCGTGGCGAATCGTTTGAAGGGGGTAAAAAGTCCCGTCCCTTCATGGGCCTGTGAAATTTGATATTTTTCAGTATTTGTGATATCATTCTCCGCACGACGAGTTGCTGGGAGTGACCCTAATGGCAGGAACAATACGATCGATCCGAGAGCAGGTGGCAATGTACAAGGGGCTGACGGTTCGCTACCGGACAGCCAAGGGACGCCGCAAAGTCGAGGAGCGTCAGGGAGTCGTCCTTGAAACTTATCCGAATCTCTTCACCCTCTACGTCGAATCCCAGGACAGCAAGGTCTCCTTCAGCTACGCGGAGCTTTTGACTCGGGAAGTCGAGTTGGAGCTATTGTCCGGAAACAGGAGCTAGTACCAGGTTTAATTCCCTTTGAAAGTATGCCCCTCCACGAGGCCGTGGCGGGGCATACTTATGTCGGTTGCTTAAGAGAGGGGTTCACGATTGATCCACTGCCTGCAGTCCGCGGCGAAGTTGAACCTGTCGCTGCGCGTCCTGGGGAGGCGCAACGACGGATATCATGAACTGCGCTCGCTGTTTTACGCTCTTCCTTCGGTTGAATCATTGACAATAGAACCCGTTTATGGGCATAATGTGAAGAGTGAGATATATGTTTCCGGCGAAGCGGTAAGGGGTAGAAACATACTCGAGGACGTGCTGTCGGCCGCCGGCAGGAGAGGCGACGCTCCGGCGCTCAGGATCCGCCTTCACAAGGTCCTCCCGCCCGGAAGCGGTCTTGGCGGGGGCAGCGGCAACGCGGGGGCCCTCATCTCTTGGCTGAACGCCTTCTTATGCAAGGGGCGCGAGATAGCCGGGGAGGAGGTCGGCTCCGACGTCCCCTTCTTCGTGAAGGGGGAGAGATGGGCCCTCGTCGGAGGCAGGGGGGAGAGGGTAGAGCCGTTGGGGCGCGACATGCCGTCTCTCAGGACGGTGGTGGTGGTACCGTCGTGGTCCATCTCCACCGCGAGGGCTTTCTCCCTTCTCTCGGCCAAGTTTCGCTCCGGCTTTCCGTTGAAGGAGGCGGAGGCTGAGGCGGAGAGGCGCGAAGTCTTGGAACAGTTGGCTGAAGGGCGCATCCTCGGGCTCTTGCCGAATGACTTTTGCGCGGTGCTCTTGGAGGAGCGCCCGGAGTACTCCGACCTCTTCGGCCTGCTCCGGGACAGCGGTGCCATCGCTTGGGGCATCACCGGAAGCGGAAGCGCGGCGTTCGGACTCTACCCGGAGGGGAGAGGCTTTCCCGGGTCGGTTCAGGCTGGCTGTCGAATGAGATGGATAAGAAAAATTCTTTATTTGGAGTGATGACGAATGAAAGGACAAAGAACAGAGCGGCTTATACGCACCTCCTCAAGGTTCCTCACCTGCCCGTCGAAGCAGCTCTCGCTGACCTCCCTGGCCGAGGACTTCCTTGTGTCGAAGACGGTCATAAGCGACGACGTGTCGATAATCGACGAGGCCTTCTCCAAGGAGGGGCTCGGCGGGATAATCGTCGACAGGGGAAGGACCGGCGGAGCTTACTTTGTGCCACGTATCTCCGGAGAGATAAGGGACAGCTTTCTGAACGACGTGATAGCGCTGCTCAACAACGAGGAGAGGTTCCTGCCCGGGGGACTGGTGTACTACAGCGATATCCTGTTCAACCCCCACTACGCCCTCCGGCTGGGCTACATAATGGCCTCCATGTTCAGCGATTCCCGTCCCGACATCGTCATGACATCCGAGGTCAAGGGCATACCGCTCGCCATCTTTACGGCCCACGCGATGGGGATTCCCCTCGCGGTCTGCCGTTTCCGCAACAGGGCGAGCGACGGATCCGCGGTGACGGTTCACTACCCGGCGAAGAACGGAGAGGTCAAGGCGATGTACATGGGCACCAAGCTGCTCTCCAGCAGCAAGAGGGTGCTGGTGGTGGACGATTTCATGCGGGGCGGGAGCACCGCGGCGGGAATGTTGCTCGTGGCGAAGGAGTTCGGCGTCGACGTGGCCGGGATCGGAGTCTTCATCGCCTCGTCCGATCCGGCGGAGAAGGCGGTCTCGTCGTACAGGGCGCTATTGCGTCTGGACGGTGTAGAGACAAGGCGCCCGCGGGTGACTCTCTGGGAAGGGGTTTGACGATACCCTCCCTCTGATATAAAATCCCGATTACGGAAGGAGGTGACTTCATCTTCCATGAAAGTATCTGTCGACAAGGATGAGTGCATAGGTTGCGGCGTGTGCGCCCAGATATGCCCTGAAGTTTTTTCGATGGACGAGGACGCGGGCGTCTCCAAGGTAATCCGTCCCGAGGGGAGTGACTGCGCCGTCGAGGCGGCGGACAGCTGTCCGGTAGGGTGCATCACGGTAGAGGATTGACGAATAGGTCTTCCTTTTTTGGAAACAGGGCGGGGCCTTGCTTTTTAGCGCCCGCCCAAGGTATAATATCCCTCGTTTTGCGAAGGGCCTATAGCTCAAGTGGTTAGAGCCACCGGCTCATAACCGGAAGGTTCCTGGTTCGAGTCCAGGTAGGCCCACCAAAGATAATTTTAGGGAGCACCCTGATCCAGGGGCTTCCTTTTTTTGTCGGCGCACGAGGCAATCGGCGCAATCCGTTGAAAAGAGAGGATGGAAGCCCCGATGCCCGGACGAAATACCGTTGGCCCGCATCCTCGTTATCTGATATAATTTCAGCCTGAATGCGGATTCGCCAAGGGGGGAGCCGGGCTGATAATCTCAGATTTCGAGCGCAGGCTGGACGAGGCCGTTCCGTTCTCCTGGGCCGAGGAGTGGGACAACGTGGGACTCCTCCTGGGAGACCCGGGCGGAGTGCTGCGCGGCGTGGGAGTGACCCTCGACCCGTCGCTCCAGGCTATGAGAATGGCCTCGGAGATGGGTTGCTCCGCTCTGGTCGCTCATCACCCGCTCTTCTTCAGCCCGATCAGGCGTCTGAATATCTCGGAGGGTGTCGGCGCATGCGCGGCCTACGCCATCAGGCACGGCCTGTCGGTGTTCGCGCTACATACCAACTGGGATTCTTCGCCGATCGGAGTCAACTCTGTGATAGCGCGTAAACTGGGGCTACAGGGCGCGAGTCCCCTCGTCCCGTCGCGGCTGTCCTGGGGCTCGGGTGCGGTCGGGACCCTGGCAGGCCCCATGTCGCCCCTGGAATGCGGTGGGTTCATAAAGAACTCTCTGATGCTGTCGCGTCTGGAGCTTCACGGTGCTACCGATGCTCCTGTGGTGAAGATCGCACTGTGCGGCGGCTCGGGGGGGGCGTTGTGGAGGGAGGCGCTTGCCTGTGGGGTGGACGCGTTCTTCACGGCCGACATGAAGTACCACGACAGGCTGGACGCGCTGGAGGCCGGGTTGAGGCTGTTCGTGGCGGATCACGGCGAGATGGAGAACTTCACCATGAAGAGCCTCGCCGACGTGGTGTCGGACGCCGCCGGGGAGAGGGCGATCCTGCTGGATCCGGTCGCCGCTCCGTTTTGTATGATATAGTTTTCTGGTCGAAGAAGTCACTATCCCGGGTAGAGGTGATCGCAGATGCAACAGAGGGTCTTCAGCGGAATGAGACCGACAGGCAGGCTCCACCTTGGGCACCTTGCAGGGGCCCTGACAAACTGGATAAAGCTGCAAAACGATTACAACTGCTTCTACTGCATCGTCGACTGGCACGCCCTCATGTCGGACTACGCGGACACCTCCTCGCTCAGGAGCAACTGCGGCGAAGTGCTGCTCGACTGGCTCGCCTCGGGGCTTGACCCTGAAAAGTGCACGATATTCGTTCAGTCCCACGTGCCGCAGCACGCCGAGCTTCACCTGGCACTGTCCATGGTGGCGCCGCTCGGCTGGCTGTACAGGTGTCCGACATACAAA
>JAKJGK010000118.1 GCA_022704435.1 Synergistota bacterium | reverse complement strand
CCGATAACGCTGTCGGAGACGACCGCATGGCTCACGACCGAGGCCCCCTCCTCCAGCACTGCGTTCGTCAGTATCGAGAAGCTTCCGACATGGGCGCCGCGGGCGATTGCAGTGCGCCCCCACAGTTGGACCGAAGGGTCGAGCTGGACATCCCCGCTGATGGACACAAGCGGGCCTATCCAGACGGAGTCCGGATCCAGCATGCGCACCCCGGCGTCAAGGTGCTTTAGTCTTATGCGCCTCGCCATCACGTTTGCGGCCTGTGCCAGCTGAAGGGGGGTGTTGATTCCGGAGAACTCGTTTTCGTCCGGGGCGAGGGACGCGATCACCCTCCCCCCGGCCCCGGCGATCATGGAAATGATGTCGGGCAGGTAGTACTCGCCCTGGGCATTCTCGTTGTCAAGTCTGTAGATATGCGGCAACAGCGAGGGTACCTTGAAGACATAGGCGCCGCTGTTCACCTCGGCCGATTTTCTTTGCTCATCGGAGGCGTCCTTCTCCTCCACGACTGCTATCCTCCTGCCATCGCGCACCACTCTTCCGTACCCGGACGGGTCCGAGGCTTTAAAACTGATGAAGGTGCAGTCGGATCCTGACGTCATGTGATCCGTCAGCGCCGCGGCAATAGTCTGCGCGGTAACAAGCGGCGCGTCTCCGGGCAGGACGATCAGATGATCGAGCCCCGCCCACCACTCCTTGGCTATCTGCACCGCATGGCCGGTCCCGAGCTGTTCGTTCTGCCACACCGGCGTGACGCCGGGCCATTCGGAGTCGAGATACTCCCGGAGGCTCTCCCCTCTGTGACCAATAATCACCGCCGTTGGCAGTGACGGTATCCTGGCGACATGCGCGCACACTTTCAGCGTCTCTAGAATATAGTACAGCACGGGCTGGTCGAGCAACGGGATCAGGGCTTTCGGCAGATCGCTCTTCATCCTGGTCCCCTTCCCCGCCGCCAGGACAAGCGCTCCCACGCTGCACCGTGAAACAGGCAAGTTCATCATCACCTTTGCTGGAGTATCTGTTGACCACAAAAAAGGGGGGATCCGCCAAACCCCCCGTTCTTCATCTCCGCATGGCTGGGGTGGCTGGATTCGAACCAGCGATGACGGATCCAAAGTCCGCTGCCTTGCCGCTTGGCTACACCCCATCCTAGACAACGCCATAATACTAGCATCCATTGACTCTCTGTCAAGCGGGAACTTCCCGTGCGGTGTCCTTTGCCCGAAATTCTGTCTTTCGTGGTATGATGTGCGACAAATGGTTGCCATGGTACTGTTCGCTTTCTTCCTGTATTTTCCTTACGCCTGGTGCGCACTGAGAGGGGAATCCCCCGCTTGGTACGGGCTTCATTGGAGGCTGTCCGGCGCGGCCGCGAGGGATGTCGCCATCGTCTCGATCGGAACTCTGGTCCCGTTGACGTTCATATCGTGCGCCTTCTTCAGCCAGTCTCTTCCCGCGCACGCCGGAGGACAGGTATTTGCGGGGATACTGTCGGGGCTCGCAGCGGCAGTGGCGGAGGAGACGTTCTTCCGCGGCTGGGTGCAGTCGATACTGTCCAGGAGGATGTCCGCCTGGGGGAGCATTCTGCTCGCGTCGGCTCTGTTCGGACTGGCGCACGTCTTTCGCAGTCCGGCGGCGATGCTGGCCTTCTTTCCCGGCCTGTTCATGGGTTTCTTGAGGCACAGGCACGCCTCGGTGCTGCCGGCCATCCTCTTTCACTGGGTCGGCAACATCTGGTCGATCTGGTTTTATCCGTATCTTTAGCTGATTGGTCTTCAGGGGGTGTCTTCATGTCGATAATGGTGCTATTCAGGCGCTTCCTAATCTTTGGCCTCCTTTCTCTCGCCCTTATGCTCCCCTGTATGAGCGAGGGCGCAGCGCCGGTCTTTTGCGTCGAGATTCCCGTGAGGCTCGGAGGCGAGGCCAGGGCCCTGCTCCCGGACGGAAGCGCTGTTGAATTAGGGAGGGTGTGCGCCCTTCCTTCTATCTCCCGCTGGCCTGGATACACGGCGTCCAAGTGGGCGCCGCCCGGGAGCGTGGCTGCCTCTGCCGTCAACGCGGTGCACCTGACCCTGTCCGTTGAGGACGGACGAGGACGGACAATAAGCATCCTACCCGAACACACGGTCGCTCCCGCTGCGGGCGAGCAGTCGTTCATCTCGCTGGACTCCCCGGCCGGCACCGGCTTCTTCGGCGGATGGGCGCCTCCGGTAGGCACTCCGGTGCTGGTGATCACCGGGGGCGGCAGGAGGGTTCCCCTGCAGGAGAGGGGCGTCCCTCGCGAGGGAGACACACTGGTCTTCGAGGTCGCGGAATATGACGCTCCGTACATTATCGATATCGAAAACCGCCCGGGAGGCAGAATCATCGGGTATTACGATCGAGGACCCAGGCTGCTCGCCAGGGTGATACGCCCGGTCAGGGGCGTGGGGCGGTTCGGCGGGACCGAGTTCCAGCAGGTTGGCAGAATAAGGGCCAACCATTCGGGGGTCATAGACGTCAGCACCGCTCGCAGGGGAGTGGTCGGGGGATTCCAGGTTCTGCCGCTCTTGCACGCCGCGACATCGAAGGAGATGTCCTCGGCGTGGCAGTTGACTCAGTGGCTGATAGTGGCGGCTCCGGACGGTTCCCCTCTGCCGGGGACGGCACCGCTGTTCTCCTCGAACCTGGTGCCGGGAAGCCAATTGACCGACAAGCTGTGGGACATGTGGTCAACCTACGGAAGGAAGCCGCTGGTTCTCTGCCGAAGGGACGGCGGCAAGTGGGAGAGGCTTCCAGAGGCCTCGGGAAGGAACGACTTCGCCTACAGGGACATTACCCACCTAAGGATATACTCCCCCTTCACCGCGGAACCGCAGGCCGGTTTCAGATAGAATTGCGCTCCCCGCAGCGTCTGACGGCCTCCAGCACTACCTCCCTGAGAGCCGGGTGCTCCATGGCCAGGCTGATGTTTGCGTCAAGCCAACCGACCTGTGTGCCGCAGTCGAAGCGCCTGCCCCTGTACAGCAACCCCCATACGGGCTCCGCGCCGATGATCGCCCTTATGCCGTCCGTCAGCTGGATCTCGCCGCCCGCACCGGTACCCTGGGCCGAGAGGAGGGGGAAGATCCCGGGCGAGAGGATGTAGCGCCCCATAATTGCGAGGCGACTGGGGGCCCTCTCAGGGCCGGGTTTCTCCACCATGTCCCTGATCGCGAAGACTCCATCCCCCGCGCTTTCGGCGACGACGATCCCGTACCGGGCGGTGTCCGCCTCCGGCACCTCCTCGAGCGCCAGCACGCACCCTCCCCTGGCTTTGTGCACCTCGATAAGCTGGGATAGCACGGGCGTCTCGGCGACCATCACGTCATCCGGCAGGATAACCCCGAAATATTCGTTGCGGCACACCGGCTCCCCGCAGAGGACGGCGTGCCCCAGGCCGAGCGGGCGATGCTGCCGAAGGTAGATGAAGTCAGCCCTCGTGGATCGGGAGACCACCTCGTTGTACAGGCTCTCCTTGTTTCTGGACTTAAGCAGCTCCTCGAGCTCGAACGACCGGTCGAAGTGGTCCTCGATGGCCTTCTTCGAGCGGCCGGTTATCATCACCATCTCCCTGCAGCCGGAGCCGACGGCCTCGTCGACCCCGTACTCGATTATGGGGCGGTCCACCAGAGGCAGCATCTCCTTGGCGATCTCCTTGGTGGCGGGCAGGAAACGGGTGCCCAGGCCAGCCACGGGGAACAGGCATTTCGTTATCGAAGCGGACATCTGCGAGTCATCTCCCCGGCCACGTTCCCTGGGACCCGCATCGAGACTTGATGGCGTCTACAAGTTTTTCGGATACCATTTCCATGAGTCCTCTGTCACGGGCCTCGACTAGAATGCGCATCAGCGGCTCCGTGCCCGACGGGCGTATCAGTACGCGGCCCGCGCCCTGGAGCATTGACTCCGCCTCAAGCGAGATCTCCCTGATGAAATTTCCGCAAAGGTCCGCGTCCCGCGAGAAATCAACGTTGCGAAGGAGCTGCGGGTAGGGAGAGAAACGGTCGACCAGCGTGTCTATCTCCTCTTCAAGCTCGACGCACGCTCTGAGGAAGAGCAGTCCGGTGCACAGACCGTCTCCGGTGGTGACATAATCGGAGAGTATGATGTGTCCCGACTGCTCGCCGCCCAGACGGGCGCCCTCCCTGGACATTGCGTCCATGACGTAGCGGTCTCCGACCTGGCACCTGAACACCTTCACTCCCTCCCTGCCCAGGTGTTCCTCGAGCGCCATGTTGCTCATGACCGTCGCGACCACGCCCGAGCCGAGCCTGTCGTGGCGGGAGAGCCATCGGGCCAGCACCCACAGCATGATGTCGCCGTTGAGCACCCTTCCCCTGCCGTCGACCAGAAGAGCCCGGTCGGCGTCACCGTCGTAGGCTATCCCTATCGGTACCCCGTGTTTTTTGACGGAATCGGCCAGGTGCGAGATGTTCATGACGCCCACGCCTTCGTTGATATTAAGGCCGTCGGGCTGGTCCCCTATTATGCGCCAGTCCTTGCCGAGTTTCCTGAAGATCCTGGAGGCGGCCTCGACGGCCGCTCCGTGCGCGCAGTCCACCACTCCGTCGGGCGGGAAGGGCGACTCGTCCTCCCAGAGGGAGACGATCCTGTCGACGTACTCCCCGATCATACAGGAGGCGTCGCGGATGTCGCCGATGGACGCGCCTGTCGGGCGCCAGTCGTCGGTGAGGTTGTCCCCCATGTACTCCTCTATCGAGCCCTCCAGTTCATCAGGCAGTTTTTTCCCCTCGAAGTCGAGGAATTTGATGCCGTTGTATTCAGCGGGATTATGAGAGGCGCTTATGACGGCGCCGCCGGTCAATCCCATCCTCCGAACGGCGAAGCTGACTCCCGGCGTCGTCATAACGCCAAGGAGCGACACTTCGGCGCCGGCAGAGGCCATACCGGCGGACAGGGCCGCCTCAAGCATGCGACCGGAGCGCCTGGTGTCCCTTCCAACCGCAATTCTTGGCCTCGGGAACCCCCGCTCTGTAAGGAACAGCACGAATGACCTGCCCAGGCGAAGCGCCATCTCCGGGGTCATCGCCCCCCTGTTGGCCACATCCCTTACTCCGTCGGTTCCAAAAAGACAACGAATAGTCTTCTCTTCAGTTTCCAAACAGCTCACCATCCCCGCTGAATTCATTAATTGACTTCGGCTATTACAGAGACGCTGGCAGGATCCACCTTCAGCACTTTGAGTTTTCCGCCCGACTTGTTCTGTATCTGCACCGGCACGGTGAGGCGTCTCGAGACTATATTGGTGACATTCACAAACGGGCGTATTACCACGTCCTTCTCGTCGAGCGAGCCAATCTCGGAGGGCGCTCCCTCCACAAGGACGTTTACGAAATCCGGCTCGGCCTTCCAGCCCGGGTATACGCTCCGCCCCTCTATCTGCACCTTCAGCCTGGACAGGAGGCGGGTCACGGTGAACGGGGACAGCAGCACGTCCACCCTGACCGACGTGACTCCGACCAGGTCGACCAGCGGATCCTCCGGGCTCCTGAGCGGCACCACCATGTTCTGTTCCTTTGAGATGCCGGTGAGGTCTATCGTCTCCGTGTCCACCTTCGTGATGGCCGCAAGCTTCGAAAGCGGCCCCTCCACTGTCACTACGGCCGGCTCGACTATGACGGCCTTGAGCTTGTAGTCGCCTCCCGGCTCGCCGATTATCCTGGCGTTCACAGGGACGTTCTTCTTCGGCACTCCCCTGGCCAGCACCGCGCTCAGCTTGACCTTTTCAGGTTCGATCGTCACCTCGTCGTCGAACTCGGCGGATTTCACGGCCTCAACGGGCAGCATGAGCTCTCCGCCGGCCTTCAATTCGTCGAGAGTGGGCGTTATCCTGACGACGTCGATCTTCGCCAGGTCCTTCTCGCTCCCCTTTATGCTGACGTTCTTGGGGATTATCTCGACCGAGTCCAGGAACAGATCGGGCGGCAGTCCCTTTTCCACAGCGATCTCGACCGGCGCAAGGCGGTCGATCAGCCTGGCCAGCTCGATGTCCACGTGAGTGGGCTTCACGTCCATCACCTTGATGTCGTTAGGGACTATCGTCCTGACCGGGACCTTGTACTTTCCCTCGCCAAGCCCGCGCAGGTCCGCTTCGCACGCGACGCCCTCGTTCGTTATGGAGGAGAGGACGCGGCTCGCCCCCGACAGGACGATCTCGACCTCCTTCACGGGGGCCTTGATCATAGTCTGGGGCGGGGCATTCAGGTACTCGATCGGGATCAAGAGAGTCCTGACGGCCTCGGTGGTCCCGCTTCCGGAGACATAGAACCACAGGGCGAGGGCCGCGGCGGCCGCCATAAGCTTGAGGAACAGGGGAGACGCCAGTATGCCGTCGATCTTTTCCTGGTCGGACATGATAACAGCTCACCCGCTTCCAGCTCAGGACCATAGTGCCTGCAGGTCCTCCTGCAGGCGC
>JAKJGK010000117.1 GCA_022704435.1 Synergistota bacterium | reverse complement strand
GACGAAGCGGCGCAGGCTCAAGGACGGAACCCTCCAGATTTTCAAGTCGGACTTCGTGGTTGAGGGTCTGCTCAGGAAACTAGTCACGGTGAAGCCCGGAGACGGTGCCGCCAGGTCGGATGAAGAGGGCTCGGGGGACTGATAGACCATGTTCATAACACTGGAGGGCATAGACGGAAGCGGAAAATCCACCCAGGCGGGACTCCTCACGGAAAGGCTTAAAAAGAGGTTCCCGCGCCGCTCCGTGCTGCGCACCAGGGAGCCGGGTGGCTGGGAGGGCGGCGGATGGATAAGGGAGCGGATACTCGAAGGGGAGTATCTCCACCCTATGAGCGAGCTCCTTCTGTTCCTGGTCGATCGCTGCGAGCACGTGAGAAGGCAGATACTGCCAGTCCTCGACGCCGGTGGGATCGTGATCTGCGAGAGGTACAGCGACTCGACCATGGCGTACCAGTCGTGGGGGAGGGGGATACCCGCCGAGAGAGTCTCGCTGCTGATTGACTGGTGCGGACTGCCGAGCCCGGACGTCACGTTCTGGCTCGATCTGCCGGTCAGGACGGCCCTCGAGAGACTCGGGTCCCGCGGCGGCGCAGATCGTTTCGAGTCCGAGGGGGAGCCCTTCCTGGAGAGGGTCCGAGCTGGATTCGCATCAATGGCCGACGAGAACCCCGGCAGGTTCATCAGGTCCGATGCCACCGCCTCGCCGGAGGTTGTCAGCTCAAGCCTCTTCGCCCTGCTGGAGGAGTCCGGGTACTTGTGAGGGTAAAGAAGACCACCGAGGAGACCCTGGGCGGGGGGGAGTTTGGCAGGGCCATAAAACGCGATGGACACGGGCTTGCCGAGGGGACAAAGGCCGCGCCGGTATTCACTGCCTCGCTGGAGGACGCCGAGCTGCGCGAGCTCCTGGAGCGGATAGACGCCGTGGGAAGGAAGCTCACGGTATTCCCGGCCGAGGCCCTGCTGTTGCAGTATAAAAAGCTTGTGGCGGAGGCCCTGCGCCGCGCGGTCAACGGACTCAGGGTCAGACGCGACATGAAGTGGCGAATGGGGGACAGGAACTTCTTCGTCATAGTGGAGAGGACGGACTCGCTGTTGGGCGAACTGGAGGCGGCCTTCACGCGAGAGGGAGAGCGGGTCAGGACTCACAGGATAATGGAGGAGATAAAGGGATGTCTGTTCTCCCTCCTCTTTTGAACAGGGCCGAGCCCCGCCCGCGGACGGCTTCCTGGAGCGAGACCGAGGCGTGGGAGCGGGTAGTGAACCTGATCTGCGAAGGCTCGTTCCCGCACTGCTGTGCGATGGTCATTCCGGGAGATCTTCAGGGAGAGGCGGCCGTCGCAACGGCGAAGCTGTTGCTGTGCGAAAGCAGGCGCGGCGGGGACGGTTGCGGATCCTGCGCCTCATGGACGGAGCAGGGTCACCCTGACCTCCTCGCCTGCGGCGAGCCGATGAAGCCGCCCGCGATCGCGGAGTGCCGCGGTGTAATTCAGGCGGCCGCCTACCGGCCGGTCGTCTCCGACGGGAGGGTCGTGGTGGTCTACTCCGCCGACAGGATGCTCCTCCCGGCGGCCAACAGCCTGCTGAAGCTCGCCGAGGAGCCCCCCGACGGAGTGCGCCTGCTGCTCATGGTCGAGGACGAGGAGTTGCTGCTCCCGACCCTGAGGAGTCGGTCGTGGGTCATCTCTCTCCCGTCGCATCGGGAGGATGAGGGACTAACCCCGCCGCGGACGCCACATGAGTGGGCGCGCTGGATAGAGGACAACTCGGCCTCGGAGGTCGACTCCCTCGCCGGAATCCTCTCCTCCTGGGCGTCCTGGGAGGCGCGCCGCGGCGACTTCGAGAGGGCGGCTGTCCTGGAGCGTCTCAGGCTTGTGATCCAGGCCAAGCGTCTTTCCCGGACCATGGCTTTAGACTTGATAGTATTGGTTCTCAAGGAGGGTTTTGTTTTTGAGCATTCATTTGGCGATCTTTGGTAAGCCTCGATACCTAGGGCTTCTAGACATAACGGAGCCCTTCCCGGCAAGGGGCGCCCCGCTCGTGGTGGAGACGATGCGGGGGACCGAGATGGCCCTCTTGGGCGGGGCCCTCTCATCCGAGCAGGAGGCGCGCTACCGCGCGTCGTGCAACGAAGATGCCTCGGACAGCCAGGTCAAGGGCGGGGAGCCCATCCTCCAGGAGATCGCGTTCGCAAGGATGGCTACCTGCGAGGATATCGACGCGGCGTCGAGCGCCAGGGAGGAAGAGGAGTACGTACTGGTGAAGGCCAGGGCACTGCTCTCGAACCACAACCTTCCGATGAAGCTGGTCGACGTGGAGTACCTGCTGGACAGGAAGAAGCTCTTCTTCTACTTTACCTCCGAGCAGAGGGTCGACTTCAGGGCCTACGTGAGGGACCTCGCCAAGGAGTTCAGGACGCGGATAGAATTGAGGCAGATCGGCGTGCGGGACGAGGCCAAGACCGTCAAGGGCATAGCCCCGTGCGGCCTTGAGTGCTGTTGCAGCCGCTGGTTGCACAGGTTCACCCCCATCTGTATAAAAATGGTCAAGGAGCAGAACCTCGCTCTCAACCCCACCAAGATATCGGGCATCTGCGGAAGGCTGATGTGCTGCATGTCCTACGAGCATACATCTTACGGGGCGCTGTGGAAGTCGCTTCCCAATCCCGGGTCCAAGATCCGCACCCAGGGCGGGAATTATATCCTCGACGGAGTCGAGCTGTCGTCGGATTCAGTCAGGGTAAGAAAGCCGGACGGTGGGAGCGTTCTTGTCCCGGTGGGTTCCTTCGACCGCTTCAGGGAGGCCGTGATGGAGGGTCGCGAGTGGGAGGATCCCGCCAGGGGAGCGCGCGAGTTCGGCCTGTTCGACGAACGGGCGGAGAGGCCGGCGCGCGGGCGACCGGGCGACCGGAGCGTTTATCGCAAGAGGACTGCCGACCTTGCCGAGCCGGAGAAGACTGCGCCCGGGGCGCGACAGTCCCGAGCCGATGACAGGAGAACGCCCGACCCCGGCGTGGATGGCGCGGGCAGAAGCGCGCAGAGGCAGGAGGGACCCTCCGGCGCCCCTGTGGCGAGCGAGGGCGTGAAGTCGGCCAAGAAGCGCAGGAGAAGAAAGCCTGCACCTCATGACGCGCAGGGTAAAAAAGAAGGAGCGGAGGAGGCGCGCCCCAGGGACGCCGATAGGAAGGCCCAGCCCGACGCCAGGCGGCCGGCCGGCCGTCGTCACGGCGGGCACCCCGGAAAGGACCGGGTCGAACAGGGACAGGATAAACCTCGCCAGGCCGCGCAAAAGCCGGAAGAGGCAACTCCCGGGCAAGGCAGGGACGTCAAGCTGGACGGAAAACAGGAAGGGAAGCGGGACGCGACTCGGGACGCAACGCGTCCACCCTTTAAAAAGAGACGCCCTGCGAAGGACCAGGATGGGAACCGGGGTCCTGGGGATCATCATGGCCGGGAGCAGTCGAAGGAAACGTAACCACAGACGGGAGGAGAACTTTCAACGATGTCCTTTTTTGAAAGACTGAGGCTTGGCCTTCAGGGCGTGAGAAAAAAATGGAGCGAGGGACTTTCGGGACTCTTCTCCGGAGGCGCGATCGATCCCGAGTTCTGGGACCGCCTGGAGGAGGTCTTGATAAGCGGGGACGTTGGCGCGGCGCTGTCGCAGAGCCTGGTCGAACAGCTGAAACAGGCGGCGCGCGAGCGCAGGGTCGCCACCACCGAGGGGCTTTACGGTCTCTTCGCCTCGATCCTGGCGCAGCGCCTGTCCGAAGTGCCCCTGATGGGCCGCCCGGTCGAGCCCGAAAAAGGCGTGTTGACGATAGTCCTGCTGGTCGGAGTGAACGGGAGCGGGAAGACTACCACGGCCGGAAAACTGGCCTGTAAATGGGCCAAAGAGGGGCTGGAGGTCATCATGGCCGCATCCGACACGTTCCGGGCGGCGGCGGCGGAGCAGTTGAAAATATGGGGGGAGCGGTCCGGGGTAAGGGTGGTGGCCCAGCAGCAGGGGAGCGACGCCGCGGCCGTGGCCTTCGACGCCCTCGCCGCGGCCAGGTCCAGCGGCGCCGATGTTTTGATCGTAGACACGGCGGGGCGTCTCCACTCGAAGCACAACCTCATGGAGGAGCTTAAAAAAATCGCGAGGATCCTAGACAGGGAGAGAGGGGAGTCGAAACTAGAGACGCTGTTGGTGCTGGACTCGGTCATGGGGCAGAACGGCCTGGCCCAGGCCAAGACCTTCAACTCGGCGCTCTCTCTTTCCGGGGTGGTCCTCACCAAGTACGACAACACCGCGAAGGGCGGCATCATCCTGGCCATAGCCGACGAGATGAAGACGCCGGTCAGGTACGTCGGATTGGGAGAGGGGGAGGACGACCTGCGCCCGTTCGACGTGGAGGAATTTGTCAGGGCGCTTCTCGAGGAATGAAAATGCGGGACGAAAGACGGGATAATTCTGAAGGGAGCACTACGATTCAATCTCCTCTCCCCGTGCTGCTGAGATCGCTGTACCTGCACGGGGTGGAGTACTGCGCGCTGGCGGGCGCGGACAGGTGCGACGTCTACACGAAGGACCAGATCGTATCCCTGCTGGAGCGCGGTGACACAGACAGGACTGTCTGCGAGGCCATCGCGCAGCTCGAGCCGGGCGCATTCGCCTGCGGTCGCCACGAGGGGGCGCTTGACTCCGCCACCCGGGTGTTGCTGGTGACCAGCACGGGCTCGGAGGTGGTGGCGGCATCCTTGATACCCGAGACCAAGCGCCCGAAAAGCAGGAAGACCCTGGCGAAAAAGGCCGTCCCAGCGTCGCCCCCGTGGTGGGATGCTCCCATCCCGCTGGCGATGTGCGCGGAAAAGGGTATCCTGCTCAATTCGGCAGGGAGGCGGTTGCTGGCGGGGCTCTCCCTCCCCCCGGTCCAGGGCGGGGAAGCGTGGTCGGACGAATTCATCCTCGAGGCAGCGGGCCATGGCGGGACAGGCGCGTCCAGCGACAGACAGTTCCTGTTCGAGCGCCTGGAAGGGACGGTCTACCTCGTACAGGACGTGACCGAGGATCTTCGTAGCGCCGGAGAGATGGCGTGGCTGGCCTCCGTGGGCCAGGCCTTCATCTCGCACTTCAAGTGTCGCGGCAGGCCGGTCAGGCAGGTGAGGTCCGCGGAGCGCCCGGCTGACTGCGACCCCGAGGATTGCGTAGCGTGCATCTGGGAGGGGGAGCTGCTCGGCTACGTGTGTCTCGGCGGGATGTCCCTGGAAGAATGAATGACCAGGCGGTCTTTTACCCGGTTAAACTGATCACCGGGGTTCTCTTCCCGGACGAGGAGCTGTGGCAGTGGACAAAAAGCGCCCTAGCCGCCCGATGGGGTGCGCACGAGGACGAGAGCGAACCCCTGCTCTTCTCTTCCGTCACCGATTATTACGCTGATATCGCCCCGGTGCTCTATCGCGGCTTCCTGTCGTTCGGCGGACTGAGGGACGCGTCCCTCCTCCGGGAATGGAAAATGGTAGCCTGCGAGATCGAGGCTCTCAGCGGCGTACCGAGGAGGGTGAACATCGATCCGGGCTACCTTGACGGTGCAAGGCTCGTCCTAGCGTCGACGAAGGACCATGCGCACCGCGTCTACCTGGGAGGGGGCATGCACGCCGAGGTCACGCTCCGCTACAGGCAGGGGAGATGGACGCCCTTCGACTACACTTTCCCCGACTTCTCCGACGGACGCTACCACGGGTTTCTGTCCCGCGTCCGAAAGCGCTGGCTGGAAGAGATGGCCGAAAGGAGGAGATTCGATAGCCGACCATCGCGTTAGGATTCCATCAAGCCGGTCTCAAAGTATTAGTTCACAAGGAGGATACGCTGATGTGCCCTGCTGGACTTTTTGCTGCTGACAGGAACCTTGCCCTTGAGTTGGTTCGTGCTACCGAGGCCGCGGCCATGGCCGCAGGCAGATGGATGGGACGTGGCGACAAGAACGCCGTCGACGGCGCCGCCGTGAACGCCCTTCGCTACATGCTGAACACGGTGCCGATGTCCGGAGTCGTGGTCATAGGCGAAGGTGAGAAGGACGAGGCCCCCATGCTGTTCAACGGGGAGCACCTGGGCGCCGAGCCCGAGCCCGAGGTGGACATCGCGGTGGACCCCATCGACGGCACCAGGCTGACCGCCCTCGGCCTGTCGGGGGCCATCAGCGTCGTAGCCCTGTCCGACAGAGGCTCCATGTTCAACCCCAAGAACATCTTCTACATGAACAAGCTGGTCGTCGGCCCCGAGGGCGCGGACGTGATCGACATCAACATCTCCCCCGAGGACAATATTGCCCGAGTGGCCAAGGCAAAGAAGAAAGCTCTCGACGATATAACCGTTGTCGTGCTCGACAGGCCCCGAAACGACGGTATCAAGGAGGGCATAAGGAACGCCGGGGCGCGCATCAAGCTGATTCCCGACGGAGACATCGCCGGGGCCCTGCTGACATGCAAGGACCACGGAGGCGCCGACCTTCTGATGGGCATCGGCGGTTCCCCCGAGGCCGTTATA
>JAKJGK010000116.1 GCA_022704435.1 Synergistota bacterium | reverse complement strand
TCTATCGCCCTGCCGGCCACCACCGCTGTTACGAGGGTGCCGAGGACGAGCAGGGCGGGGATGACCCTGTTTATGACGCCCAGGATGCCCGCCGCGAGCGGCAGCAGTATCTTGCCCTTGTCCGCCAGGGTCATCTGGATCGTCACGTCCGGGAAGAGTGTCTGGAGGGTCGAGGCCGGGACGTTCTTGAAGACCTTCAGAAAGATCGCCGGAATCCCTGTCCCGGCCGCGTCGTTCGCGCCCTCGTCCTTCTTTCCAAGCACCGCCTCGCGGGCCATGCGCCTCTCCCTCTCGGGCTCCGATTCGGCGGCGGTCTTTACGTACTTGTCGTAGAACTCCTCGACATCCTCCTGGGCCCTGAGTTTGATGAGTATCATGAGGCGCTGTATGACCTCCTCGAGCTCCGGAGCCTCGGGCTCGCTCTTGCGCAGGGACCTCCAACAGGAGAGGGGGGGCTTCGGCTTCGGGGCGTACTGCCTCCCCCTCCGGAAGATCAGCACCTTCTCATACTTGTCGAGGTTCACCTTCACATTGAGTCCCCTGGGGGCGGAGCTGGTCATCAGCTCGTTCAGCTCGGGCACGGGGAACTCCCGGTAGTTTGCGGCCGTAAGCAGCTCCTTCAGAGCCTCCACCATGCCGTCGAACCGGGCGTCAAGCGAGTCGGCGCCCCCGAGCTTGAGGGTGTCGGCGTCCGGGTTGAACACGTGGTAAGTCCTTCTTGCTCGCTTAAGGACGTCGTGAAAGTCATAGTGATAGGTCGCCTCCACGAGTTCGGCCACTCGGCGAAGCTTCTCCGCATCCCCGGGCGAGCGCGTCTCCTCGCACAGTGCGGACACCAGGTCGTCGGTCCGCAGGGGGATGAACTTTCCCAGTTCCGGATTTACCGCCATCTCTTTCCCTCCTGTCAGGGACGGCCGCCCCGCGGGATCGCGCCGCCCGTGCGTGCCGCCGCGCCTCTTTGCGCGGTCGGTGGTCTCCCGGGGGCTAGTATAGCACGCGGACGCCCCGACGGCTCAAGGACACGGGGCCTCCCTGCGCCTGAGGAATATGATCTCGCAGTCCTGCGGAAGCCGGCTTCTCTTCGGAGGATTGAGCACCACCCTCGGCGAGTCGCGCCTTATGTGGCCCGATGCCTCGGGCGCTGCCTCCACCCATCCCAGCGGGATGCAGCCGTTGTGGGCGCCCTCGAGCATTTCGCCGAACGTCACCTGGCCGGGCGCTATGCCCGGCACCGCATCGGAGGCCGGGCGACAGGCTATGTCGATCTCGCCGTACTGGATGATGGTCCTGAACAGCTCCTCGAACTCCGGCTGCAGGGTGAAGGTGGTCAGCAGTCTGGCTATGGTCAGGGGAGCGATGACGTTCGAGCAGCTCCTTATGTTGCGGACCACGGCCTCCGAGTCGACCGTCAGTGTCTCGACTATGAGCCGCACGTCGCGCGTCGCGCCTTCTGTTCCGGGCTCGTCGATCATGTGGCTCAGCATCAGCAGCCTCGAGGTCGTCTCCGCGTCTATCTGGTCGGGGGTGGCCGTGTCCAGCAGGTGGCCGTCGGCGAGCAGCACGATCCTGTCGATGGCGGACAGGTCTATCGCGGAGCGCACCTCGGCCTCGGTGCGGAATCGGCACTCGTGGAAGACCAGTCCCTCCGGGGCCGGGGCGTTCGAGTACTCCGCGTACCAGGCGGCGAACTCCTCGCGCGTCTGGTTGTCGGCCACCTGCACCGACATCCCCACGGATGACATCTCGTCGATTATGAAGGGCAGCCTCGGGTTCACGCCGACTATGAGCAGCGAGCCGGTCGGGGGGACGTCGGGGCACCTCGGGGAGGGCGCGCCCGAGTCGGAGAGTTCGCCCGCGGAGTGCGCGGGGTCGAAGAGGGACGCGTCGTAGGAGTCCTCGCTAAGGACTATCACCTCGGCGCTCTCGGGGAGCTCTTCATCCGGCTGCGGCACCATGCGAAGGCGGCCGGCGGCATCCCTGTAGCCCGTCGGCACGGACTTTGGAAAGGCGTTCAGCAGGTCGCGCCACACCCTCGGCGAATCGTGCGGGAGGCGCACGATGTGGAACTCGTTGCCCTCGGGGGTGAGCAGTTCATTGTAGATGTCCTCCGCGTAGGGGTTGACGCACATGGCGGCTATCAGCTTTCCGGTGAAGAACACCGGGTTGAAAAACACCTTGGTGCTCCTGTTGCCGAAGGGGCGGAGAAATTCGGTGACGTGATAGCTTCGGCTGAGGTCGAGGTAGTTCAGCACTATGACCGGGGACCGCCTTTCACCCTGCTTGCTGTCGAGGAGCGTCTCAAGCGCCACGAGGGTGCGCGTGACGACGGGGTCGTTCAAGCGCTCTGAAAGCTTTGTGTTCGATGCCCTCTCGCCCAGGACCACCACGGCGTCAGACCTGTGCGCTGATATTCGCTCGAGCGCATCGGCGTTGTGGAAGCTGCCGACGCGCGTGATGACCTCCACGTGGGGGCGGGACTCCAGGATCTGGTCCGGAGTCTCCGGCGGGCGCTCCCTGGTCGCGACCACCCTGATGAGCCTCTTTCTCTCGTTCACGCAGAAGCTCTCCAGCTCGTCGATTATGTGCGGGACGCACTCGTTGAAGCCGAGCAGGATGATATGCCCCCTCTCGCGCACATCCCCGCGGCCGCTCTTGAGGACGTCGAGGCTCTCCATCAGCTTGCCTATGATGATGGCGATGAGCACTCCGTTGAACAGCACGATCCCTATGAAGGACAGGACCAGGATCGTGATCTTGACCGCCGTCTCCTGGTCGCTGACCTCGAACACGCTGTCGGAGCTGATCATGGTTATGATGGAGAACCAGAGGTTGTCGCCGTGCGCGAATTTCACTCCCAGGCCGTTCAGAATGGCGGTGAAGAGCCAGACGAAGCCGAGCGAGACGAGGATCATCGTCATGACCTGGCGGAGAATCGACACCTCCAGAAGTCGCCTGAAGCGGTAGGAGAGCCACCGGGCCGCCCCGGACCCCTTCATGCTCCTGAAGCGCAGCAGCCGGAATATGCGCGGAAGGCGGAGCAGGCGCAGCATCGAGGCTCCGCCGCCGGGGAACATGAAGAACAGGAACTCGTCCCACGGGATCGTGGCCACCCAGTCCATCCACCAGTCGGCGAAGTACTCTCCGACGCGGGCCTGGTAGGTGAAAAACCGGGCGATCAGCTCCACCGCGAAGAGAGCCGAGAAGAGCAGATTGCACCACTCGAGCGCCTCGCTGTCCGTCAGAAGGGACAGTATCGCGGCGAGCGCGGAGGCAGGGATAAGGACGAGAAGGGCGGCATCGACCGCCGGGTGCTTGAAGAATGCGTCGAGCCGCCTGGAGTAGTAGATCTTTCCGGAGAGGGTTCGCATGTCGCGCCTCCTTTCACCGGGCCTCCGGCGTCTTTGGGTGCGACGCCGGTCCAACCCCGGACTTTACCGTGGCCGAGAAGGAGTAGGTGTTGGAAGCGCCCTGGGGAGAGGTCCAGCTGCCCTCGAAACAGAGCCTGAATTTCTGTCCCTTGTCGAAAGCGTGGGTGAGCCTGCGAACCGCGCCGGGCGACAGATCCCAGGCGCTGGCGAGGGCCTTCGGCACGCCGCTGGAGGGCAGGGCTCCCTCCTCGCCGAACAGGTCCGCCGAGCCCCAGCCCAGCCCGTTGCCTATCCGCAGGTCGATCACCAGTGTACCCCCGCCGGGGAAGGCGGTCGTGTCAAGCTCGTGGACGCGGTAGTTGTGCGCTCCCCTCCCCGGCCCGTACAGGGTTCCCTCCCCGGACGCGGACCACCGGACCTCCGCCGGCTCTGGCGAGGGGGACGGCATCCGAGGCTGCGGCAACTCCAGCGCGACCAGGCTGCCGAATACCTCCGCAAACCGACCGCCGGGGGGCGACATCTCGGCCGGGAGGTCGCCTCCACTGTCCGACACGAACACCGCCGCCCTCTCTTGCACCACGTAGGCCCCCTCGGGCCAGTCGTGGTAGACCCGCACCTCATAGACCCCCTCGTCCCTGCCTTTGAAGACGTAGCGCCCCGACCGGACGCCGCCTGTGTAGAACCACTCGTCGTAATAGTCGTCGGCGGCGCCCATTGGGGCTATGGCGATCCAGTCCGACTGGTTGCCCGGGAGGTTGTCGTAAACGATCTCGATAAGTTCGCCGGGCGATATAGACGGTCTTGTCGTCCTGACAGCCGCATCGCACGCGCCCGAGGCAAGGAGCGCAAGACAGCAGAGGGCCGGGAGCGACAGGGCGCGTCCGCGCGCGGCTGTTGCGGGGGTCACTTCAGCTCGACCTCCATCAGCACGTCCCTGCCGGCGCGGACCCTTCCCTCCGCCGGCTTGAACGACTTCACCAAGTCGCCGGTGGTGATGACCACGGGGGTGAGGGTCGACGGGGCCTTCGACGCGATGACCTCCATGTCGAAGCGGACCACGGGGTCCCCGGCCCTTACCCTGTCCCCCGCCGCGGCAAGCAGGGTGAACCCCTCCCCCTCCAGCGCCACGGTCTCGATCCCCACGTGCACGAGCACCTCGAGCCCGTGTTCTCCCCTGATGCCGAACGCGTGCCCGGTGGAGAAGAGGGCGACCAGCTCGCCGTCGCAAGGGGCCAGTACATCCCCTCCCTCGTCCGGGGCCAGAGCCACGCCGTCGCCGACCATCCTGCCGGCGAACACCGGGTCGGGCACCTGGTCCAGCGGGACCACGGTCCCCGAGACGGGCGCGAGCAGCTTGACACGCTTCTTTCCAAGCCCGAACATGTCCGTCACCTCGCTATTGAAGACGCCATCCTGCGCCACGCGTGGCGGCGTCCCCGGATGACTATGGAGTAGGCAAGGATGTTCTCGGGCGCGGCGATGCCCGGGCTGTAGCCGGAGTCGCCTATGTGGTGTATATCCGCGCCGCAGCTCTTGCACCACAGGGCGATCTGCCGGATCGTCCCCTCGTCCGCGCCCTCCTGGGACGTCCCGATGGAGGTCATGGCCAGGGCTCCCCCTGCGTGAACCGCCTCCACGAGCGAGGCTACCCTCTCGGGGGTGAACCCTGGGACCGTCCCGGGCGCGGGTATCAGCACCACGTCCGCTCCGCCGTCGATCCAGCGCCGGATCATTGCCGCGTCTAGCATGTCGCTGCCGGCGTCCGAAAGCGAGCCGGCCGCGTGCATCTTCCCGGCCGCCAGGATAGGATCGGGCCCCACCGCCGCGCGGATGCCCCTGAGGGATTCGGCTATCGAGGAGGAGGTCACGCCGGTGGCCGGGTTCCCGGTGATGAGGAGCATGTCCACCCCCTGGTCCACCGCGAGCTTCGCGTTGGCCGGGGTGGCCCGCCTGCCCTCGGGCAGGGCGGCCTGAGGCCCGGAAAGCCTCTCGCCCTCGTCCACCGGCTCCAGGTTGATGGCTACGGGGCGTCCCGTGAGTTTCTTCAGCATTGACACCACCGGAGCCCCCTCGCTGCAGGGGGAGGAGGGGGCGCGAACGGCCCGCCCCTGCCCGTAGGTGCGAAGGAAGAACTTGTCGTCTCCGATAATCTCAAGCCCCTCGACGTGCGGGGCCAGGACGTCGAACATGTTGAGCAGGATGATGTCCGCCCCGAAGGCCCTTGCGAGCTCGGCGTTGGTCACATCGCCGAGCAGCGGGGCGGCCGGGGCTATGACCTCGGCGGCCAGGGTCCTGCCCTCGGCGGACCTGATGCTGGTCAGAAGCTCGCGCCCGGTCATGCCGAGCAGGTCCGACGCGCTTGCGTCAAGAATGCGTCTTGTCATAGCTGTCTCCTTTCATGTCAAAGCAGGGAGGCGGCCTCCTCGTCGAGTATCACGATCACGTCCGGGTGGAGCTGCAGGACCGAGGCGGGAAGGCGCGGCGTGATCGGCCCTCGGACCATGCCTCTGACCGGCTCCGCCTTCGATCGTCCCGAGGCCAGCAGCACGATGCTCCTGGCGCTCATGATCGTGCCGATGCCCATTGTTATCGCCATGGTCGGGACCTCCTCCCGGCTCCGGAAGAAGCGCGAGTTGGCCTCGATGGTGCTCTCGTCCAGGCGGACAATGTGGGTCGCGGCGGGGAACTCCTGGTCCGGCTCGTTGAATCCGATGTGCCCGTCCGTGCCCAGCCCCAGCACCTGGATGTCCGCGCCGCCCGCACTGCGCAGCGCGCTCTCGTAGCGAACGCACTCGGCGTCCAGATCCCCGGCCGTGCCGTCCGGCACGCGCGTGCTCTCCGGTCGGATGTTGACGTGAGAGAACAGCTGCTCCCTCATGTAGTGGCGGTAGCTCTGCGGATCGTCCGGCCGCAGGCCGACATACTCGTCCAGGTTGAACGACGACGCGGACGAGAAGTCGATGTCCCCCTCCCTGTGCATGCGGATCAGTTCGCGGTAGAGCCCCTTCGGGGTGTCCCCGGTCGCCAGCCCGAGTACGGAATCCGGCTTTCGC
This sequence comes from Synergistota bacterium, assembly GCA_022704435.1. GTDB lineage: Bacteria > Synergistota > Synergistia > Synergistales > Aminobacteriaceae > JAAYLU01. The sequence goes on along the minus strand of JAKJGK010000116.1, from coordinate 128 downwards.
AACAGCTGGGCGGCGAATATGAAAGCCGCCTTCCGGCTCATCTGATCATAGTCTCTAGCAGTCACGACGCGCATCGCGGTCGTAGACCTCCTTCCCTCCGATAAAAGTCCTGATAACCCGCCACTCCC
>JAKJGK010000115.1 GCA_022704435.1 Synergistota bacterium | reverse complement strand
ACGGGGCGTTGGCTTTCTCAAGGCGCACCTCGAACCGGAAGCAGGAGCCCGGTCCCCAGTCGGGAGTCGGATCGCCGGGGAAGGAGGCCCGGATCTCCGAGAGAGGGGCCGGGCTGTCGACGCTGATCGAACCGCCCATGAGCTCCGCCAGCTCCCTAGAAATCGCCAGCCCGAGGCCGGTTCCACCGTACTTTCTGGTGGTCGACGCGTCGAGCTGCGAGAACTTCTGAAACAGCCTCTCCTTGAACTGTTCGGGGATGCCTATGCCTGTGTCCAGCACGGAGAACCTCAGCAGCGCGTCGCCCGCGGTCTCCTCGACCAGTTGAAGGCGGAGGGCAATCCCCCCGGCGCTGGTGAACTTCAGTGCGTTCCCGGCCAGGTTCACGAGTATCTGGCGGAGCCGCCCCGGGTCTCCTCGGAGGTGCGAGGGAACCCCGGCCTCCCGCAGGCAGACGAAGGACAGCCCCTTCTCCCTGGCGCGCGGGGCCAGCATCGCGGTGACCTCCTCCGTCAGCTCGTTCGCGTTGCAGTCCGTGATCGACAGCTCCATCCTGCCCGCCTCTATCCTCGACAGGTCAAGTATGTCGTCGATCAGATCCAGCAGGGCGTCGCCGCAGCTCTTGACGGTCCTGGCGTAGTCTGCCTGCTCGGCGTCCAGGTCCGACGCCAGCAGCAGGTCTATCATGCCGATAATGCCGTTCATCGGGGTCCTTATCTCGTGGCTCATATTGGCCAGGAACGCGCTCTTGGCGATGTTGGCGGCCTCGGCCCGGCGGGCCATCTCGTTGACCTGCCTGATGGACTCGACCAGCGACTCGTTGGTCTCCTCCAGGATCCGGTAGTTGCGCGCGTTCGCGACGGCCAGGGAGAGTATAGGCTGCACCGTGGCGGCGCTGTTGAAGTAGCGCTCCCTGTTCTTGGGCAGGACCAGGTCGTCGACCAGTAGATAGCCGATCGTCTCGCGCTCGCGACGGAGTCGCAGGAGGAAGCCCCCTTCATCCCCCCACCACGAGCAGTCCTCGTCCGTGGCCAGGATCTTTTCGACCGCTCCATCGGGCAGAGTCCGATGCGCTGGGAAGAGGACAGCCTCGCCTGCCTCTCCCTTCAGGATTGGCACGTAGGCCTGGAAGGACGGGGCGCAGAGGATGTCGAACAGCTCAAAGAAGGCCCTCGCCACGTCCTCCTCGGCGGTGAACTCCACCAGGCGACTCATCATGTCGAGCAGCATCGCGTAGTCGGCCGCGAGGCCCTCGGGCTCGGGGGTGGGCCGCGCATCCTCTCCGGGGCAGGGTTCCGTCCTGCGGAGGGCGTCCCTCAGGAACAGCTCTGCCATCTCCAGCCCGACCGGCATCGTCTCCAGCGGCCGGTCGACGTAGGAGGCGAACTCGGTCGCGCTCCGGCCGCACCCCGGGTACACGCCCGTGTCGAGCAGCAGGATGCGGCTGCACGACTCCGCGAAGAAGCTTCTGGCCCCCTCGGTGTCGAATCCCCACCCGGTCTCGACCCTGTCCCGCCAGCGCTCCAGCCATCCAGGGGTTATCAGGTAGGCGCCGTCGGACTGCAACCGCCTGACAAGCGGCGCGGGCAGGAAGAGGTCGAACCCGCGCTCCACCAGCGCGACGTTGTAGGGAGGGTTGGCGCCTGACCTCCTCTCGGCGTAGCAGGGGCTGCCAACCACGAGCACCCGGTCGAACCGGCCGGCCGCATCCCTGGTCACGTCGTCGACAGGCACGGTCGATCGCGATTCGCCCGTGCAGTCGCACGGGAAGGAGACCACCTCGCAGTCATCAAGCTCCATCCGGGAGGCTATCGCCTCCATCTCCCGGCGAAGGGCCCTGCACGACAGGATCAGCGTCTTTTTAACCATCTAGCTTCGCCAGTCCAGCGGGTATTCGCCCCACCTGCGCACTGCCTCTCCCATGGCGAAGATCACCTCGTCGGAGACCTGCCAGGGGATCTCGCCGTGGCTGTCGGACAGTATGAATCCTCCCCCCGGCCCCGCGACGGCTATGGCCCTCTTTACCTCCTCTTCGACGCGCGCGGGGGACCACCTCCTCATCTCAAGACCGTTCAGGTTCCCCACGAGGGCGATCCTGCCCTTCGCCAGCCGCTTCAGCTCACCAAGGTCCTCCTCGCACCCTGCACACAGCACCCCCACGCCGGTCTGCACCACGTCGTCCAGGATGGGTATGCACCTACCTGAGGCGAAGTGCATGGCCACGGGGCCGCCGATTCGGGATATCGTCCGCCTTGCCACCTGGAAGCCGGTTTTCAGATAGAGCTCTCTAGGGATTATCGTGGGGGACGAAAGAGGGTCGAAGTAGACGACCGCCGTCGTGCCTGCGTCGACCTGCGCCCTCCCCCACTCGACCGTGAACTCCTCGTTCACCTCCATGAGGCGCGCCAAGAGGTCCTGCCTCTCGTGGATCAGCAACAGGTAGGACTCGAGCCCCATCTGCATCGCAGGCAGGGAGAAGGGGGAGATGACGACGCTCAATATGGGGACCTCGTCTCCGGCTCTCTCCTTCATCAGCCTGATGGCGTCAAGTGCCTTGATGAGCGAGGGGGAGTCCTTCACCCGCGGCGGCTGCAACGACATGATGCGCTCCGGGTCGGCCAGGGGCGGCATCCCGCAGTTCGGCGGGCCGTCGTCGTAGTACACGGACTCGCCCCCCCACGCCTCCACCTCGGCGGATGCGTGCATGAACGCGTACAGGCAGTCATGGCCAAATTTCTTCCTCATCCGAAGCTGGGCCTCGGCCACGTTCGACCCCTTCGAGAAGTATTCCCGTATCGGGAGCCCCAGCTCCCTTGCTCCGGTCGTGGTCAGCAGGGGGAACCACGGCACCCGGTCCGGCTCCTTCAGGGAGAGCGCGGCCACCACCCGCTCCATCGAGGTCATGGATGAGCGCACCATTATCTGCCACCTCCAGAGAACCGATCGATCAGCGACACGACTTCGCTGGCATTCCTGCACATAGCGTCCGCGCCGGTCTCGCGCCACAGCTCCGGTTCAAGGCGGAAGGGCGCGCCGCCCACTATCAGCCTCACGGGTCGGCCCAGGCGGTCCAGCCCCTCCCGCACCTTTGCCACCCTGAGCGCGGAGTTTAACATCAGGGTGGAGACGAGCAACAGCTCCACCCCGTCCGCCTCTACTCGCTCGACCAACGTCTCGGCGTTCACGCTGCCGTAGTCGAAGAACGGATGCCCCGACGCGGTGAGAGTCGCCGCAACCATTCGCTTGCCCAGTATGTGCCTGTCCTCCAGCACCGCAAGCCCTATCCTGGCGTCCCCGCCCGAGGGCTCCGCGTGTTGCGGCAGCAGCCTGCCTACCAGCTCCTCGCAGATCCTTCCACTCATGTAGACCTGGGAGAGGGAGACCCTTCCGTCCTCCCACAGCCTTCCGAGCCTCTCCATCGCGGGCACCACGTCCTGCTCTATTCGCGCCGTCACGTGACGCTCGTCGCCCTCGTCGGTGAGAAGGCGCGCAGCCTCGAGACGGTCCAGGGCCAGCAGGGCGGCCTCAAACTCGCTCGAACGCTCTTCCCTTGATTTCATAATTTCACCTCCGGCGAGGCCATAAATGGCCTGCTGATCGCTCTCTCCCGATTATCTTATCACTGCCGAGCAGGCTCGGTCACGCGCTCGCCTCTCCACGGCGTCCTCTCTTCATAGCCTTCTCCGCGTACATCGCGCGGTCCGCCGCGTCTAGGAGCGACTGCGGGTTGCCTCCATCGCCCGGGTAGAACGAGGCTCCCAGGCTGCACTCGACACTGACGGTAACCCCGGCGAGATCGAAGGGGCGGTCGAACAGGCTCCTGATTCTGTCGAGCAGGGGGGAGAGATCCTCCTCGGAGTGGAGTCCCTCGAACAGGAATACGAACTCGTCCCCGGCCAGCCTCGCAACGGTGTCCTGCTCCCGGTGTCCCCTCCCGAGCCGCTCCGCCACGCTCGCCAGGAGCTTGTCGCCCGTCTCGTGGCCGAACGAGTCGTTTATCGTCTTGAAGCGGTCCAGGTCCAGGAACACCACCGCCAGCATGTTGCGCTCGCGCCGCGCCCTGGCCAGCGCCATCTCGAGCCGGTCCATGAACAGCGCCCGGTTCGGCAGGCCGGTGAGGAAGTCGTGGTAGGCCAACTGATTCAGGCGCTCCTGCTCGCTCTTGATATCTCCTATGTGATGCATCACAACTGTGTAGTTGGTCAGGATGCCATGGGCGTCCCTCACCGGGGACACGGAGATCCAGACAGGGTACACCTCTCCATCCTTCTTCCTGTTCCAAATCTCTCCCTGCCAACTGCCGGTCTCCCTGATAGTCGACAGGAAGTCGTCGCCGTACTGGCCGCCCCTGGCGGAGAAAAGGGACGGTTTGTTCCCCCGCAGCTCCTCGAGGCTGTAGCCGGTCAGCTCCTCCAGGGCGGAGTTGCACTCCTCGATAAAGCCCTTCGGGTCCGTAATCATGACCCCCTCGGATATGGAGCGATACAGGTTTGCAAGCTTCTTCGAGGCCAGCTCGCTGAGGGTCAGCGAGGCGGTCTTCATATCCACCAGGCGCAGCATCGCGCCGCGCCAGTTCCAAAACAGCCCTGTCAACAGCGCGACCAGGGACGACACCAGCACGCCCGCGTACAGCGAGACCCTCCCCGCGTCCCTCGGATGCATTGCATCGAACCCGGGCCCCGGCAGGGTCTCCAGCTCGAAGGTCTGCCCCATCATGAACATGTGTCGCACGGCCTTGAAGGGAGGATCGCGGTCGAGCTCCGGGGAAGGCCCTCCGGGCACGGCATACAGGGTCTGGCAATCGTCCCCTGGCAGAATGCGCCTGAGCCGCAGGTCCAGCACTCCTCCGTTCGGCTCGTCGCCGCGAAGCATGGAGCTCCCGAGCATTGTTTCGAGGTTCACCACGATCGCGACCATGCCCGTGGGGATTCCCGAGGGATCCGATACCGCCCTGAGCGCCACCGCCCTGCAAGCATCGCTGGCGCCACCCTCCGGCAGTGCGCCGGACAGGGTGGGGAACCTCTCTGACAGGGCGACCGCCACGGCCTTCTCCAGAGGTTGAATTGACTGGAGATCCGCCCCCTCGGGCAGGAACGGCAGCCCCTCGGGGGTCGAATAGCCGACGACGAAGGAGGCGGGAGATCCGTCGCCGTTGGAGCGGGCCGGGGCCCAGGCCACGGCGTCGATATATGGCACGGAGGTCAGGTACCCGGCGTATCTGGCAAACTCGTCGCGGTCGACGTGGTCGCTGCTCTCGAAGAAGCGCCCGAGCCCCTCCAGGTACCCGTCCCTCAGCTCCTTGAGCTCCCTTAGAAACGAGCCGGACTCGAGGTGCGACAGGGTTGAAAAGGCCCCCCTGTGCGTGCGGAATTCGTACCAGTCGGCCCCGCTAGAGAACAGGCCGGCCAGGACAAGGCCGATGGACAGCGCCCAGAGCGACTCCGCGAGCAGGAGTCCCGGCTTGCGCGGCCGAGCTACAGCGCGGCGTCCGATCTGAATGACGAGGATCAGCAGGATCCCGCCGCAGATCGGCACGAGCGCGCGCTCCCTCAGAAGGGCCGTTAAGCCCGGGTATCCGGCCTGGAGCAGCAGGGAAACCCTCGGAGTTCCGTCCCCGGGGGGCGAAAGGGGCGCGATCGCAGCCCACAGCTCCGCGTCGCCCGCCCTGTAGGGGGCGCTTACGACCGGCTTGCCCGTGCGAAACCCGGCGAGGAATTCATCGGAAGGGGAGATCATTCGGTCGCCTGGCGCCGCAGCCCCCGACGGACGCGCGTCCACCAGGTAGACCAACTCCCCGTCCGGAGACTCGGCGAGGAGCGAGACGGAGACGGCTGGGGCCATCAGAGGCAGTACAGAGGTCATCTGTTCGTGCAGCCTGGCGTACGCTGGACTGTCGAAGTCCGACGGATCGGCCTGCAACTTCCGCACGCGCCCAGGGTTGATCGTCTCGCCCAGGGATCTGGCCGATGCCAGCAGCTCGGCGCGCTTGAACTCCAGGGCGCGGCGGACATCCAGCAGGCCGAGAAGACAGCCGAGCAACACCAGCAGCACGCACAGCAGGTTCGTTCCTCCGGTTAATGACAGGTGGGCACGGGTGATCCTGTCCATCTGCAACCCCTCTCTCGACACCACGGCATAACGCCTGTTAAGAATCGCACCTGTAGAACCTGCCCAGTATCCGGATTATATTCTATCACAGGACACCGTCGGGGCCGCACCCGGCCCTCTTGAAGCGCGCGCTGCGGGCCTTCGGAGCTATATGTGGTAGAATTTCCCCACGCAGCAAAAAATCGATTCAGAAAGGAGACGCCTCATGACGATTCCGGAGCAGAACACACTCGCAATAGTCTGCGGGGGAGGCCCGGCACCGGGGATAAACAGCGTGATCAGCTCTGTGACCATCGAAGCCAGGAAGTCGGGGTGGGAGGTGTACGGAGTCTACGACGGTTTCGCGAACCTGGGCAAGGGCGAGAGGAAGGTCGTCCCGCTCACCATCGACGCGGTGAGCAGGATTCACTCGGACGGCGGGAGCATTCTTCGAGTGTCGCGCTTCAACCCCGCCAAGAGCGAGGAGACCCTGAGGAACGTGGTGGACACACTCGTGGGGATGGGGGTCACCCACCTGGTCACGATCGGCGGGGACGACACC
>JAKJGK010000114.1 GCA_022704435.1 Synergistota bacterium | reverse complement strand
GGAGGCGGCCGACGCCGGCAACGCCAGGGCAAAGCTGGCGGAGGAGATGCTCTGCTACGGGGCCAAGAAGTACGTGGGATCGTACGCCGCGGCCATGGGCGGCATAGACGTCCTGGTCTTCACGGCCGGCATAGGCGAGAACAGCGGCCGCACTCGCGAGAAGATATGCGAAGGGCTCGAGTTCATGGGGATCAAGATAGACAAGGCCAGGAACAACATCCGCGCCAAGGAGGCCATTATCAGCACGGACGACAGTCGTGTCACGGTCATGGTAGTTCCCACCGACGAGGAGCTGGTGATAGCCCGCGACACAAAGAGGATAGTGAACGGCTGAGCCCGGACGAAGGGGGGTGCGATCTTGCCTATAACCGAGAAGCCCGTCTCCTGGCGCTTCGAGATCGACCTCCCGGAGCTCGGCGACGAGTTCGCGACGACGGAGGGACACTGGGAACTCCATGATCTCCAGAGGCGCGGGGAGGATGACGCAGCCATCCTGTACGACGGGCTGACATTCCGGCTCGCGTCTCCCCTGCGGATCGACGCGGAGGCCGTCTGGGCCGGAGAGAGCCTGGCCGTCACAATAAGGCTCGAGTGCGGCCTGTCCTCGCAATGTTCCAGGTGTTTAGAGCCGGCGCATATTGAAATTCTCGAGGATTTCATGTATCTTTACTCATTGCGGCAGGATTTGAAAAAACGGGGGACCGAGGAGGAGGCGGACGAGTTCCGCACGGTAAGGGTACCCTGCTGGAAGGGAGCCCTGGATCTGTCGGACCAGGTCTTCGAGAGCTTGGTGCTCGCGCTCCCCTCGCGCGTGCTGTGCGCGCCGGACTGCCGGGGCATCTGTCCGGGGTGCGGCAAGTCGCTTAATCGCGAGGAGTGCGTCTGCGCGACGCAGGAGATCGACCCCAGATTCGAGGGGCTCACGACAGTTGAATTCGAGCGGCAAACAGAGTGAAAAGGAGGGAAGTGCAGAATGGCGACGCCGAAAAGCAGGGTTTCCCATGCCCGTACGCATAAAAGAAAGTCGGTGTGGATCGGATCTGCGAAGGGGCCTGAGCTCACCACCTGCCCGCACTGCGGAGAGGTTATCATGAACTACAGGGCCTGCGGGGAGTGCGGCTACTACCGGGGTAGAAAGGTTATGGAGACCGCGGCCGACGCGAAGGCCAAGGAGTAGTCGGCGCGGAGGTGCGGAGTTTGGGAAAGAGGAGGGGAAGCCCCTCCTTTTTTTTATTATCGCCCGGCCGACCTATTGACCGCCCTTTGGGACGCCGCTATACTTACCTAGTCGTGAGAGTTGATCTTACGATCAGGTGCCAACCGAGGGGAGGCGGCTTCGATCAAATCCCAGAGAAAGAAAAACCGGCAGGAGAAGTTGCTCAAACTCATCGACCAGAACCCCCTGGCTACTGATGAGCAGCTCGCGGAGGCCTTCTCCGTGAGTGTCAGCACGATTCGACTGGACAGGGCTCTCCTCGGCGTGCCCGAGCTGCGCGAAAGAATGAAGTCCATGGCGCAGAAGGCCACCAGCAGGCTGCGCTCGCTGAAGCAGAGCGAGGTCGTCGGAGACCTCCTGGAGCTGGAGCCGAACAGGTGGGCTCTCTCGGTCCTGGACACCCGCAGAGAGATGGCCTTCCGGGACACGGATATCGTCTGGGATCACTACATATATGCACAGGCCAGCTCGATCGCGATCGCGGTCGTCGAGGCGGACTTCGTGCTGGTAGACTCCATGAGAGGCGAGTTCAAGGGGCATGCCCGCGTGGGCGACTCCCTGGTGGCGCGGGCCAAGGTCGGCGTCCACAAGGAGGACAAGTACATAGTAAGCGTCAGGACGAAGGTCGGCGACAGGGAGGTCTTCGTCGGGAGGTTTATCGCGGCCGTGATGGAAAAGGGATCTTTCGAGGAATCAAGAGAGGTGAGCTCCGTTTGATTATTGCCGTTGACGCTATGGGAGGCGACCATGGCCCCTCCGAGATCTGCAGGGCCGCGCTGACGGCGTGCGCCGAGTACGACGACCTGGACATCGTGCTTGTCGGGTCCGCCCCGGTCATGGAACCGCTGCTCGAGAGTGCCGATTCATCCGTATCGAGGAGAATAAGCATCGTACACACCGACGAGCGGGTCGAGATGAACGAGCACCCGACCCTTGCGATACGCAAGAAGAGGACCTCCAGCATTCGCCTGGCGATGGAGATGGTGCGGGCGGGCGAGGCGTCCGGTTGCGTGTCGGCCGGCAACACCGGCGCGGTGGTGGCGGGCGGAGTGCTGGTCGTCGGCAGGATCTCCGGGATTGACCGGCCCGCGCTGGGGGTGGCCCTCCCGACCCTCAACAAGTACACGTTTCTCCTCGACGTAGGCGCGAACGTGAGGAACAAGCCGTTCCACCTCTACCAGTTCGCGCACATGGGAAACATCTACTCCAAGCGGATACTGGGCGTGGCCGACCCGCAGATTGCGCTGCTTTCCAACGGGTCGGAGGATATAAAGGGCGACGAGGCGGTCTCTGGAGCCAAGACCCTGATCGCGCAGAGCGCCCTGAACTTCACCGGCTACGTGGAGGGTGACGACATACCCTACAGCAGGGCCGACGTCGTCGTCTGCGACGGCTTCTCGGGGAATATCGTGCTGAAGTTCGCCGAGGGGCTGATGACGGCCGCTGCCTCCCTGCTCAAGGAGGAGATCGGACAGAGGGTGCTGCCGAAGGTGGGGATGCTGTTCATGCTCCCCATGATGAAGGACCTGATGGCCCGTTTTCACTACGAGAAGCACGGAGGCACGCCCCTGCTCGGAGTGAACGGCGCTGTGATAAAGGCCCACGGACGGTCGAAGGCGCCTGCAATTGTGAGTGCCCTGCGCGTGGCCAGGAATTTTGTAAAACAGAACGGCGTGGAACAGATAAGAGAAGAGTTGGGTAAAGGAGGCGCCTAATGGCATTTTTCAAGGGAGTGCCGGTCGCCATCAGCGGGACGGGAATGTACGTCCCGGACAGAGTGCTCACGAACGAGGATCTGTCGAGGATGGTCGACACGAGCGACGAGTGGATACGGGAGAGGACCGGCATCCGGAGAAGGCACATAGCGGAGGCGGGAGAGCTCACCAGCGAGGTCGCGCTAAAGGCCGGCCGAGCCGCCCTGGAGGCCGCGGGCCTTGTACCCTCCGAGATCGACATGGTGATGGTGGCTACGAACAGCCCGGACACCCTCTTCCCCGGGGTGGCGCCGAAGGTCCAGGGGATGCTGGGGGCGGGCAGGGCGGGGGCGTTCGACGTCCAGTCCGGATGCACGAGCGGCGTCTACTCGATGGCCCTGGCCGCGGCGGGAATAGCGTCCGGCATCTGGAGGAACGTCCTGGTCATCGGGGCCGAGGTCCTGTCGCCGATTGTGGACTGGACCGACCGGAACACCTGCGTGCTGTTCGGTGACGGAGCGGGTGCGGTGGTCCTGTCGCCCTCCTGCGGCAACGGGCGCTTCCTGTCCGCGGAGCTGCGTTCCGACGGCACCAAGCACGACCAGATAACCTTTCCCGGCGGACTCGTGGAGAACCCGGCGTCGCATGAGACGGTTGAGCAGAAGAAGCACTACGTTACTATGAAGGGCAACGACGTCTTCAAGTTCGTCAACCGTGTGATACCCCCCTTTCTGAGGGAGCTCTGCGAGGACTCGGGCCTGTCTCCGGAGGAGATCGACTGGTGGTTCTTCCACCAGGCGAACCAGAGGATAATCGAAAGGGCGGCGGAGAGGCTGGGCATAGCCTCGGAGAAGGTATTCATCAATCTGGACGAGTACGGCAACACCTCCGCGGCATCGGTTTTTATCGCGCTGTCGGAGTTCGTGAAGCAGGGGAGACTTCTGCCCGGTCAGAGGCTGCTCTTCACCGCTTTCGGAGCGGGCATGACCTACGGAGGTGTTATCTATGAGACCTGATTATCGCGCAAACAGGGTGACCCGGCTGCTCGGGTGCGCCTACCCCTTGATCCAGGGGGGGATGGCATGGGTCGCCAACGCCGAGCTCGCTGCCGCAGTGAGCAACGGAGGGGGTCTTGGAATCATCGCGGCGGCGAACATGCCCCCGGAGCTCCTTGAAAAAGAGCTCCTGAAGGTTCGCACTCTCACCGACAGGCCGTTCGGGGTGAACATAATGCTCATGTCGTCAACGGTGGAGGACGTCCTCGGGCTGGTCGAGAAGTACCGCGTGCCCATCGTCACCACCGGCGCCGGCAGCCCTGGCAAAGTGATAGATCGCCTCAAGCCCTCCGGCACCATCATAGTGCCGGTAATAGCCTCAGTGGCCCAGGCTAAGAGAGTGGAGAAGCAGGGGGCCGACGCCGTGGTCGCGGAGGGAATGGAGGCCGGCGGCCACATAGGAGAGATCACCACGATGGTGCTGGTCCCGCAGATTGTCGACGCAGTGGAGATCCCTGTCGTGGCGGCGGGGGGGATAGTCGACGGCCGCGGGGTCGCCGCCGCCTTCGCCCTGGGCGCCGAGGGAGTTCAGGTTGGAACGCGTTTCGTCTGCTGCACCGAGTCCACGGTCCACCCGGCCTACAAGGAGGCCATCATCGCGGCCAGGGACCGCAGCAACGTGATCACCGGCCGGGCCACCGGGCACCCTGTTAGATGCCTCAAGAACAAGCTGACGTCGCGCTTCGAGGAGCTTGAGAGGGAGGGCGCGCCGATCGAGGAGTACGAGAAGCTGGGCGCGGGCCGGCTCAGGGCGGCGGTTGTCGACGGGGACGTCGAGTGGGGGTCTCTCATGGCGGGGCAGAGCTCGGCGATGGTGGATGACATCAGGCCGGCCGCGGAGATAATCGAGGGCATGTTCTCCGGGGCCGAGAAGGTAATCAGGGGTCTCCGCCCCGACACTGACTCCGGGAGGTGAATGACATGGCATACGCTCTGCTGTTCCCTGGCCAGGGCTCCCAGTTCGCGGGAATGGGGCTTGACGTCCGCGACGCCTTCCCTTCGGCCGCCGAGGTGTTCAAACGCGCCGACGATGCGCTCGCGTACCCCCTGTCCAGGGTTATCTTCGAAGGCCCGGAGGAGGAGCTGAAAAAGACCGAGGTCACGCAGCCCGCAATTCTCGCGACGAGCATCGCGGTCCTGGCGGCGCTGAGGGATTCCGCCGGGCAGGAGCTGAATCCGGCGTTTCTTGCGGGGCACAGCCTTGGGGAGTATACTGCTCTGGTCGCGGGTGGGTCGCTGTCGCTCGAGGACTGCGTCCGTCTGGTCGCCACCCGAGGCAGGCTCATGCAGGAGGCGGTGCCGGAGGGAAAGGGCGCGATGGCCGCGATCCTCGGCCTCGACTCGAGCGCGGTCGAGGAGATCTGCGCCGAGGCGACACCGGGCGGGGAGTGTCAGCCTGCCAATTTCAACTCCCCCGGCCAGGTTGTCGTCTCAGGCGAGACCGGGGCCGTCCAGAGGGTCATGGACCTGGCGAAGACCAGGGGGGCGAAGAAGGTGGTCCCCCTCAACGTAAGCGCCCCGTTCCACAGCTCCCTGATGAGACCTGTGGCGAGCAGGCTCATGGAGGCGTTCGGCGAGTGCACCTGGAAGGAGCCGTCCGCGCCTGTGGTGTCCAACGCCTTCGCACGGCCGGTCTCCACCGTGAAGGAGATACAGGGCGCCCTCTTCGACCAGACCTTCATGCCGGTGCTCTGGGACAGGTCGGTAAACTGGATGGCCGACGCAGGCGTAGGCGCCTTCCTGGAGATAGGCCCGGGCACGGTGCTCGCCGGACTGGTGAAGAAGTGCCGCAAGGGGCTGCTGGTTCAATCGTGCGGCGCGGTGGGCGATATCGAAAAGACCGTCTCTATCTTGAAGGGAGATGATGCGGCATGAACGGACGAACCGCCCTGGTCACCGGCGCGGGGAAGGGCATCGGGCGCGCGGTCGCGCTCAGGCTCGCCGGGATGGGGTTCCAGGTTGCCGTTAACTACAGAAGCAGCGAAAAGGCGGCGCTCGAAGTTTGTGATATTATTGCCGCCGAAGGCGGGACGGCCTTCCTCGCGGGGGGCGACGTCTCCGACCCGGAGGGAGTCAAGCAGGTGTTCTCCCTGGTCGCCGAGAGGGCGGGCCCGGTCTCGGTCCTCGTCAACAACGCTGGGATCACGAGGGACGGACTTCTGCTGCGCATGAAGGACGACGATTGGTCTTCGGTGCTGACCGCTAACCTCTCCTCCGTCTTCCTGTGCACAAGGGAGGCTGTCCGGGGGATGGTCAGGGCCAAGTGGGGCAGGGTGATAAACATCGCCTCCGTGGTGGGGATCATAGGCAATCCGGGGCAGGCCAACTACTGCGCGTCCAAGGCCGGCGTCATCGGGTTCACGAAGAGCGTGGCGAGAGAGTATGCCTCCAAGGGCATCACCGCGAATGCGGTAGCCCCGGGATTCATCGGCACCGACATGACCTTGGCATTGCCCGCCGAGGCGAGGGAGGCGCTGTTGAAGCAGGTCCCGGCCGGAAGGCCCGGCGCCCCGGAGGATGTAGCCGGAGTCGTCGGGTTCCTGGCGTCCGAGGAGGCCTCGTATATAACTGGACAGGTCATAGCCGTCGATGGCGGAATGACCATGTGTTGAAAAAGCGCGAAGGGGGGTGAACGAGAATGAAGAAAGAGGAGATGCTCGCTCGGTTGAAGGAGATAATCATCGACAGGCTCGACGTCGAGGAGGACCAGATAGTTCCGGAGGCTTCCTTTGTGGAGGATCTTGG
>JAKJGK010000113.1 GCA_022704435.1 Synergistota bacterium | reverse complement strand
GGCGGGAGACGTGCCACGACGAAAAACCGCAGGGGAGTTGTAGACGTGGTGTCGATGGCCATACTTACCGCCCCTAGGCCGAAGGGTGAGCCCGAACGCTACGAACACGCCTCCTACGGCAATGAACTGCGGTACGTCTACCCGACCGTCAAACTGTGGGAGCTTGCCGCGGAGCAACTTGCGGCGAGCCAAAACCCGTTCGACCTCGCGCTCCTGGCGGCCAGGCGCGTGATAGACAGCGGCCGCTCTGACAACAAGCGAATAGCATTCTTGAAGCACCTCGGCGGTCTCCTCGACGAGCGGGGCTGGAGCCGGGAGCGCTGTCTGACTCTCTATCGGTTTATTGAATGGGCGTTGCGCCCCCGCAGCGAGGAGAAGTACGAGGAGTACATGGAGTGGATGAGGAAGGAGGAGGAGAAGAAGATGTACGTAACGGTTGCGGAGAAGATAGGCATGGAGAAGGGCATGGAGATAGGGCTTGAGAAGGGCAAGGAAGAGACCAAAAAAGAGGCTGCTCTCAGAATGCTGGACAAGGGTTTGGCTCCATCGCTCATAGCCGAGTGCGTCGACCTCGCCGAGGAAGAAGTGCTGCGCCTGCGCGAGGAGAGGAGCTGAGAAACAGTCTGAAGTAATTCGTGCTGGGGGCTCGCCGGCCAGGGAGGCGAAAGAGCACAGGAATCTCTGATTAAGTCCCTTGCGTCTGCGGGAATAGCTGATGTCAACGGGCCTCGTGACGAACCAAAACACGCTTGATCAGAGCTTCCCCATAAGCATGCAGTTCAGTGCTGTCATCCCGACGCCCCGCAGGCCTATTGTCATCCCGACGACCGCAGACCTATTGTCCTCCCGACGACCGTAGGCCTATTGTCATCCCGACGACCGCGGGCCTGTCGTCATCCCGACGACCGCGGGCCTATTGTCATCCCGACGACCGCAGGGAGGAGGGATCCCGAACTACGTAAATTATGCAAGATGGTACTTTAGGCCTATTTCCATAAGCGGGCCGTTCCGATAGAATGCGTCACGAGTAGTCGAATTGAGTTCCTTGACAATTTGACCTTGGAAGAATGCTTCTATTCCTTCGCGTGGAAATCCCGACGGCCTGAGAGGAGGTGCGACGACCCCCTGCCAAAAAGGACGAGCGAAGGATGAAGGCGGACGAGGCTCGAGCGATGCAGGACAGGAAGAGGCAAAGGGAACGAGGAAACTTCGGCCGGAGACCTGTCAGGCTGGCACAGAGCCCCCCGCGATACACGAAAAACACAACCAAGGGGGTTAAAAACACATGAAAAAGATTCTTGCGCTTGTTGCAGTAGTCGCGCTCGTTGCGTTCGCAGCTCCTGCGTTCGCCAACGTCAACCCGTTCATGGATGTCCCCATGAACCACTGGGCCTACGATGCCATTGGGCAGCTCGCGGCCCGCGGCGTGCTCTCCGGCTATCCGGACGGCACCTACAAGGGCAACCAGCCCATGACCCGCTACGAGGCCGCGTCGGCGATCGCCCGCGCGCTTGCCGTGGTCGACATGACCAAGGCCAGCAAGCAGGATGTCGAGATGCTGAAGAGACTCGTTGTCGAGTTCAAGGACGAGCTTGACGCCCTCGGCGTGAAGGTCGACCAGATCGACAGCAGGCTCGCGGTCATCGAGGAGCGCCTCGGCGGCTGGAAGCTCTGGGGAGAGTTCCGCTACGACGCATGGTTCGGCGCCGGCGACGACGTGACCGAGCCCAACCTCTACGGCACGACCGGATCGAACCGGTTCAACGTGTCCAGGTATCGTATCTGGATGAGGAAGTTCATAGACGACAAGGTGACTTTCACCGCCCGTCTTGGCTCTGTGGGTGCTGTGTTCGAGCGCTACTTCCTCACCGTGAAGTTCCCGTGGGATATAACCGCGCATATCGGAAAGGGAGACTGGTACGACTGGGAGGACGAGGACGGCCTCTACATCGATAACGACGCCATGTTCGCCAACCTGAGCACAGGCTTCTACTTCAACAAGCCCTTCGCGATGGGCAACTTCGTGTTCTTCGTGAACCGCCCGGATGAGATTAATATTGTTGGGCCCACGAGCCCGATCGAGCGCTACGACATCGGCGCGCGCGTGAAGCTGAACTTCAACGAGCAGCTCTGGCTCTCGCTGAACGGCATACTCAGAAAGTACGACTCCAACGTTCTCTTTGCGCCTGCCATTGACCAGGAGGACGAGCATATTTACTGGGGCGCCGTGGGAATCAACTTCACCCCGGCAATCGCCCTCAAGGCCGCCTACTACGCGCAGGAGATCCAGACCGGCCCCACCACCGAGTCTCCCAACTCGTTCCAGGCGATCATCGACATCAAGCAGGACGCGCTGAAGTTCACCTCCTTCTGGGCTGAGTACAGGAGCTTCGACAACAACTTCACAGCTTGGAACGCCGAGCCGTGGAACCTGTACGGCGATGTTACCGGTTTGAACCTGGGCGCGGACTACGACAGCGTGATGTTCTTCTACCTGAAGCAGAAGTGGACCGACCAGTGGAGCACATTCCAGCGCTACTTCATCGGCAACGCCCGCAACGAGATCCCCGGCGTGACCGACAACACGACCAACTGGACGTTCGGCGTGAAGTACAACTACACTCCTGGGCTTTCCTTCGAGCTTGCATACGACAAGATCGAGAACTCCCATACCCTTGTCAACGACGACGACAGCGTGATCCGCTTCAGAACTCACATCGCGTTCTAGGACGAAGTTACTTGCAGGCCAAAAGAGGAACCCTTGCGGGTTCCTCTTTTTTTATATCTCCTGTATAATTGCGCCGTAGCCTATCATAGAGGGGGCGTTTGTCTTGTCTTTGACCAGAAACGGGTTGTATGTCCTGGCCTCGGTGCTGATTGTGTGCCTCATGCTGGCGTTCGCACCGGCGGCGTTAGCCGACGCGAAGGTCCTGGAACGCTGGAGCCAGACGAAGTCCTACAAGGACAAGGAGGGGGCCGAGCTGGACGTCCGCGTCACCTACTACTCCGCCGAGTATATTGAAGCCCTCGTGAAGGAGGAGGCGGAGAAGAACCTTTGGACCGCGGACGAGACGGAGCAGTTCAAGTATCAACTTCTGAGCGGCCTGAGCCTTGACGAGTACATTCCGTTGAACATAGAGTTCGACAACAGGGGGCCGACGATGCACCTGGCGCCCTTCGACAGGTTCGTCACTCTTTGGGCGGGCAAGAAAAAATTCGCGCCCGTCGAGTACGACAAGCGCTTCAACTTCGGCTTCCAGGGGAAGCGCGACGGCCTGGTCTACTTCCCTCGGTACGACGAGAAGGGCAGGTCCAACCTGGAGGGTGTGAAGTCCGTCAGGCTTGACATGCAGGGGTCGATGAGCAGCGTCACCATGAACCTTACGACGGTGGACTTCATATTCGACGTCGCCCGCGACAACCCGGAAGCCCTGTACAAGGGGAAGGCCGCAGCACGGCTGGAGCTCGACCGCCTCATCAAGAGGATGGACAAGCTCAACGCGGAGAGGAAAAAGCTTGAGGAGCAGCTCGCCGAGCTGAACGCGGAGATAGGCACCGTCGAGCAGCGAATGGAGGAGCTCCAGAGGCAGTAGGGCGCTGAAGGCCGAAGACGGTAACTCGCACGCCTTTTTGCTCTCTTCCCGCCGGGCGGAAGACATATTGAATGTAGAGAACAGAAGAGGTAGGGAGCGCGGTCGTCTCGATTCGCGCTCCTTTTGTGATACCATATCACTCGCTATAAATCTTGTCTCGAGAGGTTTGAGTGTCCTATGATGAAACGAATCGCAGTGCTTACCAGCGGGGGGGACTCCCCCGGGATGAACGCCGCCATCCGCGCGGTGGTGCGCACCGCGCTCTACAACGGGATGGAGACGTTGGGGTTCATGAAGGGGTACGAAGGGCTGATGGACGGCGACAGCATGGTGCTGGACCGCGCGGCGGTGGGGGGGATCATCCATCGGGGCGGGACCATCCTTCGCACGGCGCGCAGCGACCGCTTCAAGACCGACGCCGGGGTGCGCTCGGCGCTTGTGCAGCTCGAGAACCGCAAGATAGACGCCCTCGTGGTCATCGGGGGCGACGGCTCCTTCAGGGGGGCGGCGGAGATGGCGGCGATGGGCGTGCCGGTGGTCGGCATTCCAGGCACGATAGACAACGACATGGCGGGCACGGACATCACCATCGGCTACGACACGGCGCTGAACACGGCGCTTTCCGCGGTTCAGAAGCTGCGCGACACCGCGAGCAGCCACGACAGGCTGTTCATCGTCGAGGTGATGGGGCGCGACTCCGGCTTTCTCGCGCTGGAGGTGGGCATCTCCACCGGCGCGGAGTACGTGGTCGTCCCGGAGATCCCGCTTGACATCAAGAAGATGTGCGACCACCTGCACTACTCGCGCAAGCGGGGGAAGACCCACTCCCTGATCATCCTTGCCGAGGGGGTCATGTCCGCGACGGAGCTGCGCAACAGCCTGCAGGACACGGGCGGGTACGACGCGCGCGTGACCGTGCTGGGCTACATTCAGCGCGGGGGGAGCCCGTCGTCGCTCGACACGATCCTGGCGTCGAGGATGGGGTGCTTCGCGGTAGAGTCGCTGCTCCAGGGGAAGTCGGGCGTGATGACCGGCTCCGTGTGCGGCAGGATGGAGCTCTGCCCGATAGAGGACGCCTGGCGGATAAAGAAGGAGTTGAACCCGGAGCTGCTGGCCCTGGTCGACAAGCTGGGGGTCTGACATGGACGTCTTCGACCTCGTGCGCCGGGAGATCGGATCGGACAGGTCGGGGAGGGGCGTCGGGAAGCTGCTTCGCGCCGGACACCTTCGGTCGGCCCTGGAGCTGCTCGAGGGCGCGTCCTCCGCGGCGTTGGTCACGGGCTTCTTCGTCCCGGCGGCCGACGCCCCGGAGACGGACGGGCCAGGGGGCGCGGTCGCGCTCGGCAGGGCCCTTCAGCGCCTGGGCAGGGACGTGCTGGTCTACACGGACCCTCTGTGTCTCTCCGCGGTGGCGGCATGCTCGCGTTCGGCGGGGGGGCCCGAGGTGCGTCCGGCCGAGACCGGCGCGGAGGTCATGAAGGCGTCGCCTTCGATGCTGGTGTTCATCGAGCGCCTTGGCCGCGCCGCCGACGGGGGATACTACAACATGCGCTCGGAGGACATATCCGGCTTCACCCCGCCTCTGGACGAGGCGGCCTGTGCGGCGGCGACCGCCGGCGTTCCGGTGGTAGCTGTCGGCGACGGAGGCAACGAGGCCGGGATGGGGAACTTCCACGCGGAGCTCTCCCTGGCCCTGCCGGACTACGCCGGGTGCCTGTCGGTGGTGCGCTCCACCGCGGCCGTGCCTGCGGACGTCTCCGACTGGGGCGGATACGCCCTGGCCGCGCTGCTGTCCATCTCAGCCGGGAGGTGGGTGGGGGCCGTGGAGGAGGATGTCGACGCGATGCTCGCCGCGCTCGTCGGCGCCGGGGCGGTGGACGGGGTTACCCGCCTGGGCGAGCCCACCGTCGACGGCTTCGGCGCGCATGTCCACCGGGACGTGGTCGTGTCCCTCAGGCGCATCGTCGAGGGCGCCGCGCCGACGAATTGAGTCGGCAGGAGGCGCGCCGGGCCCGAGAAGCGCTCGCGGGCGGATTTCCACTTGCCTGGAGGCTGCGTTCGTGGTAGAGTGTTTGCCGCCGGGGACTGCCCGGGCGATCTCGGCCTTCCTCGGTGCGCGGAGTCCGGGCGAGGGGTCTTGCTTCCCTCCCGCGCTTGTCTTTTTCCCGGGGCGGTGGTTATAATGTCCAGGAGCAGCCGGATGTTCCTCATCATGGTGGGATTCGCCGTCGTAGTCCTGATCGCGACTTCCTTCTGCGCGATCAGGTCGAGGAAGGCCGCGGGTTCCTTCGAGATCCACAATATCGTGGTCTGCGACGAGGTCGACGGCGATATGAGGCCGGTCGGAACGGCCTCCGCTTTCTCTTACGGTACTCGCCAGCTCTGTCTGTGGTTCGACTACTCCAGGGCGGGCGACGGCGAGAATCTCAGGGTCCGCTGGTACTTCCGCGGGCGTCCGGTGCAATCGCAGGAGGTCGTGCTGGAGCCGGGAGGCGGGGCGAAGGCTTTTTGTCTTCTGCTGGAGGACGGGTCGCCCCTGCCGACGGGGCCCTACTCGGTCAGGATATCCCTGTTCGACAGGGTGTTCTCCAATACTTTCTTCGAAATCTCGGATCAACCCGGTTTGTGAACCAGTATGAACCAGGCGTTCCGCGTCGGAGACAACCGCATGATTCCCGTCCGGCGCGGCGCGTTTCAGGAAGGAGATGTTCTTGTACGTGTTTCCCATTGTCATGATCTTAAAAATTTCGCAGCACCCCTCCTCGGGCACCGAAGCCCGCGTGTCCCGGAGCCGGATAGATGGCGTCCGGTAATCCAGTTTTGAACGAATCCGCGGAGAACGCGCCGGGCGTGGCCGTCCAGGAGACGACGGCGCCGCAGCGGGCGGAGGCCGAGGAGACTTCCTCCAGGCTCCCTCCAAAGCCGAGGCACGCGTACGGCTACCTTGCCGGCCTCCTCAACCCGGAGCTTCGCAAGATAGCGAAGGAGATGGGCGTGGTCGGCTTTTCCTCCCTGAGGAAGGACGACCTGGTCATCGCCATCCTCAAGGCCCAGGCGGAGGAGCTGAACTACCGGTTCGGCGGGGGGACGCTGGAGGTGCTTCAGGAGGGTTACGGCTTCCTCAG
>JAKJGK010000112.1 GCA_022704435.1 Synergistota bacterium | reverse complement strand
GTCGACGAACTTCCGGGAGTCGGGCGGGCTTTCCGTGTAGCGTCTCGTGAATCTTGCCAGCCTCCTGAGCTCGGTGTCGAAGAAACGAACCGGTTTTTCAGGGTCGGCCTCCTTCGCCATCCCGGGAAGCACTGAGCGCAGCATGTCGTGGAAGAATCCCTGCAGCAGCTCCTTCCAGAGCCCGTCCTCGGAGCGTCTGTCGTTCTCGTTTGATGCGGTGTTGTCCGCTTGCATGTCGTCGTTCATCCTGCCGCCCCCCGTCCTGACGCAATGATAGCACAAGGGCGGAGGGGAGGGGTTGGTGTTTTCTGTCATCCCGAGCGAACACGAGGGATCCGGGCGGGGTGGCAACGCCCTTCCCAGGTCCCTCCCCTCGTCGCTTTGCTCCTCGGGATAGCGATCGACATCGCGGTCGCCTGCTTACCTCGCTGCGCTCGTTCGGGATGACGGAGATGCGGTACTGAAGGAATTGATTCTCCGGGTTCTTGAGGTAGCCCTTTCATACGGAAAAGTTAAACCCCTTGTTGATCGACGCCGAAAATGTATGTAGTGTATCCGGCAACAAGCGTGCGGAGCTGCGGATACCGTGCATTGTACAATGCTTTTCCCAGGAGGATGAACGCTATGCGCATCATGTCCAACATCCCGGCGCTGCTGGCCGTCAACGCCGCCAAGCTGCTGGGCAGAAGCGCGGAGAAAAGCGTCCGCCGCCTCGCGCAGGGCCTGAGGATAGGCATCTCGGCCGACGACGCGGCGGGGCTGGCTATCTCAGAGAAGCTTCGCTCGCAGATTCGCGGGCTCGACCAGGCTGCGCGCAACGCCCAGGACGGCGTATCCATGCTGCAGACCGCCGAGGGCGCGCTGGAGGAGGTTCACTCCATCCTCCAGAGGATGCGCGAGCTCTCCGTGCAGGCGGCCAACGACACCCTTACCCTCAAGGACAGGACCTACATTCAGCAGGAGATAGACCAGCTGAAGCAGGAGGTCGACCGGATAGCCTCCACCACCCAGTTCAACAGGAAGAAGCTGCTCGACGGGAACGCGGCGGTGCTGTGGAGCACCGACTCGCTGGACGTGAGGGTGTTCGTGGACGGCGCGCTGCGCACCAAGGACATCTTCGGCCAGAACGTCGTGCGTGAGGGAAACTACCGGTTGCGCATCACGCCGAAGGCGGGGGAGGCGGAGGTGCTGAAGACGAACGTCTTCTACCTGAAGCACGGCACCGTCTCCGACGGGCTGCGGATGTCCCCGGAGAGCGGGGCGCTCTCCGGCCTCCACGGGCTGCGAAGCCTGCACCTGGCCACTGGGGAGTACCGCCTGGAGACCCGCGAGGTGCCCTACGGCGGTATCGGCTACTTCGACGCCGCCGGCAATGAGATATTCAATCCGGCGGCGGTGATGGGAGTGGAGGCGCTTGAGGCGAGCGTGCTGCCCGACATTTTGCCCTACGGCGAATACAGGGTGCGCGTGGCCGACCAGGCGCCCTTCATGGCACACTACGGCGGCGTGTCGGGGGGAGTGTTCGGGACGCAGATAATCGACAGGGTGGACCCGATGGGGCGCAACAATGTGGACCTGGCGATGGATGCGTCGAACGTGGCCGGAGCGGTTGCCTCGCAGACGCGCCTGGCGTGGAGGGACATAGGCGGCGCGGGGAACGGGACGGTGAACATAGGCGGCGCGGGCGGCGACGTGGACATCGCCGTGAACGCGGCCTATGCGACAAACCTGTGGACGCACTTCCGCGTAGGGGCGGTTGATCGCCGCGATGTGCTGAGCACGAACGTGAACCTGCAGACCTACTACCGCTCGGAGGCCGGAGCCACCGCGACCCTGGGGCTGACCTACCAGGCGAACGCGGGGGAGCAGGTGACGCTGCGGACGACGTTCCGGGCGTCCGGCACCAGCTCCATAGAAATCACGGACGGGACGGACACGTATACTGTCGTCCTGAACAGCATGGACGTCGTAAACGCCGCGACCGCTATCAACGCGGAATTGGTCCTGCGCGGCTGGGGAACCGCGACACTGACTGCGGTTGGAGGGCAGCAGCAGATAAACATCAACAACACAAGCGGCGGGAACCTCACGATCACGAACTCCGGAGGGGCCGGGGACTTCGGCCTGGCCGTGAACAACCTCGCGGACGGCACGACCCACACGGGGACGCTGCGCGATTATGAGAACGACCGCGTGGTCGCGGTCGGCGGCTTCGACATCGTGGCGGCCGCCGCAGCGCTGGACGGCACGCTCGCAGCGTACAACATCGACTTCGCCGCAGCCGACCTCGGGGGCGGCGTGCGGCGCTTCCAGATAAGCAACAACTCCTCTGGATTCGGCGGCATCGCAGGTTCGCACAACCTGACGGTCCTAACCGACGCGGGAGGCGAATCCTTCGAGCAGGAGATGGGGATCAGCGGAGCCGTTCTATTAGCCGGCAACTCCATAAGCTACAACAGAGTGCTGCACGGGTACACAACCACCGTCAACATCGGCAACATGCGGGTGAACCAGATACACAGTGCCCTTCAGACCGCAGCGAACACCGCCTTCGGACTGGACAACCTGACCAACCCCACCGGGGACGTCTTCAACCTGTTCACCGGGGGCGGCTTGGGGCGGATCGACCTGCGCACCTCCTCCGTGACGGCCCGCTACCAGCTGACACTGACCCAGGGCGCGGGGAGCACTGTGACAGAGCTCTTCGGCGGGAACCAGACCCTCGGGCGCGGCGCGGGCGACGTTGGCGGCGTATCCAGGGACTATAACAACACCTACGCCACACTGGCCGCAGGACGAAACATCGAGCAGCTGCGAGCGGACATAGACGCGCTCGGCATCCTGTCGGCCGCGTGGACCGACGCGGCGAACACCCCCGGCTATGACGGGTTTCACCACAACGGCACGATCCGCATAACGAACACGGACGGTTCGCCGGAGAGGCGCGAGGTGGTGTTCAGCGCGAGCGCGGGGACCACCGAACTCATGGGAGGGGCCGTGACGATCGGCGTCGGCGCGTCGGCAGACAGCCAGACCTGGCAAGCCCGCGACCGGGCGCGGATAACGACAACCTACACCGGCATCGACAGGAACGGCAACGCGGTCGGCGGCGCTCGCACCGACTGGTGGTGGGAGGGTGACATCGGGACTTCGAACCCCCTGGTCGGCGCAGGGCTCCCCTTCACCTCGGTCTTCATACCGGACTCCACCACCGCCATGGATATCGCCGTGAACGACTCCTGGGCCCTCTTCACCTCGGCCGCATCAGTCGGGGCGCACGACAGACTCGACTTCCGCATCCGCGACGGGGTGACCAACTCTACATACGACTCTGCCTCCCTCGGAGCGCCGGACCACGGCGGGACCACCTACGGCGGCGCGTCCATGGTCTTCAACG
Source organism: Synergistota bacterium (assembly GCA_022704435.1). GTDB lineage: Bacteria > Synergistota > Synergistia > Synergistales > Aminobacteriaceae > JAAYLU01. The sequence continues at coordinate 3,339 of JAKJGK010000112.1, read as the reverse complement.
ACGGAGTGCTGGACGGCACGGGCGGAGTGACCTTCGACCTCCCCCACATGTTCAGGACGGGCGTCGGGAATTACAACACCGACGATTCGCACGTCTCCTTCATCCATAACGGCTTCGACGAGATCGCCGGCGCGACCTTCTCCGACATCCTGCGCACAGCGGAGCGGTACGACGCCGCCGGCGCGGGGTGGGACGTCGCGGGGCAGCACGACGACCGCTGGTACGCCCGCGCCTGGTACGGGGAGGACGCCTCCTACTACCTGGCGGGGAAGGACCCCGCCTCCGTGCTACCTCCGGGGGCCATAGAGGTCTGGAGGATGGAGGACGTCAACGCCACGCTGCTCTTCACCGCCACCGGCGCGGGGACCTTCCGCGTGCAGGGGAAGGGGTACACTCGCGCCGGGGCGCGGGTCGAGTTCGAGGAGGACATAGACCTGAACGCCCACGGGCCGGTGAGCGCGGCGAACCAGCTTGTGCTGAACGCCGGGGGCGGCGCGGGCGAGATCCGCTTCGACGCCTTCGCGCCGGTGGGGACAGTGGCGCAGGACAAGTTTGTGGTGAACATAGCGGCGCGGGCGGGCGGCGGCTACGAGAACGCGACGCCCGACACGCCGGCGGCCTTCCTCTCCGACTCGATCATAACCGTTGACGCCGACCCGTGGGGGCTGACCGGCGCGTCGCACAGGACGATCGAGTACCGCTTCGACTCCGGCGTTGAAAACATGTTCTACGACGACGACCCGCTGGCGGACCCGGACACCAGGCTGCGCATGTTCGGCTTCTTCGTGGACCCGAACAACAGCAACAGCGCCACCAACGTCTCCACCGGGGAGCTGCTGCTCAACGTGGCCGCGACCGGCTTCGCCGCCGGCACACGGGCGGGCGAGGGGGGAGCGGGGAACATGCCTTACATCCTGGCCGAGGTGAACTACCAGGGGAAGACCACCCCGGAGGCGGGGGCGATAGTGAACAGCTTCTTCTTCCAGGATCTTAAGAAGGGCGAGGGGGAGCGGGACTTCCTGCAGCGGATAGAGTACGCCCCGGACGAGACTAGGAACGCGGTGCTTCTGTTCGACGTGCTAGGCGAGCGGGGCGGCGGCGTCGCTCTGCGCGTGCAGGGGCACGTGGTGGACAGAAACGGCGAGTACCGCTACATAGAGGCGGAGACTACGGGGCTGAACAACAGCAACGAGGACTTCTCCTTCCTGTCGGCGCCCGGCTTCGAGGGGCTGCGCTTCACCCACTTCGACTTCACCGACGTCACGAGGCTGCGAAAGGGGGACCGGTTCACCATCTCGCTGGTGGCCGACGGCAGGGCGGAGATGGATCCGGTATCCGGGCGGTACGCGGTGGACGAGGTGAACCTGTTCGGCGGAGACACGGACCCGGGGCTCTACCCGATCAGCTGGCGCTTCTTCGACGGAGTGCTGGACGACTCGACCACCACCCTGCGCACCTACCAGGTCGCGCCGAAGGACTCGATGGGCGAGGGGGCCTTCGAGGGGAAGGTGTACGACGGGACTCTCTCCCTTTCGTTCGGATCGTTCAACGGAGGAACCTTGGTCGGAGACACGTCGTCGGACGACACCCCCCGGATCGTTAGGGACGCGGCCGTGTTCGGCTCCGTCTACCGGGAGGGGATCGACGGGGGCGTGGCTCACCGCTACTCCACCACCAGGGAGGTAGCCCAGTTCTGGGACAAGAACGGCAGATTCCTCCTCGACACACCCGCGAGCGTCGTCATCCGGCAGGGGGAGAGCGAGGCGGTCTTCACCCTGTACGGCGACGAGGAGATCCAGTCCCTGCTGCAGAGGCTGAACGACACCATCCACCGCCAGCTCGGAGGTGGGCTGCTTCAGAACTTCGTCCCCTCCCCGTCGAACTCTAAGTACGCCACATTCACCGGGCCCGTCACGGACAGGAACGCGATGGAGTCCGTCCGGGGGACGATGGTGCTGCGATCGGCCATAGCCGGCTCCGAGGGCGCCTACGAGTTCGCAGGTGACGAGGACATTCTGAAGGCGCTCGGCTTCGTCGTGATCAACGAGGCTAAGGAGAACCTGTACACGGTGGACATCACCGACGCCCACACGGGGAAAACAGTCGCCAACGGCCTGAAGGTGGACGGCGGCGGAGAGCTGCGCGGAATCTGGGGGGACGCGGTGCGCCTTCAGCTCGGCTCGCTGCTCGGCCTGACAGGAAGCCAGTACAGCGAGGCGTCGGGCCGCTTCATCACGGCTGTGGAGTCTGAGATTTTCCGGACGGTCCACCTGGCGGACAACTCCACCGTGCTGCAGATCGGCGCGAACGAGGGGGAGGACGTGCTGCTCAACTTCGGGGCGATGGACGCCAGGACGCTCGGCATCGGGGGAATCAAGGTCACCGACAGGGCGAGCGCGGGCCGCTCCATCACCCTGGTGGACCAGGCCATAGACCGAGTGTCGCGGCAGAGGGCGACCATAGGCTCCCTGGTGAACCGTCTGGGCCACGCGACCGCCTCGCTGACCGTGGCCTCGCAGAACCTGTCCGCGGCCGAATCGCGCCTGCGCGACCTGGACTACGCCAAGGAGATGATGAACTTCGTGCGCATCCAGATCCTGGTGCAGGCGAACAACTCCATGATGGCGCAGGCCAACCAGCTGCCGAGAAACGTGCTGGCGCTGCTGGGGCAGTAGGGGGAAAGGGCTGGGGAAGGCCGCATAGTCATCCCGGGGTGGTTTTATGTCATCCCGAGCGAAAGCGAGGGATCTGGGCTTCGTGGCGGCACCCTCCCTGGGTCCCTCCTCGCTGCGCTCGTTCGGGACGACAATACGGTCATCCCGAGACCTAGGGAAGGCGGCCAGAAACATGCCGCCCAAGCGATCGACATCGCGGTCGCCTGCTTGTGTCATCCCGAGGCGGGGATTATCTCATCCCGAGCGGGGAGGAACTGTCATCCCGAGGCGAGGATTATGTCATCCCGAGCGAACGCGAGGGATCTCGCTTGGCGCCGCATCCAATATAAGATCCCTTCTCCCGTTGGTCGTTCGGGATGACTATAGCCGCAATGCGCCGTTCGGGACGACAGAAATACTTCGCGTAAGGCCTGCGGATTCTTTAGTTTACAGGGGGCTTTGTCTGTTCGCGAATATTGTCGAGTTGGTCTCTGGTTATACGAGCATAGCGGAGTATCTTCTCCTCGGGCTCGCCCGAGAGAAGCATCTCGCGGATCATCTCGGTTTTCTCCCGCAGAATGCCCTTTTCAATGCCCCTTCTCTCCATAAGGCTTACGTACATCCCGCCCTCCTCCTTCCTCTTGTCAAGCTCGGACTCCCACTCTTTCCAAGCGTCATCGTCGCG
>JAKJGK010000111.1 GCA_022704435.1 Synergistota bacterium | reverse complement strand
CTCCTCCCTGAAGAGCCTGACCGCCTCCAAGCCGTCGACCGCCTCCAGCACGCGGGCGCCCGGCAGCAGCTTCGAGACGAGAAACTTCATCAGCCTGCGGTTGACCTTCTGATCCTCGGCGATCAGCACGGTCACAGGCCGCACTGGCTTGAGCGGGGAGGGCGCGCCCTTTCTGTCGGCCGCCGTCGCGTCCGCAGCGAGTTGCGCCCCTTCGGCTTTCTCCTCGCACTCCGCGCGAATGGTGAAGTAGAAGCGACTGCCGGCGCCGGGTGTGCTGTCGAGCTTCAGCTCCGAGCCCATCTTTTTCAACAGCGACGCGCATATCGGCAGCCCCAGTCCCACGCCCCCGTGCCTCCTCGTGCTTGAGGAGTCCGCCTGGTAGAAGGGCTCGAACAGCTCGCGATGGATCCCCGGGTCTATCCCGATCCCCGTGTCCCTCACGGAGAAGGTGTAGCTGCACGTCGATCCCTCGCTTCGGTCCATCTCAAGAGAGAGCTCCACAAGGCCCGCGTCCGTGAACTTAACGGCGTTGCCCAGAAGGTTTACCAGCACCTGCCTGAGCCTGCCGGGGTCCACCTTCGCCACCGGGGAGCCCTCGCCCGTCACCCGCGTCGATAGCTTCAGCTCCTTCCTGAGGGCGCCGCCCCTGACCAGGTCCACCGCGCGACTCGCAAGGTCTACGACGTCGCACATCTCGTAATCCAGGGTGAACTCCTCCGACTCTATCTTGGATATGTCCAGCACCTCGGTTATCACGGCGAGCAGGGCGTGCGCGGAGGACCTGACGTAGCCCAGGTACTCCCTCTGCAGGTCGTTGAGGGGCGTGTCGGCCAGGAGCTCCAGGAAGCCCAGCGCCCCGTTGAGCGGCGTGCGCAGCTCGTGGCTGGTGTTGGCCAGGAAGGCGGTCTTCGCCCTGCTCGCGGCCTCGGCCTTTCTGCCGAGCCACTCGGCCCTCTCCTTAGCCTCGACGAGTGCCTCCTCCGCCATCTTCCGCTCGGTAATGTCCTCGGCGGAGCACACGACGTACTCCACGCTGCCGTCGGCGCGCAGCTTCGGCGATTTGTAGATCGACAGAACGCGCAACTCCCCCGAAGCGGACCGGACGCTCTCCTCGGAAAGCACCGGCCTCCTGGTGGCAAATACTTCAAGGTTGGATTTCCTGCACTCTTCGGCCTCCTCCGGGGTGAGGAGCTCGAACAGGTCCCTGGAGGCCATATCCTCCGGCCTCATCCCCATGAATGCCGCGTGCGACGCGTTTGCCGCCCCGTATGTGCGCTCGTCCGTGAGGTACCAGACCTGTGTGCGGATGTTGTCCAGCAGGATCGCACGGTCCTCCAGGACTCGCCTGCGCGTCTCGAGCTCCCTGAGCTGATGGTCCAGGGTCAGCGGCAGCCTGTCGAGCAGGGCGGAGTCCTTGACCAGGTAGTCCAAGGCGCCGAGTTTCATAGCGCTGACGGCCTGCCTTTCGTCCCCCTGCCCTGTCATTACGATGAACGGATTTCGCGCGCCCCTCTCCTTCAGAAGCTCGACCAGGTCCAACCCTGACATGTCAGGCAGGTTGAGGTCGATGAGCAGCACCCTGCCAGGCACCGCCGCAGCCACGTCGAGCGCCTCCCAGCCGAGCGCCGCACCCTCCGCGTCGTATCCGGCCCGCTGCAGGCGTCTCATGATTAGAGCGCGGAGGTCGTCGTCGTCCTCCACTACCAGGATCCCCCTGTTAAGCGGGGTCTCCCCGGCGGCGTTCTCCGTCATTGCTGCCTCTCCTCCCTACGGGTTCCCGTTTACTTCAGGAACCTGCACCACCGCCAGGAACAGCCCGAGCTGCCGCACGGCGTTTACGAAGGCGTCGTACTCCACGGGCTTGGTGATATAGCTGCTGCAGCCGAGCTGGTGGCATCGCTCGACCTCTCGCGGGTCGTCGGTCGTGGTGATCATTATAACCGGCATCTTCCGAAGCTCCGGGTCCCCCTTGACCCTGGCCAGGACCTCGGTCCCGTCCAGCTTCGGCATCCGGATGTCGAGCAGCAGGATGTACGGCGTGTGCGGCGTGCGGTGCTCCCCCTCGCCGGTCCTGAAAAGAAAGTCGACTATCTCCTGCCCGTCCCTGAAGAACAGGATCCTGTTCGACAGCCCCGCCCGCTCCAGGTTTCGCCTTATCAGCAGCGCGTGGCCGTCGTCGTCCTCCGCGATCAGAATTACTACTTCCTCCCTCATATGTCCTTCTCCCTTCATTCGTGGACCTCCCTCTCAGGCGGGGCCGCGGGCATCGACACCTTGAACGCGCTCCCCTCGCCGAACTTCGACTCCAGCGAGACGTCCCCTCCCAGCATCCAAAGGATCTGCCTGACTATCGTGAGGCCAAGCCCATCCCCCGCTCCTTCGGAAGGGTTTAGGCGGTGGAAGAGCTCGAAGACCTTCTCCTGGTGCTCCGGGGCTATTCCTATGCCGTTGTCGACGACCGAGTACACCGACCGGTCGGGCGTCCGGCTCCCCTCGATCCTGACAACCCCCGGCCTCGCCGGGTCCAGGTACTTGAGTGCGTTGTTGAGCAGGTTCGAGAATACCTGAGTGATCTGCACCGCGTCCCCGTAGCAGCGGGGCAGGTCGCCTACAGATATGGTGGCACCCGACTTCTCGACCTGGAATCGCATCGATGAGACCAGCTCCGATACAATGGCGTTCATGTCGAGCTGTCTAAGGTTCAGCGCGGCCTTCCTGAGGCGGGAAAGCTTCAGCAGGCCTGCGAGCAGGGAGTCCATCTGGCGCGCCCCGGACCTGATGCGCCGCAGGGAGTCCTTCATGTCCGGAAGCAGTGACCTCGCCGCAGCCTCTCGCTTCTCGCACGATCCGTTGGAATCGAAGGCTGCCTCCAGTGACTCTATCGAGTACTCCAGCTCGCGGCTGTACCCCTCCACGTTGACCAGGGGCGACCTGAGGTCGTGCGACGCGGCGTAGACTATCTGCTCGAGCTCCTTCCTCTTCGCCCTGAGCCTGCTCTCCGCCCTCTTCATCTCGGTGATGTCGGTGGTTATGGTGGCAAATCTGTCCTTGGCTGAGGAGACGATGGATATCAGAAAATGCTTCTCCAAGGGAGGGTAGAAGACCTCCATCACTTTAGGGACGCCTGTCTCTGCCACCTCCGAGTACTCCGCGAGGTAGGGCGCCTCCCCGCCATATATCTCCGTAGCGAGCCTGCCAGTCACGGAGGCGGCAGGCAGGCCGATGACCCGCTCGTACGCGGCGTTGCACTCGATCAACCTGTAGTCGACGCGCCTCCCCTCGTCGTCGAATACAAACCTGTGCAGCGCCACAACCTCGGACATACCCGAGAACAGGGCCGTGAAGGTGCGCTCCTTCTCCTGTAGCGCGCTCTCCGCTTTTTTACGGAGGGCGTTGCTGCGAACCATCCTGAGCATGAGCGCCGTCTGAAGGACCAGCGCGACCAGGACAGTCAGCACGATCCACAGGTTTTTCTGCCTTATCGCCTCTTGTGCGGCCAACCTCTCCGTCTCGTCAAATACGAGCGAGAGCAGCATTTCGCCCTCCTTCGTCCTGAACGGGGTAGACAGCACTCTGACATCCCTTATGCTCCCATCCGCAAGTCGGTGCTTGAAGTTAAAGACCCTGGAGCTGCCTTCCATCGCCCTCCTCATCTCGCCGCGGATCTCGTCGGCGGTGAGAGTGTTGATCTGGAATATCTTCATCCCGACAAGATCGGGGTAACCGTAATACTCTAGAGCCTGCTCGTTGGCGTCGACGATACTTCCGTCGGAGGGGTTTATCACCAATATCGGATTGGCGCCGGCACGGAAGAGGGCCAAGATACCTCTGTCAAATCCCGACTCCGGCTCGCTCCCGATCGGATCAGCTGTTGAGGCCGCAAGCAGCGCACACAGGGCCGCCGCAAAAAGAATTCGTTCCAGAGCCTTCATTCCTTCATCCCTCCCGTCCGCATCCCGGATTCCTTCCCCGGGTTGTCCCCTACGAAGATCTCCCTCAAAAGCTCCATATCGACGAAGAGCGGGTCGCCGTCCTCGATCAACGGCAACCCGCCGGTGATGAACGCCCAGGAGTTGATCAGCTCGATCGAAGGGTCCGGCAGTACCGAGAGCTCCTCGCAGGCGGAGAGAAACTCCCCGCGCGGCCACAGAGTCTTTGACGCGAGGCGCGCCATGAGCTCCCTGTGATCGTCGTCGAGCGACTCCAGGAGGTCGCGATCTTCGCCGTGCACTGCGTCGAGGTCGTGCCCCTTCGAGTTGTCGTTTCTGATCGCGTCGGCGCAATCGCAGGCCAGCGTCCTGATCTGCTTCAGCGGGGTATCCAGCAGGAACGGCTCCGGCAGCGAGGGGACCGTCAGCTTCACCCCGTTTCCGAAGGAGGGGTTGGCCCCCCTGTAGACGAAGGAGAGAGATGTCCGGTTGTTGTGTATGAAGATCCCCTCCCCGAACCTCTGAGAGTAGCCGTTGATGAACAGCCTTTCGAATTCGGAGGGGAAGCGCCTCATCATCGTGCCCTTGACGTGTTCCGGGTGCAGCCGTATCCACTGAAGGGCCACCTCGGCGGGGATGGGCCTGCCGCCTGCGACGTAGAGGGAGAATATCACGTTGAATGCGCCCGAGCAGAACCTGTCGGTGAAGTCGACGTAATCGGGTATCTCGGCGAAGACCCCGTGGGATGCCCACGAGGCTGCCAGCAGGTTCTTGCACTGCCCCCGGAAGGAGCGGATCTCGCCGTAGGTCTCCATGAGCTCGCGTATTTCGGCCGCGAGCCTGTCCTGTTCCCTCATGGGGATGTTCGCCCTGGGGCCGTCCACGAAGAGCCTGCGCTCAACCCCGTACAGGAAGAGAAGAAGCCAGGCGTGGTCCACCGCCCCCCTCCTGCCCTCCCCCAGCCAGGAGAGAAAGCCGCCCCGCTGCTCGGGAGTCAGACGATCGTAGCGCGGGAATACGATCCCGGTCCTCTCGAAGGGCGTCCCCTTTGCAGCCACCGGAAGGGCGGGGTCGACGAGGCAGGCCTCGTTCGATCCCGTGAAGTCGCGCATCCTGTCTCCCACGTACAGCATTCCGTCCGGGATCTCGTAGCCCCTGAAGGTAAAGCCCCGACCCGGCGGGATCCACATCCAGGAGGCTTCCTTAAGGGAGGCCGGAGTGTATCCCGGAACCCCCGTAATGACGAGCTGTGCCTCCTTCTTGGACGGAGCGTAGTAGAATTTGATCAGGCGTATGAGTACCGCCGCTACGATAAGGGTGACAAGAAACTCCACGTCTTTACCTCTTTCAACTCGAGATGCCACCGATTATATTCCATATCGGCCAACTACCAAAGCAGGATAAAGAAATAATTCTCCCCAGCATTATTTCCCGGGAAATAATCGAACACCTGGAGTGCATTTCGATAGAGCGTGCAAGGAAGGGTGGATTAAAAGGTCAGGTTATATCAGTCACTACATCCTCTTTGTCCGCCCATTTTTCGTCCTTCCACGCAGATCCGGTTTCAACCGCGATCTTCGGCGCTCACCGGGGCCACTTTCGCAGCCAGGAGGGCTGCCCCCGCGACCTTGAGCGTGTCCGGCAGGATGAAGGGCAGTACTCCGATTTTCACAGCCTGGGCCAGGTCGACCTGCTTGCCCGCGACCAGGTTGAGGTTGACCATGAGGACGGAGACACCAAGGATATATATGACGGCCAACCCCCCCGCTGATGCGAGGACAAACCCCAATGGCGACGCCGCGCCCGAGGGCCTCAACCTTCCCGACATCCAGGAGGCGAAGGGGTAGGACAGAAGGTAGCCGAACGTAGGGGAAAACACATACCCGAGGCCGCCTCCCCCGCTGAACACCGGCAGCCCCGCCAGGCCCAGCAGCAGGTATATCACCTGCGACAGAGGGCCGTACTTCGGGCCAAGGACGAGCCCCGACATCAGCACGATCATCACCTGCATAGTGAAAGGTACCATCGGCAGAGGGACGCGAACAAACGCCCCCACGACCGTGAGTGCCGCGAACAACCCCGACAGAAGCCAGTACTTGACCTTCAAGATTAGAACCTCCATGTAGCCGGCCACATAGCCGGCAGGATAGGGAAAATGGCTTTTTTTTGCGCATGAAGCCGCTGATTTATATTGACCTTTATCGCGCCTCTACCGAGTCTCATGCACGGACAAGCGATAACTCAAGGAAGCACCGATTATTAGCATCCACTGCCTCCGCAGCCGTGGGGGCTTAATAAGAAATGCCTAATTTATTCCTCCAATATTTCCCAGGTGAATACCGCCTTCATCCTGAGCAACTCCTCGAGCGAGCCCTCGAATGCACCCGTTTCGGAACATGGAACGGAGCAGCGAACTTCGACCCTCTCCCCGTAGCTCCAGTCAGCGGCGTCACCGCCGGAACCACAGCCCTGTACAAGCCGCTCAAGCGTGCGCACCGTCTCGTAAGGGGCGACCACCCTGTATCTCCTGCACAACACCCTTCCCGCCTCCCCAGCGGCGGAAAGAGCGGCAGTGGCCGTCGAGCCGTACGCCTCGATCAGCCCGCGCACGCCCAGCTTCACGCCGCCGAAGTACCTGGTCACCACCACCAGGGTGTTGGTCAGCCCCCTGCGGGCGATCGCGCCCGCGATGGGCTTCCCGGCGGTGCCGGAGGGCTCCCCGTCATCGGAGTAGTACTCCTCGAGGGCTTCATTCAGTCCGATCCTGTAGGCCCAGCAGTTGTGCGTGGCCTGCCTGTGTACGGCGTTGATCTCGCGCAGCTTCGAGCGGGCCTCCTCGGGATTGCGGCAGATCCTGACCTGCCCGATGAAGCGGGACTTGCTTATCTTTACCTCCGCGCTCGCCTCGCGTTCCGGCTCGACATAGTCGTAAGCGTT
>JAKJGK010000110.1 GCA_022704435.1 Synergistota bacterium | reverse complement strand
GGCCATGTAAAGCAGGGCGCGGAGACCGTAGCGGGTCTTTGTCGAGAGCCTTATGGCGACCACATCCCTTGCTCAATCTGTGCCCAAGATACTATCTCCTACTATTTTTGTCAAGTATAAAACCAGCAAAAAACGCCCGGCTCGCGAGGGGCCGGGCGTTCCTTTGTCGTGCAACATGCTGTTCGCCTTCGATCGGTCAGGCGTGGGCGCCTCCGAGGTAGGCGGCCTTTATGTCCTTGTTCTCCATCAGTTCCTTCGAGGGGCCCTCCATGACGATCTTGCCGGTCTGGATGACGTACCCCCTGTCGGAGAGGAGCAGGGCCTGCCTGGCGTTCTGCTCCACCAGCAGGATCGTGACTCCCTCCTCGTTGATGCGGCGAAGCTCCTTGAATATGTCCTTGATGATGATCGGCGCGAGCCCCAGCGACGGCTCGTCCAGCAGCAGCACCTTGGGACGGGACATCAGGGCCCTGCCTATCGCCAGCATCTGCTGCTCTCCCCCGGAGAGGGTGCCGGCGTACTGGGAGATTCTCTCCTTGAGCCGCGGGAAGAGGTTGAACACCCACTCGAGGTCTTCGTCGAGGTCGTTGGTCTTCCCCCTGGGGAAGGCCCCCATCTTGAGGTTCTCAAGGACGGTGAGGGGGGCGAACACCCTGCGCCCCTCGGGACTCAGGGAGACTCCCTGCTGAACGACCTTGTAGGGGACGCGGTCGAGCTCGATCCCGTCCAGCAGGACCCTGCCCTTCTCGCGCCGCACCATGCCCATCACCGAGTTCATAAGGGTGGATTTTCCCGCGCCGTTGGACCCTATGACGCAGACTATCTCGCCCTTGCAGACCTTCAGGGAGACTCCGGAGAGGGCTCTGATCGCGCCGTAGCTCACGTGAAAGTCCTCTACCTCAAAGAGGACTTCTTTTACATTCGCAATCGGCTCGCTCATTCCTCTTCCTCCTCTCCGAGGTACGCCTTCAGCACTTCGGGGTGGCCCTGTATCTCGTCCGGCGTCCCCTCGGCTATCTTCGCGCCGAAGTTCATGCACACGATGTGGGGGCATATCTCCATTATCAGGTCCATGTGGTGCTCTATGACCAGTATCGTAAGCTCGAAGTCGCGATGCAGGTCGCGGATCAGCGCGTTGAGGGATATTACCTCCTCGGCATTCATCCCCGCGGCGGGCTCGTCGAGCAGAAGCAGCTCGGGGTCCAGCGCCAGGGCGCGCGCTATCTCGAGGCGTCTCTGGTGCCCGTAGGGGAGCGTCCCGGCGGCCTGGTTGGCCCGGTCGGCCAGGCCGACCCTCTCCAGGAGCTCCATGCTCTTGGCCTTTATCTCCTTCTCCTTGCGGCGCCAGCGGCCCAGGTGGGTCATCCCCTCCGCGAAGGTGTAGGGGATTCCGTGCTGGGCGGCTGTCATGACGTTCTCCACGACCGAGGAGCGCTGGAACAGGCGAAGATTCTGGAACGTCCGGGATATGCCCTTGTGGACTATGTCGTAGGTCTTGAACCTGGCTAGATCTTCACCCTTGAAGGTGATCGTCCCGCAGTCCACGCCGTACACCCCTGTCACCAGGTTGAATATGGTGGTCTTTCCCGCGCCGTTCGGGCCCATGAGCCCGGCCAGCTCGCCCTTCTCTATCGCGAAGGACATGTTGTCGACCGCGCGGACTCCTCCGAAGTTCTTCGTCACGCCGGAGAGCTCGAAGAACGCGCTCATTTCGACCGCCTCCCGAACGGGTCCTTTATCCAGGAGAGAAGCTCCCGGTTGCCCATTATGCCCTCCGGGCGAAGGACCATTATTATCACCAGCACCGCGCCGTAGATCAGCATCCTGAACTGGGAGATCGGCCTGAAGAGCTCGGTAACCAGCGTGATGACCGCGGTGCCCAGCAGGCAGCCGCTCATCGAGCCCAGCCCGCCGAAGACCACGACGGCCGTCAGCTCGGTGGACTTCATCATGTCGAACATCACGGGCTGGATGAACGACAGGAAGCCGCCCAGCAGGGCTCCGGCCACCCCGCAGTAGAAGGCGGATATCATGAGGCTGGCCACCCTTATGCGAGCGGTGTTGAAGCCGAGCAGCGACGCCGCCACGTGGTCGTCCCTGCACGCCTTGCAGGCCCTTCCGAAGCGGCTGTTGATCAGGTTGAACATGAGGATGCCCATTATCACGACAAAGGCCAGGGCTACCGGCAGCGTCGTGTAGTTATCAATGCCAGGGTAGCCTCGCGCGCCGCGGGTGACGGACTGCCAGTTCTCCAGGATCAGCCTGATAGCCTCGCCCAGCCCGATGGATGCTATTGCGTAGTAGTCCCCCATCAGCTTGAGGGTGGGGATGCCTATGAAGAAGGCAACCGCCACCGCGACGCACGCTCCCAGCATGATGGCGGGTAAGAAGTGCGCCCCGTGCTGAACGGTAAGTATGGCGGTGGTGTATGCGCCGAGCGCCATGTAGGCCGCGTGGCCGAGCGAGAATATTCCCGTGAAGCCGGTGAGAAGGGAGACTCCCATGGCCGCTATGGCGTTAATGCACAATAAGACGACAATACCTTCTGCGTAACCTGACATTGGCCCCGCTCACCTACACTTTCTCGCCGACGCTCTTGCCGAAGAGGCCGGCCGGTTTGACGAGCAGGGTGCCCACGAGCAGGGAGAAGACGACGAGGTCGCGCATCTGGCTGGATACGAAGCCCGCGGTCAGCATCTCCGCCAGGCCGAGGATCAGGCTGCCAACCACGGCGCCCGGCAGGGAGCCCAGGCCTCCTATGACGGCAGCGACGAACGCTTTGATCGTTATCGACCCCAGCTGCGGGTACAGGGTGTAGCGGACGGAGAGGAATATTCCTCCCACGGCGGCGAGCGCCCCCGCCACGAAGAATACTATGGATATGAGGCGGTTGACGTTGACCCCCATGAGTCCCTCCACGCGAAGGTCGTAGGCCGCGGCTCGGATCGCGAGTCCCCACCTGGTCCTGGACAGGAAGAGCTGCAAGCCCCACAGGAAGACCACCGCGGAGGCGAGGGAGAGGAGGTCGAACGCGCTGGTGGTGGCGAGGCCGAAGAAGCTTACCGGGCTCGTCGGTATCACAGCCGGCAGGGCGCGGAAGCGGCCGCCGGCCACTATCACGAAGATGTTCTCGATGACGATGCTCATCCCCATCGAGGCTATCAGCAAGTAGAGCGTTACGTTGGTTCGCTCTCGTATGGGCCGATAGGCCAGGCGCTCGGTCAGGATCGCGGCCACCCCGGCCCCGAACAGCGACAGGGCCCCGGCGACCCATATACCAAGGTCAAGTGCGCGAAGCGAGGCGTAGCAGATATAGCCGCCTATGACCAGAAAACCCCCGTGCGCGAAGTTGGAGAAAAGAAGGATTGAGTACACCAGTGAGTAACCAACGGCGATCAGGGCATATACGGAGCCCAAGGAGAGGCCGTTGATTATCTGCTGTATCAGCGTTGCCAAATATGGATCACTCCTTTCACGTACCGACGAGGGCGGACGGCTTGCGCCCACCCTCGTCTCAGCGCTACGTCGTGTATCTTTGCGGGCCGCCCCGCCTTACGGCTTGACCTTCTTGAAGAACTGGCCCTTGCCGTCCTTGGCGATAAGCACTATGCCGTCCTTGTCGACCGGGTTGTTGTCCTTCGGGTCGATCGTTATCGTTGCGTGGTGCAGCTTGAGGTCCTTCGTGCTCGCGAGGGCGTCTCGGACCAGCTTCGGGTCGGCCTGCCCGGCGCGCTTGATCGCGTCCGCGATCCAGTAGATCGCGTCATAGCCGAGCACTCCGTTGACAAACTCCTTGCACTCGTCGTTGTACTTCTCCTTGTAGGCGGCGAAGAACGGCTGCATTGCCGGGTCCTCGGGGGCCACGTGGTTGATCCAGTAGGAGCCCTCCATAGCCTCTCCGGCTATCTCCCACATGAACTCGCCGTAGCCGTCGCCGCCGACGAAGACGATGTCCTTCATGCCGAGTTCGCGGGCCTGCTTCATTATCAGGGCCATCTCCTTGCCCATGTTCGGGAGGACCAGCACATCAGCGCCCTTGTCGCGGATCTCAGTGAGCTGCGCGCGGAAGTCAACGTCGGTGCCGGCGCGGAACCCGAGGTCGGCGACCATCTCGCCGCCGTAGCCCTTGTAGCTCTCGATGAAGAACTCTCGAAGCCCCTGGGAGTAGTCGCTGCCCACGTCGTACAGGACCGCCGCCTTCATCTTGGCGAGCTCCTTGGCTGCGAAGTAGGCTATGAGCCTGCCCTGGTAGGGGTCGGTGAAGCAGATGCGGAACGAGTAGGGACGAACCTCGCCCTTCTCGTCGACCGTGACCAGCGGGTTGGATGTGACCGTGCCTATCTGGGAGACGCCAAGGCGGTTGACTATGGGCGCGGTGGCGATGTTGATGCCGCTCCCGTTCGCGCCGATGATGGCCACGACCTTGTCCTCCTCGATCATGCGGCGGACTGCGTTGACCGCGTCCTCGGCGCGGGTGCGGAAGTCGTAGACCACTATCTCGACCTTCTTGCCAAGCAGGCCGCCGTTGGCGTTGATCTCATCGGCGGCGAGTTTCGAGGCGTTCTGCTCGGTCTGTCCGTAGGCCGCCCAGTCGCCGGTGAGGGCCGCTATGTGGCCTATCTTGATGGTGTCCTCCGCCGCCTTGGGCTCCTCGGACTTCGCCTCCTCGGTCTTCGGGGCTTCCTCGGTCTTCGGGGCTTCCTCGACCTTGACCTCCTTCACCTCGTCCTGCTTCGGGGGCTGCTGCGGCGTCTGCTGCATGAAGAAATAACCGGCTACAACGACAAGCACAACTATTGCGATCATCCAGTTCCGTTTCAAACCCAACCACCTCCTGAAATTTTGACGCCGGACGGTTTTTCGGCGCCTGCTTTCCTGTTACATTCTACTACGTCCGGCGGGTTTACTCAAATACATTTTTTCATTTTACCTACGACCGAACATTGATAGTTAAAAATACATTCTTTGACTCATCGGAAAACTATGGTAAGTTGTAGCAGGATCGGCAATTGAAGAACTTCTGAATGACGGGGCACCGCCCTTCGGCAAGATTGGCGCAGTTAAGTTCAGAGAAGAGGCGGGGTTATATGGTTGGTGTTTTTGGAGAAATGTAAAAACCGGACCGACCAAGCATAGGGAGTAGCTGAGAGAGTTTGTTGCCTCCGACGCGCCGGTCCTCGTGGTTTTACCGTGACCTTCTCCATTCATCACGAAATACTATACTTTGTCAATATTTAAATACATAAGGAGGGCGCAACATGAGCAGAAAAACTGGCAAGCTTTTATTCGCGGGAATAATTTTATTGTCTTTGCCCTATTTAGCGATGGCAACGCTGAAGGGTTCCGGGTTTCTCGACTTATGCAAAGGCGGTCTTTCCGCACAGGTTGTCGAGGCGATCCAGGCCGGTGCCGACGTTAACGCGCGCGACGAATTCGGCAACACGCCTTTGCATATGGCCGCAGGATGCAACGAGGATCCGGAGGTCGTCATCTCGCTGGTGGAAGCCGGAGCAAACGTGAACGCAAGAAATACGGGCGGCCAAACCCCCTTGCTGCGGGCTGCGCGGTACAATCCGAATCCAGAGGTGACAGAGGCGTTGCTGAATGAAGGCGCCGACCCCGTCATAGGGGACAACGACAGGCGGACTCCGGGCTACTACGCCGGAAGCAACGAGAAGCTGAAAGGAACCAGCCTGCATACCCTTCTTTATGATGCCGCTGACGGATTCGCGGAGCTGTGCAAGACAGGGCCGGCAGATCGAGTCAAAGCCGCGATACAGGCCGGGGCCGACTTAAAAGCGCGGGACGCGGACGACAACACATCGCTTCATCTGGCCGCACGGCACTGTCCCGTTCCCGATGTAGTCACCGTACTTGCCGAGGGGGGCGCCGACGCGAACGTTCTTGACAAAGATGGATCTACTCCATTGCACATGGCGGCCTGGTACAACTCGATGCCCGAGGTTGCAGCAGCACTGTTGCAAGCGGGTTCGGACGTGAACTGGCGCAACAGGCACGGCAACACTCCTCTGCATTTTGCTGCCGGGTACAATTCCGATCCGGAGGTTGTCGCCATCCTGTTGAAAGCGGGGGCTGAGCTGAACGTCAGGAACGCTGCGGGCGAGACCCCGCTCCTGAGGGCGGCAAGGTACAATCCGAACCCCGAGGTGGCCGCGCTGCTGCTGAAATCCGGCGCGAACCCGCTGATAAGGGACAACGACGGACGCTCGCCCGGCTATCGCGCAGGCGGCAACGACAAACTGAAGGGGACCGACCTGCACACCCTTCTTTACGACGCCGCCGACGGGTTCATGGAACTGTGCAAGACAGGACCGGCCGACCGGATCAAGGCTACGATAAAGATCGGAGCCAACGTGAACGCGCGGGACAAGGACGGCAACACACCCCTTCACCTGGCCGCAGCCTACAACACCGACCATGATGCAGTTTTGGCTCTGGTGGGTGCCAGTGCCAGCGTTAACGAGCTCGACAACAACGGATCCACACCCTTGCACATGGCCGCATGGTACAACGTTCAAACGGCTATTTCGACCGTCCTGCTGCAAACAGGCGCAGATCCTGGGAAGCGCAACAAGGACGGCAACACTCCGTTGCACTGGGCAGCCCGGAACAATCCCAATCCTGAGGTGGCAACGGCACTGATTAAGGCAGGTGCCGAGGTGAACATCAGGAACACGGACGGACAGACCCCCTTGTTGCGCGCAGCGCGATACAACTCGAATCCAGAGGTGGCCGCGTTACTGCTTAAGTCAGGCGCGAATCCGCTAATAAGGGACAATGACGGGCGTTCGCCCGGCTACTACGCCATAGGCAACGACAAACTGAAGGAAACCGACCTGCACCGCCTGCTCTACGACGTTGCGGACGGATTCATGGAGTTGTGCAAGTCGG
>JAKJGK010000109.1 GCA_022704435.1 Synergistota bacterium | reverse complement strand
GAATGACCATGTGTTGAAATAGCGCGAAGGGGGGTGAACGAGAATGAAGAAAGAGGAGATGCTCGCTCGGTTGAAGGAGATAATCATCGACAGGCTCGACGTCGAGGAGGACCAGATAGTTCCGGAGGCTTCCTTTGTGGAGGACCTTGGGGCGGACTCCCTGGATATAGTTGAGCTCATCATGGGAATTGAGGAGGAGTTCGACATCGAGATCCCGGATGAGGACGCGGAGAAGCTCACCAGTGTCGGTGAGGCGATGAACTACACGCTGAGCAAACTCGGTGCGGACGAGTAGCGGCGCAGGAAAGACGGGGGGACGCCGCAGGCGTTCCCCTTGCCGGCAAGGATCAAGCAGAAAGTCGCCCGTAACTACCATTGCGGCGGAGGAGTGAAGCCTTTTGAGAAGGGTTGTAATAACCGGGCTGGGAGTGATAAGCCCGATCGCCACGGGAAAAGAAGACTACTGGAGAGCTTTGAGGGAGGGCAGGAACGGGATAGGCCCGTTTACTACGTTCGACGCGAGCGACAGCCCGATTCCGTTCGGAGCGGACGTGAAGGATTTCGACCCCGCCCGCTGGATGGACAGCAAGGAGGCGAAACGCTCCGACAGGGTCATCCAGTTCGCGGTGGCCGCGGCGGACCTCGCAGTCGCCGACGCAAAGCTCGATACGGGAAGCCTGGATCCAAATAAATTCGGAGTCTACATCGGAAGCGGCCAGGGCGGCATCGAGACCACTTTCAACAACTTCAAGACGATGATGGAGAAGGGGCCGAAGAGAGTGAGCCCGTTCTTCATCCCCATGATGATCAGCAACATGTCGACGGCGTACGTCGCGATAAAGCACAACGCCAAGGGACCCAACATGTGCGTGGTCACCGCCTGCGCCACCTCGGTGCACAGCGTTGGAGAGGCGTACCATACGATCGTGCGCGAAGACGCGGACTTGATCATCGCAGGGGGTTCGGAGGCTGCGCTCAGGACCATCAGCATAGCCGGGTTCGCCGCCATGAAGGCCCTTTCGACGAGGATGGACGACCCGGCCAGGGCTTCGCGCCCGTTCGACGTGGACCGCGACGGCTTCGTGATGGGAGAGGGCGCCGGATGCCTAATTCTCGAGGAGCTGGAGCATGCCAAGAACCGCGGCGCTCACATTTATGCAGAGCTGGTCGGTTACGGCAACACCTGCGACGCCGGCCACATCACCGCCCCCGACCCCGAGGGGGACGGCGCTGCGAGGGCGATGCGCAAGGCGCTTGCCGGGGCCAGGTGGCTCCCGGAGGACGTGGAGTACATAAACGCCCACGGTACGTCAACTCCCTTGAACGACAAGATGGAGTCGATGGCAATTCGCACGGTCCTTGGCGACCACGCGGACAAGGCCTACGTAAACTCCACCAAGTCGATGATAGGCCACTGCCTTGGAGCCGCGGGCGCGCTCGAGACGGTAGCGGCGCTGCAGGCCATCGAGGAGGGAGTAATCCACCCGACGATCAACCTCGACAACCTGGATCCGGAGTGCAACATCAACGTCGTAGGGGCGACGCCGGTGGAGAAGAGGGTGTCAAGGCTGCTTGTGAACAGCTTTGGCTTCGGCGGACACAACGGCGTGATAGCGCTTCAAAGGTACGAAGGCTAGACCGGACAATGGCGGGGTCCGCGCTCGGACCCCGCACAGGGCGACTTGCATGGATTTCGACGATTGGCATGAGCTCGAGCTGGAGAAGCTCCAGGAGCGGATAGGCTATTTCTTCGACGATGCCTCTCTTCTCAAGCTGGCGTTGATTCACTCCTCCTACAAGAATGAACACGGGACCAGTGATTGCAACGAGCGGCTCGAGTTCCTGGGGGACTCCGTCCTGCAGCTTTTCGTGTCCCGGTCTCTCTTCCTTCTCGACACGGATTTGGACGAGGGAGGGCTGACCAGGCGAAGAGCCGCGCTCGTCTGCGGAAGTTCGCTGAGACGCTGGTCGGAGCACCTTGGCCTGCGTCAACTGTTGCTGACCGGAAAGAGCCTCGCCCGCGAGGAGATATGCGGCTCGATAATGGCCGACGCGGCCGAGGCTCTTCTGGGAGCGGTCTACCTTGACGGGGGCGCGTCCGCCGCAGAGGCGGCCGTGGACGATTACCTAAGCTTCATCTCTACCTGCCGGCCCGGGGAAACGTCGGACCCCAAATCATCCCTCCAGATCCTGGCGCACGAGAAGGGGCTTGGGAACCCCCTTTACGAGGTGGTTTCAGTGTCCGGTCCGTCGCACAGGCCGTTGTACACGGTCAGGGTGATAATAGCCGGAGCTTCGGCGGGTGAGGGCGAGGGCACCTCGAGGAAGTCCGCCGAGTTTGCCGCGGCCAGGGAGGGACTCCTGTCTCTCTCCGGGGAGAGGAAGGCACAATGAAAAATAGGCTGTTCCTATTGATAATTGCAGTGTCACTGCTCATGTTGCATTCGGTCCCTGCCGTCGCGTGGGACGTCTGGACAACTTCGCCCTGGCTGACCCTGGTGACGCGTTTCATAGGCGGCGTTTACGTCCAGGTGAACCCGATAGAGACCTGGAACGAGGACGGCAACCCCTCTCGCAAGCCCCGAAGCCGCTCCATACCAAAGGAGGCCAGGGTACTGGCGCTGGACGTCGCGGACGCTTCGCGCCTCGGCCTCAACTCGAAGGAATGGGCCGACCTGGTCACGCTCTACCATGCTGCTCCGTTCGATAAGAGCCTGACCGACTACTTTTTTGCAGACCCGTCCGCGCTGCCCTTCATTGCGCAGAAGGTATTCACCGCTCTCTCCAAGTTCGACCCGGCCAACTATGCCTACTTTCAGCGCAGACTCGCCGAATTTCAGACTCGCCTCGACAGCACCGTCATCGTCGGTAGGAGCTTGCTCTTCGGCTCGCCGGTCATCTACATCGGAGGTAACTATACGGGAATGCTGAGGGCCGCCGGATGTGCCCTGATTCCGATCGACGAGGGCCGCAGGAGGGCGTGGGAGCGGGGAGAGGAACTCGACGGCCTGCGCGCTCTTCTGGAGGACTCCGCCGGCAAGAAGGCGCTGGTCCTGGTGGACTCGTCGTCCTCCAGGAAGATAAAGGACAGTCTCAAGAACAACAGGGAGGTACTGTACCTCGAGCGCCCCGCCCTGGACCAGGATCTGCTGCTCTTCTTCCATGGACAGTACATCCTCCTGTGGAACAGGCTGGCAGCGTACAGGCAGCCTCGCGGCATCATCGCCCATGATTGACGGGGACAGGGGGAGCAGAGTCTAGAGCCCCTCCGATACCACTATCAACCCCTCCCCGTCGACAAACCTCCCTATTACCGCGGAGAGCGGGAATCCCGCCCGCGCAAGGGCCGGCAGCAGATCGACCGTGGCCTCTTCGGGCACGGCCAACAGAAGACCTCCGGACGTCTGCGCGTCGAAGACGATGTCCATCTGAATCTCGTCGTCGCTGGCCGGTCCGGTTACCCTGTCCTGGTACTCCACCCGGTTGTTGTAGGTTCCGGCAGGCACCAGTCCCGATGCCGCAAGGCGGTGAACGCCTGGCAGCAGGGGCAGGTTCCGCATGCCAAGCAAGAGGTTCAAACCTCCCGAGGAGAGCATGTCGAGGGCGTGCCCCGCCAGTCCGAACCCGGTCACGTCGGTGCAGGCATGTACGGATGCTAGTATCTCCGGGGCGAGAGACCGCGGAATGTCGTTCAGTGCGGACATCCACCTGACCGCCTCGGTGTAGCTGCTCGTGTCCTCCAGCATCTCGGCCTTCAGCGCCGTAGTGACTATGCCGGTCCCGAGAGGCTTGGTCAGGACCAGTAAGTCCCCGGCCCGCGCCCCCGTCACCCTCCATATCGAAGACCGGGGGACCTCTCCGTACACGACCAGGCCGTACTTCGGCTCGTTATCCTCCACGCTGTGCCCCCCCAGCAAGAAGGCGCCGGCCTCTCGCACCTTATTCAGCCCGCCCGAAAGGACTGATTCAAGCACCTCCAGGCCGAGGGTCTTCGTTGGAAAGCCAACCACGTTCAGGGCGACCAGGGGCCTTCCACCCATTGCGAACACGTCGCTAAGGGAGTTGGCCGCCGCGATCTCGCCCCAAGCGACAGGGTCGTCGACCACCGGGGTTATGAAGTCGACCGTCAGTATGCCGGCCCGCTCCTCGTCGATGCTGAACAGCGCGCCGTCCTCTCCCGACGACCACGATGTGAGCACCCGGTCGCCGGAGGGAAGCGGTATATTCCTTAAAATTTTCGAAAGGTCCGCCGGACCTATCTTTGCGGCTCAGCCGCTGGCCGTGGACATCTGGGTCAGACGCATCGTTGCTCTCCCTTTGGTTATAATATAAATTATTATATCATATATACGCGCCTTTGTGCGAGGCAGGAGTGGCGTGAATCACGTCTGCGGCGCAAAATTGCATTTCACCATTTTCAGTGCTCACCACCAGCTCTCCGTTTTCGCCCACGGCGATGGCGCGGCCCTGCACGGCGCCTTCGTCCACGATCACCGTCACCTCCCTGCCCAGGGTGAAGCAGGCATCTCTGTACAGCGAGAGCAGCGATCGACCCCCGTCGACCTCGAGGCGGGCGATCAGGTCGAAAAACCGCTGCAGGATGGCTACCGCCAGTTCGCCGCGATGGACCGGAGATACCTCGTCGCAGAGGAAGAAGGCCTCTTTAAGGATGTTGTCCCCGCCCGCGCAGGCAGTAGCAGGCCGCCGGATGTTGATCCCCATCCCGGTACAGCAATCGAGCAATCCGCCCCCGATGCTGGAGGCCTCGGCGAGAATGCCGCACGCTTTTCTGCCCTCTCGGAGCAGGTCGTTCGGCCACTTCAGCGACAGCTCCAGCGAGAACAGGCTCTTTACAGCATCCCTGACGGCGAGTCCCGCCGCCAGGCTTATGAGCTGAACCCTCCCCGGGGCGATCCCGGGCCTGTGAAAGACCGAGAAGAAGAGCCCCGCACCCCTTGGAGATATCCACCTGCGATCCCTGCGGCCTCTCCCCCCGGTCTGCTCCTCCGCGAAGACGACGACCTCGCCCTCGGGCGATCCCCTGCCGATCTCCTTGGCCATCTCCTGGGTCGAGCGCAGGGTCTCGAATAGGAATACCTCGGGGCTGCGGAGCCCCGCGCTCCGCAGCAGAGATCCGATGCAGGAGAGGGACAGGTCGTACTCGGGCATGCTGCCCAGGGAATAGGCGCCGCGGCGCGAGGTGTCTATGACAAAACCCTCCTCCTCCAGCAGGCGGACAACTCCACGAACAGCCGAGATTGTGAGCGCCAGCGAGTCGGCGATTGCCTCCTCCAGTACCGCCGCGCCCCCGGCTTCTCTCAGAATCTCGCAAAGTGCAGCCGCTTCCCGGCTCATACGCATCATCTGTTCACTCCTTCCCGGTCTCAACGGCCACGAAATGATATAATGAAAAACCGTATGACACAACGAGTCCCAGCGACAAGGAGGAGAGGAAGCATGGCGCTCGCGCCGAATGCCACCGTAATGGAGGAACTGCGGGTTGTACGAAAAGACCTGCAGGACAGTCTTTGACCTGGAATCCATAGTCAGGCAGAAGGAACGGCTCGAGGTCCGGACGACGGACCCCGGGTTTTGGAAGAGCGATGAGAGCCGCGAGGTCACCAGGGAGATCTCGCGTTTGCAGAGAAGCCTTGACGGCTGGAACGAAGTGGAGAGGATGTACGGCGACCTTGCCGCGCTCGACGAGCTGCTCGCCGAGGACGATGACGCCGAGCTGCAGAGGGAGTTCGACAGGACCGCCGAGAAGCTTCGAAGGTTCGCGGAGAAAGAGCAGATGCTGATCTTGCTGTCGGAGGAGCACGACGCAGAGAACGCAATTCTGACTATTCACGCTGGGTCGGGCGGGCTGGACTCCCAGGACTGGGCCGAGATGCTGTTGCGCCTCTACCTGCGCTGGATAGAGCGGGAGGGCTTCTCAGGCAAGGTGCTGGACGTCCTCCAGGACGAAGAGGCCGGCATTAAGAGCGCCACCGTGCTGATAGAGGGCGAGTACGCATACGGCTATCTCAAGTCCGAGAAGGGGGTTCACCGCTTGGTGCGCATCTCCCCGTTCGACGCTGCCAGGCGCAGGCACACGAGCTTCGCCTCCGTGGACGTGGCTCCGGAGCTCGAGGACGACGTCTCGATAGAGATCCGCCCCGAGGACATCAGGATGGACACGTTCCGCGCCAGCGGAGCGGGAGGGCAGTACGTCAACAGGACCGACTCGGCCGTGCGAATAACGCACATACCCACCGGGATAGTGGTGGGGTGCCAGAACGAGAGGTCCCAGCACATGAACAGGCAGGTGGCCATGAAGATCCTCAGGAGCCGCCTGTACGAGAGGGCGATGCAGGAGCGCAGGGAGGAGTTGCTCACGCTGCAGGGGGAGAAAAAGGAGGTGACGTGGGGCAGCCAGATACGCTCCTACGTCCTGCATCCTTACACAATCGTCAAGGACCACAGGACCGGCCACGAGACGGGAAACGCACAGGCTGTGCTTGACGGGGACATTGATGATTTCATCATGAGCTTCCTCAGGTGGAAGCTCATGAGGCATTGAAAAATTACGGGAGGACCTCGCTTATGATCTTTTTTCGCCTGCTCGCGCTCGTCCTTGCCCTTCTACTTGCCCCGTCGGGGGGGCTGGAGGCCTCTCCTTTTACGCCCCTGGGCCGGGTTGTTGGTGTCGAGGCCCTTCGCCCCGGCATGAAGGGCTACGCCCTGACGGTGGTCGCGGGCAGAGAGGTTGTGAAGTTTCCGGTCGAGGTCGTAAGCGTGATACCCGGCAAGGGTACTCCAAGCAACCTGGTGATGATAAAGGCCTCCGGGCCTGTTATCGAGAGGACCGGGGGCGTCGCTGCGGGGATGAGCGGCAGCCCGGTCTACATAGACGGCGGGCTCGTGGGCGCGATAGGCTACGGGTGGAACTTCAGCGATCACACCCTCGGCCTCGTCACA
>JAKJGK010000015.1 GCA_022704435.1 Synergistota bacterium | reverse complement strand
AGCACCTTGACACCGCCGATCTGCAAGCCGCCCACGGTCAAGCCGCCGTGGTGAGCGGAGTTCTCAAAAACGAGCGTGTCAGGAAGATATGAACGCCCGAGAGCGCCGTCAAGCGAGCCAGTGAAGCCCGTAGAGGCCGCAGGAGCGATTTATCGGCCACGAGAGGATGAAACTACCCTCCGAACGCAAACAGGTTCAACCTGTGGCGTTTTGGAGGCCATGCGGCGACATGGGAAGGGAAACAGCCCGGCCGGGGAGGTTCACCACGGGATGAAGCCCGGAACGGAACCACCCCAATAGGTTCACCACAGAATGAAGCCCCAGAGGAATAGCCCCGGTTCAATCGAGCCGGGGCTTTACCGACAG
The DNA here is from genome assembly GCA_022704435.1 of Synergistota bacterium. Lineage (GTDB taxonomy): Bacteria > Synergistota > Synergistia > Synergistales > Aminobacteriaceae > JAAYLU01. Next base: position 29,282 of record JAKJGK010000015.1, on the reverse strand, counting down.
GCCGCCATGATGGACTTCAGCCACCGCCGATTTTCTTTCATCTTCCTGTCGGACAGCCCCGCCGCCTGTTGAAGATCGTTGCCAGACAGCCCCCGGAGCAGGCCGCCGATATACTTACCTTTCGAGGTTGCAGGTGGACACCCTCGAATCTTCTCGGCCACCTTCAGCAACTTCGGCGACATAGCTTCCAGCTCTTCCAGCAGTTCAGCCCTGCGCTCGGCGGCGGGAGTACTGGAGCCGCCCTGCACCCGAACATCGCCCCAAGCGGCGGTGCTATGGCCGCCCAGACTGTCGAGCTGGCCGAGCAGACGGATAATGCGCGTTAGCTCGGGCGCAAAGGCGGCGACGGCGACCTCTTCGGGACAAGTGCCTATCAGCAAGACCACCCCTTTGCAAAGTAAACCTCTAGTCACCACGGCGCATGAAAAGTGTCCACCTCAAAACGACGCAACCCCAGTAGAATACATCATATCCGATACATTTTGCGTCTTGCAAGAGATAAACAGCAACCTAGTTTTTTCAGTTTTTGTGCGGGTGAACCTTGCGCCGTGCCCGACCCCTGTTGAAATACCCCAGACAGTACCTTTTTATTTCGTGGTACCCCTCGCCGGTATCCACCCCGGCCAAGACCCGCCAGCCCTGGCCGCCAGCCATGCGCCCCGGACACCAGCGGACGGGCGGCCGCCAGCCCTGTACCTCGTTCTGCCTGTGCGGACGACGGCGACGGGCGACCGCCAGCCCGTGTGGGGCGGGATCGCCACCGATAGATTAGGCTATTCCATCCTGCGGGATAGCGGCCAGCCCCTACGCCTGTACCAGCCGGGACCGGCCAGGGGGATGGACAGCACCGGCCGCCAAGATGGTGAAGCCCATGCCACCGGCATAGCACCCTCGGCCAAGGGGGAGCGGTCCATCGGACTGCGCCACCCAAGGATTATACCCAAGGGATGGATAGCAACGCCTCGTTTGCGCCGCGATGAAATGGACCGTCGCCCACCTTGGCCAGAGCATGGACAGTAGGGAGCGCCCAGGTGGAGCGGCTGAACCCCGCCGAGGGAAAAGCGCCCACGGGGAATATATCCGTCCGGGAAAAATGAACCCGCCCGAAGATGATCCACCTTGGTGGAGGTGGCCAAGGGGGAGCAGCGCCGCCTTGGTCTGGCATGAACCGCCCAAGGCAGACCAGCCCGAGGAAAAGCGCCACGGGCGAATGAGAGCGCCTTCATCGCTTGGCAAGGTGGACGGCATGAACCGCCCGAGGATAATGCCCACGGGATGGAACAGCCGCCAGCCCCTTGGTCAAGGTGGACGGACTGCACCCCGCCCGGAGGACAACCCGGCCACGGGATCGCCCACGAGGAAAAAGCGCCACCGGGAAAAACCGCCACCGGGATGAATGAAGCCCGGACCGCTGCGAAAACCGCCCACGGAAAAAAGAGCACCCTCGGCCAAGGTGGACCTCGGCCAAAGGTGGAGCAGCCCCACGGGGAAAAGCCAAGGGCGAAAAAAAGACACCCGGCCACCCGGACCGGGACACCGCGTGACAATGCCCAGCGGGACATTTGCTAGCCCCCCTAAAGGGGGGGGCTGTAGCATGTCCCGCTACGGGAGCATTGCGGAAAACTGCGGGACGTTGCCATAGTCAAACATGTCCCGATGTCCCGCTTTCGCAGACTAAAGCGGTTTTTCCCTGTATTCATCGTGCCTCGCGGAGTTGTCCCTAAAAAGCGGCAAAGCGGGACATGGGAAAAATGCCTCGTGTCCCGTGTCCCGCATATCGCCTTGGCGCGTTTTTCAAATGTCCCGCTCAAATGTCCCGCATGTCCCGCTCCTTTTTTGTCGTTTTAGACGGCGTGGACCTCGGCGTGGGTATCCTTTCCCGATGGCGTGGTTTTCAGGTGGACCTCGCCGCCGTTGACAGAGATGACCTTCGCCTTTTGGAGTTCCTGCCGGGCGCGACTGAACGCCCTTCGCGCCGCGTCCATCGTCCCGCCTTCAGCCTCGATCTTGGCATATACTTCTCGTCGCCACGCCTCGAGGGCGACGACCTCTCCCGCTTTGCCCAGCCCCCTGAGAGCGTCCAGAGCGGCCGCCGCCGTGCCGGTAAGGTCGGCGGTCGTTCGCCGCTCGTCCCGCAAGGCAATTGTGCAGGAGCTGCCCTCCGAGAGGTCCACCTTGCGGAGCGACAAAGCCACGTCCATGAAGGGCGACAGGTCTTTACTCTTCAAGCACCGCATGGTCACCTCGACCTCGCCGCCGCGCCCCTTGCCGCTTCTAATCAAGCCAACGGCGTTGTCCAGAGCGCCAAGCAGAGCACCCGCACCGCGAAGATCGCCCGTGCTCTTGGTCGTGTGGTGGAGCAGGACGATGGTCGGTCCGCCGAGCTTTTCGCGGAGATCGTCGAGAGCGCGGACGAAGTTGGCCATGTGCTGGTTGGAGTTCTCGTCCTGGTCGTAAACCCGCGAGAGCGTGTCCACGAAAACGACGGTCGGCTTTATGCCGTTGTCCTTAATGCCCGAGACCAGTCCCTCCCGCGCCTTATCGTTTGCCAGAATGATCGAGCGTGGTACAACGTGGAACGGCAAAGCGCCGTCGATCCCGTGGACCTGTCGCCACGCCTGAACCCGTTTTTGCAGTCCGTCCGCGCCCTCGGCGGCAAGGTAGATGACCTCGCCGTGGGCGACCTCCCGCCCGAGGAATGAGGGCAGACCGGCGGCGATGGCAAGCCCCAGGTCGATACCGAGAAAACTCTTTCCGCTCTCGGGCGCTCCGACGATGGCGTTCAGCGTGTTGCGACGAAAAACGCCATGCCAGAGATGTTGTTCGTTGCTCGGGGATGGCAGGTTGTCGAGGGAGAGCACCTCGACGTGGTGCTTTGCGACCTCCCGCGCCTCGTCCAGCGTGCTTTGAAACAGAGAGGCCGCCTCGTCCCGTCCATGTCGGATGGAGAGGTCCACCCAACTGTCAGCAGCTTCAATGACTGGGAAACCCGCCTGCCTAGCCTCTCGCGGACTTATCCAGCCGCCGGAGCAGATAAAAACTGCGTCGTGCCTTTCGCTCTCCACCCCGCGAATATACTCGGCGACCTCACGCCATGCCGTCCTGTCGGCTATCACGGCCGCCGCCCGGTCGGTCAGTTGCGCAACGGCGGCCGCCTCAAGCAGATCGTCGCAGACGAAGATCATGTCCTCGGAGTGGTCCTCGCCGTGGACCATCGCATAGGAGCGTTTGGGGCTGCCCACCGTGCTGATTTTGCCGTCCTCGTGGACCTGCCAGACCGCCGAATATTCATAGCCGCTGCCGACTTGCACCAGCGGGAACACCGCGACCTTTTCTCTAGTGGCGACCCGCTCAAGGTCGGCGGTCAGCATCGTCGAGGCAACTTGAAAAGCCAGGTCGATGCGATAGCGCTGAAAATATTTGTGTGCCCCCTTGGACGCGTGCTCGAGGCAAAACGAGTCGATGACCCCGTCGATGCTCTTGTCAGTCAATGTCCATCACCTCGCAGCGGTCCAGCGGGACCGTCAACCTTTCGCGCCCTACCAACGACAGCCGCCGCCCGTGCTCGGCCATGTCCTCGAAGGAGATGGTGAAGAGTCGGCGCTTGCCGTTGTCGGCGGTCTCGACCAGCTCCAAGCGCCGAGCGCCGAGTGACCACGCCTCGTCGAGCATGGAAAGATCGACGGCGTGATGCTTGAACCCGGTCACGCGGAGACGGTCCCGCTGCTTTTCGTATTTCCGCATTGAGCCGTCGGAGTAGACCTTCGCGACAACCGCGCCCGAGGGCGTGGTAAACCTTTTGAGTATGCGCCTGTTTCTGCTATGATATGTCATGTCATTCATCAGTCCTTTCGTCCTCGGCCAAGGCGGCCGGGGCTTGTACCGCCGCCCTGTTGGCAGACAAGGCGGCGGTTTTTCAATCCACCCTCGGAGGGCGGTCGTCGGAGCTGTCGTCCTCCACCCATGGCGGGCGGATGTCGGACTTGCTCTCGTAGATCAGCTCGAAAAGGTCCACGTCGAGAATCGCAAACCAGCGGTCCCATGATGGAAAACTCTCGTAATGGAAGTAGCTCCCGATGGCGTCACGCTCGATCCGCAGCACCTTGGTTGTCTCCCCACCGTCTTTAAGGTCAATCCCGAAATACTTTTTTCCGAGAGCAGAGAAGGCGTCTATCTCGGCGTCGCTTATAAGAACCGCCCGCTTTTCGCTATTGAGCCTGAACACCCCGCCAGTCGTTCGCGTGAAAAAAACCGCGTCCGATGTGACCCTGATTGTCATTCCGTCCCTTGGAGCCGTGCTCATGTCTGCCTGCTTTTCCATCTTTGCAATGTCCCCCTTTGTTTAGTCCGCCTTGGCCGTGTCCTGGTCGGCCACCCGCGCCATGCCGTTCGCGTCGAACAGCGCCGCCTCATCCGCTTCGAGCGCCGCTGCAATTCTCTCCCGCAGCGGTCCCGTTGCACGTCTCCGGCCATTCACCGCCTCGTAAAGCATTGACCTGTTGCCCTTCACCAGCTGGTGAAGCCGATGAACGCTCATGCCTTTTTCCCCGAGCGCTTTTTTCACCATAGTCATCATCCTTCCCTCCCTCCGGGCGGCTGGTCTTGGGAAATATCCCCGCCGCTCACTTGACAGTATATAGAAGTCCATGTATCCTGATGGTGAATTTTGTGTAACCTAACTTTGCGGAGGACACAATGGCAAACATTGAGCTCGAGATGGCGCGAAAGGTGGACTGGTTAAACAAGCTGCGAATCGGAGAGTCATTTTACTGGTGGCGGCCAAGGCGTGTGGAGCTTGTGCCCGAGGGCAGGAGATTCGGCGACGCGGTGTTTGTCAGCGCTCGCACTTTTCGGGGAGAGACGGGGACCGACCGTTCGCAAATGGTGTTCGCCTACCTTCACCTAGAAAACCGCCACGTGTCGCGAGAGGCGGTAGCCACCCTGATCGCTCGCGTCAGGAAGATCGAGACCGATGGCGATATTCTTGAGATCGTCAAAGATTATGGCGTGCTTCATGCAGATGCGGAGTGGAAGCAACCCCTCGACCTTTGGAGGTGGCAAAGCGATACGCCAGAGGACTGGCGACGGTTGGCCGCCGAGCTAAACGAGGTGTTCGACCTTATCAAGCGGACCGAGACGAGAGACCCCGGAGCGGACGAGGCGCGACAACGCCTCGCGCACCTGTTGTCGGAGCGCGTCAGTTCGTCCCTGATAAAGACCTGTCATACCGCCCTGCCCTCGGGCGACATCGTGGCCGTGCCCTGCGTGGCGTTCGACCTCCACGCCATGATCTGGAAGGTTGTCGAAGCTACCGCCACGCAATCGAGCGCGGCCAAGTATCTACGTCTCCGGGAGTGCTGTATATGCGGCGAGTGGGACTTTGAAACAGAGGGCGAGGGATCGCGTCGAATGAGGGAGAGGAGGGATGGTCTGGGATGGCATCATGACGGATGTTATCGCAGGAAGGACAAGCGGGAGCGCGACGAGGCGAGAGCGGAGCGGGAGGAGCGGCAACGGCATGAGAGACCGACCGCGAAGAAGGGCAGCCCGGTTTTTTCAGTTGACTAGAGGCCAGCCCGTGCGAGCCAACACCCTGTAAGCACCCCGGCCAGCGCCCGGCGGGGAGGACAAAGCGCAAACCTTGACTATTACAGGCGCACCTTGAAAACCCAATGTCACGGATATTTCACTATGGAAGGGGTCATGAAAGGGGAAAATGTCCGGGCGGATTGCGTAAACCCTGATGGATACTGGCTTTGTGCCTCTCAAAATGTAACGCTTCCTTGACGCGGAAGAGGTCATAGGTTCGAGTCCTATACCACCCACCATCTGACAGCAAGGGTTCCGGTGTTTTCGCCGGAACCCGTTTTTTTCGTATACAGTTGGAACGCCGTCCGTACCACAAAAGATACAAGCGCGGGGAACCCTCCCGCGCTTGTATAACGATCCTTAAAGTCGAGGTCCGTCCTGGTGATTACGTGCACTGTCGAAGCCGGGCGGGCCGAGGCGAAGGGCTTTTATCTTCATCTTTCAGCTTGCTCGAAGGCCTCGTACACCGTCTTGCCCACCCTGGCGCAGAGTTCAACCGCCTCCTGTCTGTCGTGCCCCTCGGTGAGCACCACTGCGACCACCGGCATCTTCGACTTGAAGAAGAATATGCCGGCATCGTGCTCAATTCCGGGCAACTCCCCGGTCTTATGGGCCAGGATCTGCTCCAGGTCGTCGGGGTCGTCCACGGGGATCAGCCCCGGCAGCTTGTTGTTCAGCTTCTGGGCCGACAGGATGTCCATGGCCCTGGCCCTGTAACCGGGGGGGAGTTCCTCGCCGGAGTGGAGCGTTTGGAGAATGCAGGCCGTATCGGCTGCGGTGGTAAAGTTGTCTCTGCCAGCCTTCTTTGCCTCAAAATCCAGCATTTTCCTCCCCAATACGGTATTTTCCAGCCCAAGCCTTTTGAAATCGCGGTTGATCTCCTCTATTCCCAGCCTGTCGATGAGCATGTTGGTCGCAGTGTTGTCGCTCAGGGCTATCATGAGCAGCGCAAGGTCGTCGAGCCGCCAGGAAACACCCGGTCGCATCTTGTGGAGGAGGCCACCGTCGACGGCCATCCCCTCCTCGAGCTTGATTTTTTCGTCAAGGCTCAGCTCACCTCTTGCCGCATTCAGGAAGAGGGTGTTGAGAATGCCCAGCTTGATCAGGCTCGCCGAGAAGAAGACCCTGTCCCAGTTATGGGCAAGTCTTTCCCCGTCCGCCAGGCTGTGAACCACCAGCCCGGCGGTGCCGGAGAATTCTTCCGCGCGTTTTTTGATAATCTCCAACCAGGTCATTTCCAGCGTCACAACAGAATAGCCCGGACCATCACGTAGAGGACGGTGAAGACCACTATCAGCCACCCGTTGCAGAGCATGGCCTTAAGGTCGTCCGACTGCGCGAGCCCCATCTGCCCCTGCATGTCTCCCTCGGGGATGGCGAAGGAGGTCATCTGGGAGCCTACAAGCAGGACTATGGACCACACCGTCATGGGTATGTTCAGGCTCAGAGCCAGGGGCAGGAACATCTTGTTGATGACCTCCGCCTGGGCCACTGCGGCGCCAGGAATCCCAAACACTCCCACCAGGGTGGAGAATGCAAGGAAGGCCACCGGGCCGCCCTGTTCCACGTAGGGCTTGAGCAGGGTGGCAAGGGCCTCGAAGGTACCGGCCTCGGTCATGAAGTTAACGAAGGGGTCCAGGAGAACGAAGAAGAAGAACAGCCAGATGAGGCGCTTCGACCCCTCGCTTATGGTGTCCACTATCTCGGTGACGTTAAGCCCGCCCGCAAGACCGGTTAAAAGAGCCGTGCCGAGCATTACCGCGAGCACGAAGGTGGAGCCGCCGCCTATTGCGATCCCGTAGCCCACCAGGGCCGACATGACCACGACGAACGTAAGCGTGGCTCTTCTCGCGGAGGGGGTGGGCTTCCAGTCCAGTCCTTTGCCGGACGTAACCTCCTCCTCCGAGTAGTGTTTCTTGCCCTCCGTCTTCTTCTGAACGAAGCCGGCCCAGATGAAGGTCACTATCCACATGATCACCGAGATGGGCACGCCGGCGTGAAGCAGATACTGGGGGTAGGATAGCCCGGTGAACTCCATGAGTGCCACCACAGGCGGGGTGAAGGGCCCGAGGAAGAGGCCCGTGGCGCCGGCTCCGTGAAAGAGCACACCCATGGTATTGGGCGTGATCCTGACCGACGCCACGATGGGGATAAGCACAGGGGCCAGGATGGCGTTGCCCCCTGCCATGGTCCCAAGGAGGCTGACGATTACCACCGAACAGAGCATCACGACGAAAAACGCCCGCTTCTGGGAGTTTACGTTGAGTTTGCCGGTTACCATGGTCACCAGGTCATTGACCACCTGGGTGCGTTTAAGCACCTCTCCAAGGCCGGCCCCAAGCAGGATGATGAGGCCTATATACCCTAGGAACGACCCGAGTCCGTTCCTGATCCCCATGGCCACGTCCATGATGCCGTGCCCGCCTATTATGGAGGCGACGAGGATGCCCAGAGAGACCGCCACTATCTGTCCGTACTTGGTGAAACAGAAAATGAGGTAGATAACCAGCGGAAGCAGACCCATAACAATCGAATTTTCCACGTTGATCCCTCCTGAATATAATTTCTGTTGCCGCTGCCGGTCCGTCGCCGGCCTGTCCTGCCCTCCCTTCATCGGTTATGCACAAAAAAAATCCAGCCTTTGCGACGTTTGAGAACGCCGCAAAAGGCTGGATTTCATCCTCTGCTGTCCGCGGGGGACACCCGACGAACCGATAAACGAAGCAGCCCGATAATCAGTTTATTGTTTCGAAGCCATGACCTCCCAGAATTTTTCTGAGCGTCCTTTGTAATAAATCGCCCCGTACTGCTGGTTAATCGGGTTGAACTCGGTGGTACGGGAGCTTTCTATAACGAGTATGGAGTTTTCAGGATATACTGTCTCATTGCTCATGGAAAAGATTCTATCATAAGGTCCTCGGGACTGTCCATGCCTGTCAAGCCCATTTTTTGTATGAAAATCACTCTTCGGTCATTTTCATGAAGACGTCCTCAAGTCAGCCTTCTTACGAGGCAGGGAGAGCACCGTCATTTCGTCGTCGAAGTCGTCTTCAAGCAAGACAACAACAGTGAAAGCGAGCGGGGCGTCCTTCTCGACCGTCTCCTTGAGAAAACGCCTCTCGGTCGGTTTGTCGGTGCCGGAATTGACGCTCCCGATCTAGAAACACCGGTCGTGTAGGGGGACGTTGGATGCTCGTACCCTCCTACTCAATTTTGCTCAAGCTCCCCATTTCGCCCGTCGGGAACAGCTTTTCAGATCTTTTTGCGGGAATTACGTAGCGAGGAATGGTGATCCCTTACAATGCGTCCAGCCAAAATCAGTGACAATATACCCATATATCCTATTTTCCTGGGATGAGAGAGGGGATTTAGCATGAAGAAAACTTTTGCAGCGGTCCTTGTACTGCTTCTTGTTGTATCCGTCGCTTCGACCGCGCTTGCATACGCGCTCGACAGGGGAAACCCATTTGAAAACAGCGCTATGCTCGGCAAGGGGCACGGAGGCAACGGCGGTGGCAACGGCGGCGGTCACGGACCCGGCGACGGCACTGGCAACGGCGGTAATGGCCCCAAGGACGGTTCGGGGCATGGACCGGGGGACGGCACGAATCCCAATTGCCCGATAATACTTCCTTAACAGCTCAACACGACAAAGAACCCGGTCCCCTTGGGACCGGGTTCTTTGCGTAGGCAAAAGGCAGGATTCAGGCTAAAAAGGCGCGAACTCGTCGTCCGTGTCCGGAGATTTGAACATGGCGGCTGAATAATTCGCCCGGGATGTGGCATAATTAGGAAGCTGGCGGAAGATCGAAAGCGACCCTTCGCCCGCCGGTAAAAATCAATTCGAGAGGAGTCGGTATCATGAAGAATCTGCGTGCGTTGCTTTCCCTGCTTGTCGTGCTTGTCATAGCCATTCCGGCGAGCGCCGGCGAACTGTCGGTCGGCATGATCACGGACGTCGGCGGCGTCAATGATCAGTCCTTCAACCAGTCTGCGTGGGAGGGGCTCCAGAGGGCCGAGAAGGAGCTGGGCGTCAAGGTGTCCTACATCGAGTCCAGGCAGGACGCGGACTACGGCCCGAACCTCGAGACGATGCTGGACGCGGGCACCGATCTCATTTGGGGCATCGGCTTCAAGATGGCGGACGCTGCACTAGAGGCGGCTAACAACAACCCCGACCAGAAGTACGCCGTGATCGACTTCGCATGGGACGATACGCCGAAAAACCTTATAGGCGTGGTGTTCAAGGCCGAGGAGGCCTCCTTCCTGGTCGGCTACATAGCCGCGAAGATGACCACGACCGGCAAGGTCGGGTTCATCGGCGGCATGTCCTTCCCGGTCATCTGGGGGTTCGAGTACGGCTTCCGCGCCGGGGTGCTCTACGGGAACAAGGATGTCGAGATTCTCAGTCAGTACGCCGAGTCCTTCACTGATGCGGCCAAGGGTAAGTCCATCGCGAACAGCATGTATCAGCAGGGGGCGGATATCGTGTTCCACGCCGCCGGCGGAGTGGGCGACGGCCTGATCGAGGCGGCCAAGGAGCAGGGCAAGTGGGCCATCGGAGTGGACAGGGATCAGAACTACCTTGCGCCCGACAACGTGCTTACCAGTGCGATGAAGCGAGTCGACAACGCGATGTTCAACATATCGAAGGAATTGACCGAGGGCGTCTGGAAGGGCGGACAGACGGTCTCCTACGGCCTTGCCGAGGGCGGCGTCGACATAGCCCCGACCTCCTCGATGCACGTGCCCGCCGACCTGCTGACCGAGGTCGAGGCAGTGAAGGCGCGGATTATCTCCGGTGAAATAGTGGTTCCCTACAGCAAGGAGACATTCGCGGAGTTCGAGGCGAAGTAGCGCAGATGCGGGGGGCTCCGCGCGGGCCTCCCGCAATTCGACCATCCAGGGGGTGATTTTTTGCCGGACAGGATTGGCGGCGCCGATGTGCTCGCGGTCGAGATGCTTGGCATCACCAAGCGTTTCGGCGACTTCACCGCCAACGACCGCATCGACCTTGACGTCCGCCGCGGCGAGGTTCACGCGCTTCTAGGGGAGAACGGCGCTGGCAAGAGCACGCTGATGAACCAGCTTTACGGTCTTTATCCCCCCACTTCGGGGGACATTTTCATAAATGGGGAGAGAGTGCGACTCGCCAGCCCCAAGATGGCCATAGAGAGAGGCATAGGCATGGTTCACCAGCACTTCATGCTGGTGCAGCCGTTCACCGTGACTGAGAACATCATCCTCGGCCTCGAGTCGACCGGTGCGTTCGGCATCCTGGACGAGGCCAGGGCCTACAGGGAGGTAGAGTCTCTCTCCGACCGCTACGGGCTTCTCGTGGACTCCCGCGCGCGCATACAGGACATCTCCGTGGCAATGCAGCAGCGCGTGGAGATCCTGAAGTGCCTCTACAGGGGGGCGGACATCCTGATCCTCGACGAGCCCACGGCCGTGCTCACCCCCCAGGAGATAGAGTACCTCGGAGAGATCATCCGCAACCTCACCTCGGAGGGGAAGACGGTCATCATCATCACTCACAAGCTGCACGAGATAAAGAGCATGGCCGACCGGTGTTCCGTCATCAGGAGGGGTGTGAAGATCGGGACTGTGGACGTGGCTTCGCACACGGAGGGGGAGCTCGCCGAGATGATGGTCGGGAGGGAGGTCACCTTCGCGGTCGAGAAGAGGCCGCTCCAGGCTGGCGACCCGGTCCTTTCGGTCAAGGACGTGTGCTGCGTGAACAATCGGGGGCTTCCCGCTCTCAAGGATCTGTCCTTCGACGTCAGGCGGGGCGAGATACTGGCGATAGCCGGGGTGGACGGAAACGGGCAGAGCGAGCTCATAGAGGTGCTTACCGGTCTTAGGGCCGTGGAGTCTGGATCGGTGACGATGCTCGGCAGTGATATTACGGGCTTCGCGCCGGGTGCCAGGATCGAAATGGGGCTCGCCGCCATTCCGGAGGACAGGCAGAAGCGCGGGTTGGTGGGCCCGTTCACCGTGGCGGAGAACCTCGTCCTCGAGGAGCGCGCCAGGCCGCCCTTCTCGACGAGAGGCATTCTCGACCTCGGTGCGATCGAGCGTCACGCCCGCAGCCTGATAGAGCACTTCGACATTCGCCCTCCCAGAGAGAAGTACCTGGCCTCCTCCCTCTCCGGCGGCAACCAGCAGAAGGTGATTCTTGCGAGGGAGATCACGCGGGACCCCGAGCTGCTGATAGCCTCGCAGCCGACCAGGGGGCTGGACGTGGGGGCCATAGAGTATGTCCACAAGAGGCTGGTCCAGGTGCGCGACGACGGCAAGGCGGTGCTGCTGATCTCTCTCGACCTCGACGAGACGCTGGATCTCGCGGACCGGATCGCGGTCATCTACGGCGGCAGGATCGTGGCTGTCCTCGACCGCGAGGATGCTGACGAGAGAAAACTCGGGCTTCTGATGGCGGGAGGTGAGGCTGTCCATGTCCAGTGAAAAAAGATCGGCTTTTACCTCGTCCCCGCTATTCCGCACGCTTTTCTCGGTGTTCACCGGACTCCTGGTGGGCGCGATCGTGCTGCTCGCGAGCGGTTACAGCCCGGCGAAGGCGTACCAGGTGATATTCGACGGCATCTTCTCGAAGCCGAGCTACGTGTCCTACACCATTATCTACGCGACCCCGCTGATCATGACCGGCCTCTCCGTGGCTTTCGCCTTCAAGACGGGCCTTTTCAACATCGGAGCGGAGGGTCAGTTCATAATGGGCGCGCTGGGCGCTGCCCTGGCCGGGGCCTTCATCAGTCTGCCTCCGGTGATTCACGCCCTTGTCGCCGCCGCAACCGGAATCGCCCTCGCCGCTGCCTGGGGGGGGCTGGCCGGCTACCTGAAGGCGCGCTTCGGGGTGAACGAGGTGATCGCCACCATCATGCTCAACTGGACGGCCCTCTACCTGAACAACTATATCGTCACCCTGCCCGGGATAAAGCGGCCTGCCGCAACCGCCACCGCGTTCATCCTGGACACGGCCCGGATAGAGTTCCTCCCCCTGTGGAAGGCGAGCGAGGCCGGCAAGCTGTGGCGGGCGGGGCACCCGGTTTGGAACGACATCCTCAGAACTCCGTTCAACGCCGGGATACTTGCGGCCCTGCTTCTGGCGTTCGTGTGCTGGTGGCTGCTGAACAGGACGACCTTGGGGTACGAGCTGCGGGCGGTGGGGCACAATTCCGACTGCGCCGAGCACGTTGGCATCGACGTCAAGTCGCGAATGATCTATTCGATGGCTATCGCGGGGGGGCTGGCCGGCGCCGCAGGGGCCCTTCACGTGCTCGGGTGGACGCGCCAGGCCGCTGAGTTGGCGGCCATGGAGGGGCTTGGCTTCGACGGAATAGCAGTGGCGCTGATAGGCAACGCGTCGCCTGTAGGCTGCGTGCCCGCGGGACTGCTGTTCGGGGCGCTCAAGTACGGGGGCTCGAAGCTCCAGTTCGCACTGAGGGCGCCCATAGAGGTTGTCAACATCGTGATAGGCTCGATCGTCTTCTTCGTCGCAATGCCCGCCTTGACGCGCATCGTCTCGCGATGGGCGAGGAGGACGGCGAGAGGAGGTGGACCGCATGCTGGTTGACAGTCTTGCCTTTATAATCGCCACGACCCTCATGTACTCCGCGCCGCTCATATTCACCGCGTTGGGCGGGGTGGTCTCCGAGAACGCCGGTGTGGTCAATATCGGCCTCGAGGGGATGATGATGATGGGCGCCTTTACGGGAGCCGCGGTCGGATATTTCGCAAACGACGCCTGGGCCGGCTTCCTCGCGGCCGGACTTGCCGGCGGGCTACTGGCCCTGCTCCACGCGGTGGCCTGCGTGACCTTCCTAGCTGACCACATCGTGTCGGGGATCGCCATGAACTTCATAGGCCCGGGGCTGGCGCTCTTCCTGTCGCGCTACTTCTTCGACGGGGCCACCCAGACTCTCTCCCTCTCCCTTGACGCGAAGATCCCCCGCCCCCTGAACGGAGTATTCGAGCAGAACGGTTTTCTCGACATGGTGTTCAACCAGTACGCCACCGTCTACATCGCCCTGCTGATGGTCGCGCTGGTCTGGTTCATTCTATACAGGACCCGAACGGGGCTGAGATTGAGGGCGGTCGGAGAGCACCCCAAGGCGGCCGACACCCTGGGGATCAATGTCTTCAAGGTGAAGTACGCGGCCGTGATCGCGTCCGGCGTGCTCGCCGGGTTCGGGGGCGCGGCGCTGAGCGTCGCGATTGTCTCCCGGTTCAGCGCAACCCTCGTCAGCGGACAGGGGTTCATAGCCCTCGCGGCCATGATCTTCGGCAAGTGGAGGCCGGGGGGGACCCTGGCGGCGTGCCTGCTGTTCAGCTCGGCGCAAGGACTCACCGTCTTCCTGGGCAGGGCCGACCTGCAGAGGTTGCTTCCCATACCCTCCCAGCTTCTGGCGACGATCCCGTTCCTGCTTACACTTGCTGTCCTCATAGGCTTCGTGGGAAAATCGCGTCCGCCGGCGGCGGACGGCCTGCCCTACGAAAAGGAAATGGAGTGATTGCAATTGGCGATTAAACGATGCCCTAACGGGCACTTCTACGACCCCGAAGTCAACGCCTCCTGTCCCTGGTGCGCCGTCCCCGCGGACGACGTGGAGAGGACCCGGCCGGCAGGACCCGCCGTCGCGCACGCGGCAGACAAATCAACGACAGTTAAGCTCTCTCCGGGCGGTGCCTCCATCGCAGGGAGGCCGGAGGACGAGGGGCGCACGGTCGCGGTGGTCAAGCGCAGGATCGGGATCGACCCGGTGGTGGGCTGGCTCGTCTGCGTCAAGGGGCCGGACAGGGGGCGAGACTACCGAATACGCTCGGAGAAGAACTCCATAGGCAGGTCTGACTCTATGGATATCTGCATCTCCGGCGACGACAGCATCTCAAGGTCCGATCACGCCTTTCTCGTGTACGATCCGAAGAAGAGGTCGTTCAGGATACAGGCCGGTCTCAGCAGGGGGCTCATCTACCTCAACGGGGAGGAGGTCATCGCCTCCGAGACGCTCGGCGCCTTCGACCGCATCGAGATGGGGCGGAGTGAATTCCTGTTCGTGCCGCTTTGCGGGGAGGGCTTTCAATGGGAAACAGAACAAGATTCCTGAGCCGAATTGTCCTCCTGATCGGGTTTCTTTTTCTCGCTGCCCCGGTGCTCGCCTCGCCCGGCACCCTGAAACTGCGCCAGGTGCAGCTCGACTATCCGTCGTTGACGGCCTTCGTGGACCTGTTGGACGACGAGGGCAAACGGCTTGCGCCCGGCGGCGAGGGGGTGTTCGCCGCGGCGCTGGGCGGACGCCCGCTCAAGGTGTCGGAAGTTCGCCCCTACTCGGCCAGGGACGACGGGCTGCTGACGATCCTCCTGGTTGACATATCCGCTTCCACCGGGCAGGAGAGATTTGAGGGGTTGCGGGAGGCCCTGGCCGCCTGGATTCGGAAACTCGGTCCGCTCGACCGCGCGGCGGTCGTGTCCGTCGGAGAGGAGGTCCGGGTGGTGCAGGGGTTCACCGGAGAGAAGAACGCCCTGCTGTATGCGCTGCAATCTCTGTCGCCCGGCGACGCGTCGGTCCAGTTGAACCTCGGAATTATCAAGGCCCTCGATCTTGCCAGGGGCGGAGTCAGGGAACTCCCGGCGAGGAGACTGATACTGCTCTGCAGCGACGGATTCAGGGAGTCGACTGGCGGGGCGACGCCGGAAGAGGTGCGGGCGGCTATTCAGTCAGGCCCGATACCCGTCTTCTCGGTTCTTTTCGACTCGCCTGAGCGTGACAGCAAGAACAGGAACATCGCCGCCCAGCAGCTGCTGAACGAGCTGGGATTCGACGCCGGTCCCGTCGACGGGAAGACGGGACCACGCACAGCGGCCGCGATCAGGGTGTTTCAGCAGAGCAGGGGAGTCGCCTGGGACGGCACGGTGTCGAACGAGCTGGTGGGGGTGCTGCGAGAGCTCGCCGGACGCCGCAAGGATTCCTCGGCCGCATCGATAGGGGAGATATCGAGGCGCTCGGGGGGGCAGGTCCACAGGGTTGACTCCGGACCTCTCCCGGCAGCCTTCGACGCGATCGCCTCGTCGCTGGATGACGCAGTCGCAATTCGCGTCGACCTCAAGGGGGTCGAACCCGACGGCACCCTCAAGAGGCTCGAGATATCATTCACCGATGGTTCCCGCAACCTTTCGGACGGTGTGGAGTTTCGCCTGACGGCAGCCCGTCCCGCCGCTCCACAGGTTGGCGAGAGCGCGGAGCATTCCGTGGACGCGCCTGGCGGGTTCGCCTGGTGGTATGCGGGTGCCGCCTTCGCGGTCGTAATTCTGCCTGTCGGGGTCGCCCTGGTCCGCAGGAGAGCCGGGCGCGTCACGACGGGAGCGCCATCGGACGAGCCTACCGTAATGCTGTCCCCCAAGAGCGAAAAAACAGGTCGGATCGTTCCTCCTGTCGCGGTAGAGCTTGCTCTTTCCGGGAGAGGGGATGGCCACAGTGTGCTGAAAGGCGTAGTGGCGGAAAGACTGGTGCTCGGACGAACCGGCGCTCCTTCCGTCCTGGTGGTTCCCGGCGACGCTACCATCTCCGCCAGGCACTGCGAGCTTAAGAACCTCGATGGGAGGCTCTCCGTCAGGGATCTCGGATCCTCCAACGGGACGATGGTGAACGGCGTGCCGATCGACGGCGAATATCCGCTCGAGGATGGAGACAGGCTGATGCTCGGCAAGACCGAGATGCGCGTCCGTATCAGATTTGAAAAGAGGGGGTGACGGTCGATGCACTATATCGCCCTGACCGGAGGGGGAATGCTCGCGGTCGGCTGCCTCCTGCCCTGGCTCTCCCTGGGCGTCGGCTTCGTCGGAGGAGGGCTTGAGGCGCTGCTGGGCGCGCTTGCGCTTTTTTCAGGTATTTTTGCGGCCGGGCTCGCCGCCTTCAACATAGCGAAGAACGACAACAGGATGAGATGCGCCTACCTCGCGACAGGCGTACTGTCGTCCGTGATCGGCATCATCGGACTGCTGAACGGGGAGGTCCACGCAATCACAAGCACCGGACTCTGGTTCGTCACGGCAGGGGGGTTGCTGCTGGCCGGCACCGGCCTTGTCAACCTGCTCGGCGACAGGTTTTTTTCTTCCGTCGCAGGAGTCGCGTCCCCTCACGGCCCGGAGGCGGCGCGCGTGCCTGTGCCGACGGCGCTGTTCGGTGTTGCCGGGCCTTACGCCGGCAGCAGCATCCCGCTTGTTCAGGAGGGGATCGTGATGGGCAGGGACCCGGCCGCGTGCAACCTGGTGATCCCGGCCCCGCAGGTCTCGAGGAGGCACGCCAGGATAGTCCCTGGCTCCCTGCCCGGCTTCTGGACGATCGAGGATCTCGGTTCCACCAACGGTACCTACGTCAGGGCGAGCGGCGAGTGGGTCCGGGTATCGGGGCCGATGAACATCTCCCTCTTCGGACGCTTTCGCCTTGGGGACGAGGGCACGGAGTTCGAAGTGCGCTAGGAGACGCCGAGTATGAAAATTCTGCCGGGAAACCACCAGCATATAGGGACGAGATTCGAACAGCAGGACGCCTTCGCCTTCGGGGACCTCTCGGACGCCGCCTTCCTTGCGCACGGAGGTGCGCTCGCGGTCTTGGCGGACGGAATGGGCGGGCTGAAGAAGGGCGGAGAGGCCGCGAGGTTGGCGGTCAGAGTGTTCGTCGACTCCTACCTGGCCAAGTCTGCGGACGAGTCGATGGAGGACGCGCTCGAGCGGTCTATTCAGGAGGCGAACAGGGCAGTCCACTCATTCGCCGAGGAGCACGGACTGGAAGGCAGTTGCGGCACGACGCTGGTGGCGGCGGCGGTCCATGAAAGCGGGGTATACTGGACCTACGCCGGGGACAGCCGCCTGTACATGACCGACGGCCAGAGCCTGACTCCTCTCACCGAGGACCACGTGTACGCGGTGAAACTCGACAGGGCGGCGGCTCGCGGGCGGATCGAGCCCGAGGAGGCCCTGTACGACCCGCAGAGGGAGGCCCTGACGAGCTACATCGGGGCGCGAACTATAGAGACGGTCGGCAGGGGCTCGCTGAGGAGCGCGCCAGGCGGGCTGCCCGACGGAGGGTTCACGCTTCTGCTCTGCTCCGACGGACTGTACAAGTCCCTGCCCGAGGAGAAGATACTTGAGGCATACGCGCAGGACCCGGAGGAGTGGGCTCGCGCACTGATAGATGCCGCCCTGGCGCGGGGGCTCCGGTCTCAGGACAACGTGACGGTCCTCTGCCTGGCCGTGGCCCCGGACAATTCGATGCAGACGGAGCGAGACGGATGACGACCTCGGGCGAGGAGACAGCAAACTCTCGATCGGCGCCGACAGACTACGCTAGGATCTGTCCCGCCTGTTTCACGCCCGTCGGCGAGGGCTCGGCAGCGTGCCCCGCCTGCGGCTACGACGAGTTGCAGCCCGGAGAGGGAGGATGGAACCTCCTCAAGCCCGGGGCGATCTTGCACGGCCGCTACATGGTCGGCCGCACCCTCGGCCAGGGAGGCTTCGGCATCACGTATGTCGGAATGGACATGCTGCTTAACGTCAAGCTGGCCATCAAGGAGTACTTCCCAAGCGGGCTAGCGATGCGCAACCCGGACAGCCGCACTGTGATGCGCGTGTCGGAGGAGGTCGCCGAGGACTTCCTCAGGGGCATGGAGAAGTTCATCGACGAGGCCAGGACGCTGGCGCGCTTCGAGGGCAACCCCTGCATCGTCTCGGTGAAGGACTTCTTCGAGGAGAGAGGCACGGCGTACATGGTGATGACCCTCCTGGAGGGGCGCACGCTCATGGCGCACCTCAAGGAGAAGGGGGGACGCCTTCACTTCGGCGAGGCTTTCTCCATACTCTCTCCGCTGATGGACGCCCTCGACGAAGTCCACGCTTCCGGCCTGATCCACCGTGACATCAGCCCCGACAACATCTTTCTCACGCGGTTCGGCCAGGTAAAACTGCTTGACTTCGGCGCGTCGAAGTCTGCCGTGGCGCTGATTCAGCAGCGACATCACTCGGTCGTGCTGAAAAAGGGGTACAGCCCGCCGGAGCAGTATCGCGGCAGCCGGCGCCTGGGGCCCTGGAGCGATGTCTACGGAATGGCCGCCACCCTGTACCGGTGCGTAGTCGGCATGGTGCCCCAGGACGCGCTGGACAGGATGGAGGAGGACCTGCTGGCGTCGCCTATTAGCATGGGCATCGCGATCCCGGGTTACGCCGAGGCAGCCCTGATGAAGGCCCTGTCCCTCTCCTCCGAGGATCGTCCGCAGAGCATGAGGGAGCTGAAGGAGGGGTTGTTGGGGGACGCCGCCATCTCCGCTCCAGGTGCGCCTCCGGACAGGGCTAGGAGGGTGACGCGCGGCGATTCCTCTCGGCTTCCGGACAGGCCCGTAAAAAGAAAGCGTCTGTCAACTTGGGTGTTCTTCCTGCTGTCCGTGGCCGTCATCGGCCTCGGGGCGCTCTTTTTCTTCGCCGCGAGCGACCTTATGCGGAGGGCAAAGGAGGGAGACGCCTCGGCCCAGAGGAGCATCGGAAGGCTGTACGAGTTAGGCGGCATTTTCGGCAGCGACGAGAGGGCCGCGGAGTGGTACCTCGAGGCGGCGATGCAGGGGGATGCTGCGGCCCAGTTCGCTCTGGGCAGGCTGTATGCGTCCGACGCCCTGGGCCTCCCGGACTACAGGAAAGCGTCGGACTGGTATGAGAAAGCGGCGGAACAGGGTAACATCCACGCGCAGTTCTCCCTCGCGCACTCGTACGAGACAGGGCGCGGTAGGGAGCGGGACGACTCCCTCGCCGCCGGCTGGTACAAGCGCGCAGCCGAGCAGGGTGACGCGCGGGCCCAGTTCAACCTCGCGCGGATGTCCGAGCAGGGTCGAGGGACCAGGCTGAGCCTGACCCAGGCCGCGGACTGGTATCGCAGGGCGGGGGAGCAGGGGCACGGCGAAGCTCGGATGAGCCTGGCCAGGATGTACGAGCAGGGCAGGGGAGTCAACAGGAGCGAGAGCGAGGCCGCCCTCTGGTACCGCAAGGCGGCGGAGACCGGCGATGCCGAGGCCCAGTATATCGTAGGCGGCATGTACGAGCATGGACGCGGGGTGGAGGCCGACCCGTTCCGGGCTGCAAGCTGGTATCTCAGGGCGGCGGAGCAGGGCCACATCGGCGCCAGCGCAAGCCTCGGCAGGTTGTACAGCGAGGGTTCGGGGACGGGGCGTGATTACGCGAAGGGAGTCGGCTGGTACCGAAAGGCCGCCGAGGCCGGGAACGCAGCGGCACAGTTCGGCCTCGGGTTTTGCTACGAGTTCGGACGGGGGGTGCCCCGCGACCTTGACGCGGCGGCAGGCTGGTACAGGAGGGCCGCCGCTCAGGGGCACGCGCTGGCCGGTATCGCCCTTGACCGGGTGCTCGAGGACCGGGGCGACGGGAATAGATGAGGAGGTTGCTTTTTGATCATCGGCATAGGAGTCGACATGTGCAGGGTCTCGCGCATGGAGAGGGCCATACGCTCGGATCGCTTCGTCCAGCGGGTGTTCTCGCCGGGCGAAATCGGCTACGCTCTTGAAAAGGCCGTCCCGGCCCGGCACTTCGCGGCCTGCTTCGCCGCCAGGGAGGCCTTCTCCAAGGCATCCGGCATTCCGATGTACTCGCTCGTGTTCGGGCCCGGGTTGTGGGTCGAACGCACGCAGGCCGCGCCGCAGGTCCGGATGGCCCCCGCGATCATGGAACTCCTTCCCTTCAGGGGAGAGGAGCGAATACATCTCTCGCTGACCCACGACGGGGACTACGCGGTGGCGGTCGTCGTCGTCGAGGCGCCGGCATGACGGACCTTGACGTGACAAGGAGCATGAGGATGAGATCTGTTTGAGACGTAAGAGAATCGACTGGGACGAGGAGATAAGAAAGACCGAGCAGATCCGCTGGAAGGGGCTCAGGATAAGCATAGCCAGCTTTGCGATGGCCGCGCTGTGGATCTTCGGGGTGGGGAGGATGGGCGTGCGCGGCGTCTCGTTGAGTCGCATGATGTTCATGCTGTTCCTCGTGGGAGCAGGGACTGTCCTGGTTGCCCTGCTGATGCGCAGAAGACGCAGGAGACGGGAGTGACCCGGAGGATGGACGGCATAAAAGACGGCGGCCATTCCTTTCGGCTTGTCTCGCGCACGGAGGAGGACACGATCAGGTTCGGTGAGTCGATGGCCCCGTTCGCCTTCCCGGGACTGGTCGTCCTGCTTGTCGGCGGCCTCGGGGCCGGCAAGACCACGCTGGTGAGGGGTTTTTGCCGAGCCCGAGGCTGCTCGAACGTCCGCAGCCCCTCCTTCACCCTCGTCAACCGCTACGAATGTCGCGAGGGAGCGATAATCCACGCCGACCTGTACAGGCTCGGGAGGGTCGACCCGGAGGAGCTGGACATGGAGGACTACATGGACGAGGAGCCCGTGCTGTTCATCGAATGGGCAGATCGGGGTCTCCCCTGGTCCTTCGACCAGGTATGGACCGTTCGCTTCGGCCATGCCGGCGACGACGGGAGCAGGGAGATCACCCTCTCGGCTGAGGGGGACAGGGCGATTTCGGTGCTCGACGCCTTTGCGGAAGATTATCCAGGGGGGATGACCGGGGTATGAAAGAGTCAATCGTTTCGGTCGACTGTTGCACCAGTTGGGCCGCTCTCGGGTTGGCGGAGGACGGAGTGGTCCGCGGCGAGATGAATGTCGACGCAGGCAGGAGACAGGCGGAGATTCTCCCGGCCATGTATGGATGCCTGCTCGAGTCCTGCTCTCGCAGGCCGGAGGAGGTGGACCTGTACGGATTGGTCGCTGGCCCGGGCTCCTTCACCGGGATAAAGGTCGGAATCTCCTTCGTCACCTTCCTTGCATGGGCCGGGGGGAAGAAGGTCGTCCCTCTCTCCTCGCTCGAGTGCATGGCCTTCGAACGGATAGGACGGACCGGGGGCGTCGCCGCGATCGTGCTCCAGGGAGGCGGTGGCAGGATATGCGGCGGACTGTTCACGTCCAAGGGAGGTCTGTCGCCGTTGACCCGCCTTATGCCTGACGGCGCCTATTCGCCCGCCGACTTCATGGACGCCGTGTCGGCGGTTGCGCCGAACCTCAAGGAGGTGCAGTGGATGACGGACCGCCCGGAGAAGACCGGAAGACAGTTCGGCGAAGGAGCGGGATTCTTCGTCGGAGTCAGGCCCTCAGGTGCTGCCGCGGCCATTCTCGCTCACATGCGCAGGCAGGACGCGATACCTCCAGATAGGGTAAGGGCTGAGTATCTACGCGACCCCGATACAGGGGCATAAAATTTATCATATTTATCATAGGGGCAATGAAGCGATATAAAAGATATAAATCTTGACGACCTTGCAGTGCTTTCGGATAGAAGTTATTCTACTCACAAGAAGGAGATGCGCTTCGCTCCTCTCGTCCTCGGGAGGATATCGTAGGAGGTGACTTTTTTTGCCGAAGAAGTACGAGGTTCTGGTGAACAATTCCTGGTGCAAGGGCTGCTCCCTGTGTATTCACATCTGCCCGAAAAAGGTCCTCGACCTTGACGAGGTTCGTCAGAAGGCGGTCGCGGCAAGACAGGACGATTGCATAGGATGCAGACAGTGCGAGAACATCTGCCCCGACCTTGCGATAACTGTGAAGGAGGAAGTAAAGGATGCCTGATGTCGCATTCTGGCAGGGAAACGAGGCGCTTGCACACGGCGCCCTTGCGGCGGGCTGCCGCTTTTTCGCGGGCTACCCGATAACTCCGTCCACCGAGATCGCCGAGATAATGGCCGAGGAGCTGCCCAAGATCAACGGACGATTCATCCAGATGGAGGACGAGATCGCCGGCATAGCTGCGGCGATCGGCGGCTCCATAGCCGGAAGAAAATCTCTTACCGCGACCTCGGGCCCCGGCTTCTCGCTCAAGCAGGAGAACCTGGGCTTCGCGTACATCGCGGAGATACCGCTGGTCGTCGTAGACGTGATGAGGGGCGGCCCCTCCACGGGCCTTCCCACCAAGGCGGCCCAGCAGGACGTGATGCAGGCTAGATGGGGCACCCACGGCGACCACGGAACCATCTGCTACGCTCCCTCCTCCGTCCAGGAGTGCTACGAGGTCGCAATCAAGGCCTTCAACGCGGCCGAAAGGTATCGCCAGCCCGTCCTCATCTTGAGCGACGAGATTATAGGGCATATGAGGGAGAAGGTCGTGCCGCCCAAGATAAAGGCCAAGGATCTCCTGGAGAGAAAGCGCCCGGTGGATGTCCCGGAGAAGTTCATCCCCTATCTTCCGGACCCGAGGGACGACCTTCCCTGCATGGCCTCCTTCGGCGACGGCTACACCTGGCATATAACGGGACTCACCCACAACGAGTGGGGTTTCCCGACCAACAGCCCGGAAGAGATCGAGAAGATGATGAAGCGACTCATGAGGAAGGTCGACCGTTTCCGCGATGATATCGTCGAGTACGAGACCGCGCTCACGGACGACGCCGATATCCTGGTGCTCGCCTATGGAAGCGTCGCCCGCACAAGCCTGCGCGCGGTGCACGAGGCCCGGGTGCGCGGCATAAAGGCCGGGTTCTTCCGCCCCGTCACCCTGTGGCCATTCCCCGACAGGGAGCTGGAGAAACTCGCCCGCAAGGCCAAGACGATAATTGTGCCGGAGCTTAACTGCGGACAGATGGTTCTCGAGGTGGAGCGCGCGGTACACGGCAAGGCCAAGATCGTGGCGCAGAACCTGGTGAACGGCGAGCTGTTCAAGCCCGAAGAGATTCTATCCGTCATCGAGGAGGTGGCCTGAGGATGCCCGCCCCTGAAGTATTCAACTGGCTTAGAACCAGGTTTTTCCCGCATATATGGTGCCCCGGCTGCGGACACGGCATAATAATGCACTCTCTCCTGAGGGCGCTGGTCGGACTCGACAAGAAAAAGTCGCAGACTGTCATAGCGTCCGGCATAGGCTGTTCAAGCCGGATGGTTGGCTATATCGACGCATGCACAGTGCACACGACCCACGGCCGTTCACTGGCCTTCGCCACCGGGATAAAGCTCGCCAACCCCGACCTGACCGTGATCGACGTCATGGGCGACGGCGACTGCGCTGCAATAGGAGGCAACCACTTCATACACGCCTGCAGGAGGAACATCGATATCACCGCCATCGTCATGAACAATAACATCTACGGCATGACCGGCGGGCAGATATCCCCGACGACCCCATCCGGAAGCTGGGCCGCGACAAGCCCCTACGGCGCGATAGACCCCGCCTTCGACATCTGCAAGCTCGCTGAGGGTGCCGGCGCAACCTACGTCGCCAGGGCCACCATAGCGAACCCGGTGCAGGCGGAGCAGTTCATCAAGGCCGGCATCTCCAACAAGGGCTTCTCCGTGGTGGAGATCCTTACCCACTGCCATACCCAGTTCGGCAGGAAGAACAATCGCAGGACGCCGATAGACAACGTCAACTTCTTCAAGGCCAACTCCGTCCCTCTGAACAAGGCCAAGGACATGTCCCCCGAGGAGCTTGCCGGGAAGATAGTAGTGGGCGAATTTGTCAAGAAGAGCATCCCTGAGTACACCGAACAGTACCAAGCCATGGTAAAAAGAGTGGGGGGGTTGAAAGATGGCAAGTAGATACGAGATACGGTTCGCCGGCTCGGGCGGGCAGGGCGTGATCCTCGCCGCGGTGGTGGCCGGGGAGGCTGCCGCCCTGTTCGAGGAGGGACTGAGCGTCGTCCAGACCCAGTCCTACGGCCCGGAGGCCAGGGGTGGAAAATCGAAGGCCGAGGTCATCATCGCCAAGGAGCCGATAGACTACCCCAAGGCCATGAAGCCCAACCTGCAGGTCATACTGACCCAGCAGGCCGCAGAGGAGTACGCAGGCGACACTCTCCCCGGAGGGAGGATCATCTACGACGACTTCTTCGTCACCAGCCTTCCCCAGGTGGACGCGAACATCTACTACCTCCCGATAGTCCGCACCGCGCGCGAGAAGGTCGGAAACGAGATAACCACCAACATGGTCGCGCTCGGCGCGGTAGCGCGGGTCCTGGAGCTTGAGAATATCGTCAAGCCCGAGTCGGTCAAGAAGGCCATCCTGGCCAAGGTGCCCGAGAAGACCAAGCAGTCGAACTCCCTGGCCTTCGACGAAGGGTACACACTGTTCAAGAACAGCATCCACCTTTAGAACCGCCCGTTGATAGAACGGCCGCGCCCTGTACAAGCGCGGCCTTTTTGATTGCACCCCCAAATGAAACAAGGAGGCGTTTGCGATGGCCGACAGGGGAGACTTCATGGAATTACAGGCGGAGAGGATAAGCAGCGACGGCAGCTCGGTGGGGCGCCTGTCGGACGGGATGACGGTCTTCATAGCGGGAGCCCTGCCTGGCGAGAGGGTCAGGGCCAGGATCACCGCCCGAAAAAAGAGCTACGCGGTCGCAGTCGCAGAGGAGATCCTTGAGGCGCACCCATCCAGGGTTACCCCTCCGTGCCCAGTGTATCACAGGTGCGGGGCATGCCAGCTTCAACACGCGTCCTACCCGTTGCAGCTGGAGCTCAAGCGCGCCATACTCGAGGACGCCTTCCGCCGTATCTGCAAGCGGCCGTTTCCGGAGATCCCCCCCTGCATCCCCAGTCCTGACCAGACCGGGTACAGGAACAAGGTCTCCCTGCCAGTGCGGGAGGCGGGCGGCCTCCCCGCCATGGGCTACTACGCCCGAGGCAGCCACGACATCGTGCCCATGAAATCATGCCCTGTGGCCGCGAAGCTGATAGACAGGGCCTTCGCCACGGTCTCAGCGGCGCTGCCTGCCCTTGGAATTCCTGCTTACGACGAGCGCAGTGGCAAGGGCGTCCTTCGACACGCGATATTCAGGCACGGCATCAAGACCGGCGAGCTGCTCGTCTCGCTGGTGATAGCCTCTCCGCTCAAGGCGAGGCAGAAGAACAGGCTGGAGGAGCAACTCGTCACCAGGCTAAAGAGTGGATTCCCAGGGCTCAGGAGCTTTACCCTCAACCTCAACAGGTCTCCCGGCAACGTGATCACGGGTCTCGAGACCGAGACGATCCTCGGCGACGGCCTGGTGGAGGAGGAGCTATCGCCCTTCAGGTTCGAGTGCGACACGACCTCTTTCTTCCAGGTGAACACGTGCCAGGCTCGCGCCATGTACGACTATGCCGCCCGCGCCGGTGGGGTGGCCGAATCAGCGAACGTGCTGGAGCTGTACGCCGGCAGCGGCGGACTTACCGCCTTCCTGGCCGGTGCGGCGGGCAGAGTCACGGCGGTGGAGGAGTGGCCGCCGGCAGTAAGTCTGATGGAGTCCAACATGGAGCGCAACGGGATGAAGGAGAGGGTGACCATAGCGCCTGGTGCAGTCGAAAAGGTCATCCCCGACTTGGAGGAGAGCTTCGACCTGGTAGTGCTGGACCCTCCGCGCACCGGCTGCACTCCCGATGTCCTGCGAGGCGTCCTGTCGCTGAAGCCGAGCACCATCGTCTACGTCTCCTGCAACCCGGCCACCCTGGCCAGGGACGCGGCGACTCTGGTGGACGGCGGCTATTCCATCGAGAGCCTGACCTGTTTCGACATGTTCCCGCAGACCGTGCACGTCGAAACAGTGGCCGTTTTGAGCATCGGCCACTGTCGATTTTGAGTCGTGTGACAGAGACACACTGACTATTGCGTTAACTCAACAAACCTTGACGCCCTCAGCATTCGAGGGTAGAATAAGCCTCGCCTTTCGAGGCGTCAATTGCGCCTGTAGCTCAGTGGATAGAGTATCGGCCTCCGGAGCCGAGGGTCTGGCGTTCGAATCGCCACAGGCGCGCCAATAATTAGCGAAGTCGGCCGGAGGTCCGCCTCCGGTCGCATTTTATCATGCGGGCCTCAACCATATCAATATCGGAAGGAAGCGCGTTGAGACATGGGTACTTCGCAATTGACGCGGATTCTGGCCGCGAATGACAAGAAAAAGACCTTTACCCTGCTTATCTCGGGAAGCGAGTTTCGTCCCTCCGGAGGAGGCCAGCCAGGGGACAGGGGCGAGCTACGCGCCGACGACCTGCTGTTCAAGGTGTTGGAGAGCGACAAGCATCCGGAAGGATTGGCAGTCGCTGGCACTCTCGTCAAAGGCAGGCTCGAGCCGGGCATGAATCTCGAGGAGGTCGTGGACCTGGACCTGCGGGCAGTCTACTCCAGGATGCACACGGGCGAGCATATTATCTCGAAGGTGCTGGAGGCCAACCTGCCCTCTTTGCGGATCGAAAAGGTGGCCGTCGGAGAGGCCGAGAGCCTTATCTACCTCACGTACCCTGGCGAGCTGGGCTGGGAGGATCTGTTCGCGGCCGAGGACAGGGCAAACGAAATCGTTTCTTTGGATTTGCCCGTGGAAATTGCGAACGTCGGCAGGGCCGAGGGCGAGCGTCTGCCGGGAGTCAGAGGTAAATGGGAGAGGATCGCCGACGAAACCATAAGGGTGGTGACCATCCAAGGCTTCGACGCCATAGCATGCTCGGGCTCCCATGTTGGATCGACCGGCGAAGTCGGCGACATCCTGGTCACCGGCTACAAGGGTTCGCCCCCCAACTGGGAGATACGGTACATAACGAGGGGGAGCGCCCTGCGGAACGAGTACAGCAGGGTCGCCAGGAGGCTGGCCAGGAGCGTGGGCTGCCCGGCCGACCGACTCGAGAGTGTGCTCTCATCTTTGAGGGAGGAGAACGCCGCCCTCGGCAAGACGCTCGAGAGGGCATCGCAACTGGTAGCCGTACCTTGGGAGAGCTCCAACGTCGGCGGCCTGCCACTCTTCTTCTCGGTGCTTCCCGGCGTCCCAAGAGAGCTGGTGACGGTCGCCTCGCGCAGGTGGTCGGACGACAACCCGGACGCGCTGGTCCTGCTGCTCATGCCGGAGGCGGAGGGCAAGGGGGGATACTTCCTGTTCTACAGGGGGAAGGAGGTGGACCGTGACTTCTCGTCCTTCCTGCGAGAGTCGCCATCGCTCGCCGCGAAGGGGGGCGGACGATCCGACTGGCTCAACGGCGCGTCTCCCTGCATGAGGCCGGAGGAGTGGAGGGAGGCCATCGCTCGTTTCCTTTCGACATAAAAAGACATGGGGGCGGTCGGCATGACCGCCCCCGGTCTATTTTCCTACATGCTCTGCACTATTTAACGTCGGGAACGTTCATGCCGACTTCCTGGTAGTACTTGGCCGCGCCGGGGTGCACCGGGACCGAAACTCCGTCGAGGGCGGTCGCCAGCGTGATCTCCTTCGCCTTGGCGTGAACCTTGTACAGCTCCTCGATGTTCTCCCAGAATGTCTTGGTGAACTTGTAGACAACGTCGTCAGGAAGCTGCGAGTCGCAGATGAGCATGGCGAGAACCGCAGGAGTCTGCACGTCCTTGTCAACGCCGGTGTAGGTGCCGGCGGGAATGCGATCCTTCACGAAGAAGGGGTACTGGGCCACGAGGCGGCTCATGAAATCGTCGTTGAAGCTCACCAGGTCGATGTCGTGGGTGGTGGCGAGGTCCATTATCGAGGATGTGGGGTAGCCTGCGACCACGAAGCCGACATCGAGCTGTCCGTCCTTGAAGCGCTGGGTCGTGTTGTTGAAGTCGAGGAAGTCGGGCTCCATGTCTCCGAACTTCATCTCGGCCACCTTCAACAGGGCGGTCACGTCGCCGAGGACGCCCGAGCCGGGAGCTCCAACCGAGACTCTCTTGCCCCTGATGTCCATTATGTCCTCGACGCCGGTGCCCTTGAGGGTGATGCACTGGACGTGCTCAGGGTAGAGGGAGGCAACCACGCGAAGGTTGTCGTACTGCTCCTTGAACGGGGTCATGCCCTTCGCGGCCCAGTAGGCGAGGTCGTTCTGAACCATCGCCATCTCTATCTGGTGCGTGCCGATCAGGTTGATGTTCGCGGCGGATGCGTTCCCGGTCTCGGAAGTCACCTGGAGATCCGGGGCATGCCTGCTGACTATCTCGGCCATGCCGCCACCGAGGGGGTAGTAGGTGCCGCCGGTGCCGCCGGTGGCTATCGAGATGAACGTCGTCGCGGACGCCGCGCCCGCGAAAGTGAATACCATAAGAAGGGCGAGGACCATGGTGGTTTTCCTGTTCATTTGCGAATACCTCCTAAGGAAAATTTTGTGTAACACCTTTTGCCTATCGGACGACCGAAAAACTCCCCTCCTTTTTGAAAAATTGATTTTCACCGGAATGCCTATAGTATAGGGCTAAAACCTCAACGTATCAAGAAAGTCGTGGCGATTTTTTCTAGCGCGGGGAAATTGCCGACTCTTTCCATGCATTTGACTATATAATGGTTAACAGAACTCACCGAGGGGGGATGGATGGCGTGAAGTGGAAGGGCATCTTCAAAAACCCGCAGGGAGAAGAATGGGAGGAATTGGGAGAGATGGAGGAGGCAGGCAGAACCGAGGAGCGAGAGGCTACGGTGCTCGACATGAGCACCCCGCCCGACGGGCAGGAACGACGGGGAGTGGAGGTAAACTTCAGAATAAGGATAGACGACGAAAACCAGGCGGGCAGGGCGGCGCTGCTCCTGGCCTCGACGACGACGAGCGAGGCCGAGTCGGCCTTTAAGAAAGAGTTGGCTTCCATTGGATGGAAATCCGTGGCCACCGAGGTTGGAGGTCTGGCGGGGGTCCTTCCCCAGAAGATAACCGGG
>JAKJGK010000108.1 GCA_022704435.1 Synergistota bacterium | reverse complement strand
GGTCGTGCGAGACCGCCACGACCGTGCCGGAGAACGCCGTCAGCCAGCTCTCAAGCCACTCCATGCTCTCCGTGTCAAGGTGGTTCGTAGGCTCGTCCAGCAGCAGTATGTCCGGCGAGCAGAGAAGCAGGGAGGCGAGAAGGAGGCGCATCTTCCATCCCCCGGAGAACTGGCCGCAGGTGAAGCCTGTCGCGTCGTCCGAGAAACCCAGCCCCTTCAGTACCTTGCAGGCCATGGCGTCGAAGGCGAATCCGTCGCGCAGCTCGTACTGCCTCATCAGGGACTCGTGACGCGCGAGGAGCCTCGTCCCCTCCTGCGAGCCTGGCCGGGCCGCCTCCAGATCTTTGGCGCACGATTCCAGCATGATCTCTATATCGTCCAGGCCGGCCCTCATCCGGAGAAACTTCAGGACCGGCTCGTCCGGGATCTCGACCAGGTCCTGCGGGAGGTAGCCTATCCTGTCCCCCTTGGTGACGGAGATCGCTCCCGAGTCGATCGGGTACTCTCCGGCGATCATGCGGAGGATGGTTGTCTTTCCCGCGCCGTTGCTCCCCACCAGGCCGAACCTGGATCCATCCGGGACGGACCAGGAGATGTTCTTTAGCAAAACCCGCTCTCCGAAGCGGAGCGATACTTTCGAGATCTGGATCACCGACCGGGGTCCCCCTTGTCCGTTCTATTCCCAAGCAATTATAACGCCTGTCCCGCTCCGGCGAAAGCCATCTTCGAAAAGGCCGCTCACTATCATTATCCCGTCGCCCATTGTAAAATGCCTATCGGGGTTATTCGGCCCGATTTCGGGCTCTGAGAAGGGGATAGTCGGCCTATGGAAGAAGAGTACGGGGTCCAGTTGCAGGACTGCAGTCGGGAGGGTGCCATAAAGAGGGCGCTCGCTTATCGTTGGATAGTGTGGGGGGTCATGACGTTCGCCTTCATGATCGTCTTCTTCCACAGGCTGGCCGCGGCGGTGGTGAGGGAGGACGTGACAGCCGCCTTCTCGTTGAACGCAGCGGATTTCGGAAAGATGTCCTCGATGTACTTCTATGCGTACATGGCGATGCAGATTCCGGTAGGGCTGCTCGCGGACTCCCTCGGAGCCAGGCTCACGGTGTCGGCGGGGATGTTCGTGGCGGGTGCCGGCTCAATCATGTTCGGCCTTGCGCCCTCCTACGGGTGGCTGCTCGCGGGGCGCTTCCTGGTGGGGCTTGGAGTGGCCACGGTCTTCGTATGCATAATGAAGATACAGTCCCAGTGGTTCAGGGACGGGGAGTTCGCGACAATATCAGGCGCGACCTCCTTCATAGGGAACGCCGGCGGGATCCTCTCCCAGGGGCCGCTGGCCCTCCTGCTGACGCTCGTGACATGGAGGTCCAGCTTTGTAGCCATAGGAGCGGCAACCCTCGGCGTCGCCCTTATCTGCTTGCTCCTCATCAGGAATCGTCCTCAGGACATAGGGTCTCCTCCTCTTAACGAACGGGAGATGTTGCGGCACGGAAAGCCACCGGAGCCGTTCTCGGTCATGGAGGGGATCCGTGCTGTGCTGTCCGTCAGGGGAGTGAGGATGGCCGCCCTGTTCTACTTCTTCAACCAGGCTGGTTTTTTCTCGCTCGTAGGCACATGGGGCATCCCCTGGCTGGTCCACGTCTATGGAATGACGGTCGCCGAGGCCTCCTCCCTGACGGTGATGATGGTTTTGGGCACGATGACGGGAGGCCTTTTCAACGGCTGGTTCTCGGACAGGATCGGAAGAAGGAGGCCTCCGATGATCGTCGCGTCCTTCTTCCAGACGCTTCTCTGGGGGTGCGTGGTTATGCCGTGGGAGAGCAGGCTGGGGCCCGGCGTCCTGCGTCTGCTCTTTCTCGCGCTCGGCTTCACCAACGCCTGTTTTGTACTCTCCTGGTCGGTGGCGAAGGAGCAATCATCGGAGAGATACACCGGCCTGGCGATCTCGGTGCTCAACACCGCCGGTTTCCTGGCCATAGCGATTGTCACGTCGTTCATGGGTGTCCTGATCGATCTCTATTCCTCGACGTCCGCCGAGACCGCCTACAGGATGGCCTTTTCCATCGGGCTGGCATGTACATTTGTCTCCCTAGTTGTCGCCTTCTTCATTCCCGAGCTGGGTGAAAAGCATGGGCGGCAAGAGGGTCTGTCTTAAAAATTATCGCGCGGACGACTGATTGCCCCCCTCGTTGACTAAGTCTCTTGGGAGAGGCTGGAGAAACATGGGGATAAGTTTTAGAAAAAGCTTGACATAAGAGCAAAATTCCTATATCGTTTTAGTGCGGTTCGGTTTCGTGGAGCTGGCTGCAGAATTTCACAAGTTTTAGGAGGCTGTCTTTGGATGAGTCACGGAACGGTTAAGTGGTTTAACGATAGCAAGGGGTATGGTTTCATAACGACGGACGAGGGCAAGGATGTTTTCGTTCATTTCAGCGCGATCTCAGGCGAAGGCTTCAAGTCGCTCGCCGAGGGGCAGAAGGTAAGTTTTGACGTAGTGGACGGGGAGAAGGGCCCTCAGGCTGCCAACGTCCAGAAGGCGTAATCATCCGTCCATTATATTATTTATACAGAGGGCCGGCTTTTTTAGCCGGCCCTCTGTATATGGCTCTACCTGCGATCGCGTCGGCCAGGTTTCCCCTGCCTGTCGTTATAATAACCTTTGTCGCGCCCCTTGGCCGGCTTGGCAGCAAACGATGGGGCCAGTGCCTCCTTGCCCTTCCCAGCCTCGATAAGACCGCATCGCTCAAGAGCTCTCGAGTTCGCCTCGAAACGGGACAGGGCGAATGGCAACAGCTCCACGAGCACGTGGTCGTCCTTCATCCTGATCGCGCCAACCTCGGAACGATCGACTTCGAGACAGGAGCAGACGGAATGCAGCACCTTGCCCACGTCCCAGCCATCCGACAGCCCCTTGGAAAACCTGAGCATTGTGCCCTTCTGGCGTCCGCCCTTCAGTCCGCGGCCCGTCGGGGTGCGCTCCTTCTCCGCCGGGATGCGGCTCTTCCTCCTCAGCTCCCTCTCCAGTTCGCCCGAGAGGTTGTAGCCGGCGGAGCGGTTGGAAGTTAGCGCGTACAGCAGTCGTGCCACCAGGTCCTTGGGCGCCGCCCTTGTAAGCAGGTCCTCCGCCCAGCGAAGATACTCCTCGTTCTCGCCGGCCTCCTTCATCGTCAGGAGCTTCTCCTCGGCGGTCTCCCTCTGCGCGCGGTTTATCGCCTGTACGTCGGGGACGTTGTTCCATTCAATGTCCACCTTGGCCGACCCGAACATGTACTTGAACTTGCCGGCCTCCTGGGGCGACAGCAGAAGTATGTTCAACCCCTCGTGTCCGGCCCTCCCGGTTCTGCCGCTCCTGTGGACGAAGGTGTCCCTGTCGTCGGGGAGGCCGATCTGGATGACGTGCGACACCCCCTCGACGTCGAGACCTCTCGCCGCCACGTTGGTGGCTACCAGGAGAGGAATAGCGCCGTTCTTGAAGGAGGTCAGCACCGCGTTGCGCTCCCTCTGGGTCATCTCCCCGTGCAGGGCCCCAGCGTTGAAGCCCTCCTCCGCGAGGCGACCCGCCACGCTCATAGTCTCGAGGCGCGTGTGACAGAAGATCAGCCCCCTCTTCGGACGCTCCCACAGCAGGACGTTGACCAACCCCTCCATCTTGCGCCGGAACGGGACCAGGTAGGCCTTGTGCGATATGTCGCCGTGCTGCTCCCCCTCCTCGACGAGCGAGAGAAATGTAGGGTGTGCAAGGTACTTCCTGGACAGGGCCTTGACCTCCTCGGGCATGGTCGCGGAGAAGAGCCAGGTGCGACTCCTGTTGGGCAGAGAGTCGAGTATGCCCTCCAGTTCCTCGCGAAAGCCCATGTCGAGCATGTGGTCACCCTCGTCCAGTATGACGGAGGTAATGCCCTCCGTCCGCAGCGAGGAGCGGTTTATATGGTCCAGCGTTCTGCCCGGCGTGCCCACTACGATCGCAGCGCCGGCCCTTAGCGACCGCACCTGGGCGGACATGTCAAGCCCCCCTACCAGAGTGGCCACTGATATATCAAGGTGCCGCGAGATCCACTCGGCCTCCTTTGCCGTCTGTTGCGCTAGTTCCCTCGTAGGCGACAGCACCAGGATTCTTGGCCAGGAGGTGGACGGCTCGATCTCCTGGAGCAGCGGAAGCAGGAAGGCCAATGTCTTGCCTGATCCGGTCTTGGCCCGGACAATGAGGTCCTGGTCGAAGCGATCCAATGAAAGCACCTGCTCCTGCACCGGGGTGGGCGTGGTGAAACCCTTCTGGTTAAGCGCGAGAAGCAACTCCTCACGCAGGTTGTATTGCGCGAAACTTGTTTCATTCATGGTGTAGACGTTACCCCCTCTGATTTAGGAGGGCAAATCAGGGAGAGCGGGCTGCTCTCCCGAAAAAAAGTGGGCCCCCGGTCCGGGGGCCCACTATAGATCTTCCCTCCATTAACGACCCATAATTATCCATATAGCTGGTCGCTTGTCAATACGTAATATCCGTCAATCCATTTATAAAATTCCACAGGGCATTTTCCTCGAGGGTATTATATAATCTCTGGATACGGATATGGAGGCACTCGGATGGATCGCTCGCAAGACCCCGCCCGAGGCTGATCGCCTGCCGAGTTGAACGGCGGTGTTTGTCATGAAGGGAGAAATGCTGGGTAATGAAAAATAAGGTGTTATCACGGGTTTTACTGTTTGTCTGCTGCTTGTGCTGGACCTCGGCCTCGTTCGCTGCGGAGATGAACCTCGATGCGTTCCTGCTGGCCGTGAGGGAGAACAACCCCGGACTCCAAGCCTCGCAGAAGCGCGTTGAAGCCGCATACCATGCTGTGCGCGCATCCGTCGCCTCGCAGCGTCCGTCCGTCGGTCTTCGCGGGTCGTCGTCCTACAACACCGACGACTCGCTCAATCGCCAGGGTGTCTACTCCCTGTCTGCGGCCGTGTCCCACCGTTTCGACGTGACAGGCGTCTACTCGGACCAGGAGAGACAGCTCCTGCTGCAGTACAACGCGCTCCAGGCCGACCATCTCGCGCTTGTCAACAATACCCTCGCATCCGCCGAGAGCCTGTATTGGCGCTCTTTCATAGCGCGCGAGAACAGTGTCCTCCAGAAGGAGATCCTCGCCCAGAGGCGCGAGGACCTGCGCATAACGGAGGAGAAGTACAAGCAGCAACTCATCCCCAGGCTCGACGTGGTAAGGGCGCAGGCCAGGGTCGAGGAGGCCGAGAGCATAGTGGTGCAGGCCGACTCCGCCTTCCAGGACTCCCTGACCCAACTGGCCACCCTGGCTGGCGGGCAGGCCGTCACGCCGAGGGAGGAGGCCCTTCTTGTGCCCTCCCTGTCGGTAAAGGCCAGCGTGGATGCGGCCCTTAAAACGCGCAACGACATGCTGTCCGCGGAGCTGGCTCTAGAGCGCGCCCACGTTCTAAAGTCGCTGGCCTCGAAGGGCATGTCCCCCACGGTGGACGGGTCCGTGGGCTACACGATACTCACCGACTCTCCCGCCTCTCAGCCTGCCCAGGGCGAGCTGCTCTTCTCTCTCAGCGTCTCCATGCCCCTGTACGACGGCGGAAGGACGAAGCAGGACACGGAGGACAAGGCCAAGGGAGTCGAGGCGGCGGAGAGAAGCCTGGAGTCGCGGCGGCTTTCGGTCCGCGAGGACGTGCTGAAGGCCAGGACCCAGTGGGAGAAGGCGGTGGCCCTGGAGGCCGCAAAGCGCAAGCAGGTGGCTCGCTCCGACGAGGAGCTCAAGATCACCCAGCTCATGTACCTGGAGGGGATGGGCGCCCAGATCGACCTCCTCAACGCTCAGGTGGACAACCAGAGGGTGCGAACCGAGCATCTGGACGCGATCAAGGAGATGTACCTGGCGCTGGTGAGCCTGAGGCAGGCCATGAGCGAGTACGAACCCGCGACCCCCGAGCGGGGCGCGCGCTGATACGATCTAGAATGAGTTGAGGAGGGCATCTATGCAGCAGGAAAGACACTTCTTCCAGGCAGAGACAAAGCGGCTCCTGGACCTGATGATCAACTCCGTCTACTCCAACAGGGACATCTTCCTTCGCGAGCTTGTGTCGAACGCGTCGGACGCGCTCGACAAGCGCAGGCTCGAGCTGGCGTCGGCGCCCGAGCTGGCGGGAGGATTGGAGGAGCCGCGCATACTGCTGTCGACGGGGGAGTCCGACGGCGTGAGGACCCTTGCCGTGTCGGACAACGGCATAGGTATGAGCAGGGAGGAGCTCAAGGACTACATCGGGACCATCGCCAGGTCCGGTGCCCGCGAATTTCTCGACTCGATGGGCGCCGGGGGAGAGCAGCCTCTGGCGGAGTCTCTCATCGGGCAGTTCGGCGTCGGCTTCTACTCCGCCTTCATGGTGGCGGACCGAGTGGAGGTGCTAACAAGGCGGCTTGGCCGGGAGGAGGCGTGGCTCTTCTCGTCGGTCGGCGACGGGGAGTACACGATCGAGCCATCCGGGAGACCGGTGCCGGGCACGACCGTGACCCTGCACCTCAAGGCCCCGGACGCGTCGCGCGGTGAGAAGGACTACTCCGACGAGCGGACGATACGCGAGATCGTCAAGAAGTACTCTGACTTCATCCTGTACCCGGTTATGATGGCCGCCGCGGGGAAGGGTAGCGCGGAGGAGCGCCTCAACTCAGGGAAGCCCGTCTGGCGGCGGCCTGAGAGGGATGTGACGGACGAGGAGTACTCCGAGTTCTACAAGCTGATGACCCATGACTGGGAGGATCCGGCCAGGAGGGTGGTCTTCTCCGTGGAGGGGGGTACCGAGTTCAGGGGAGTTCTGTTCATCCCGCGAAGGGCCCCCTTCGACCTGATGTTCCCGTCGAGGCGCGAGGGAGTGTCCCTGTACATCAAGAACGTCTTCATCATGAACGACTGCAAGGAGCTCGTACCGTCGTGGCTGCGCTTCCTGCGCGGCGTGGTGGACTCCGAGGACCTGC
>JAKJGK010000107.1 GCA_022704435.1 Synergistota bacterium | reverse complement strand
TGTCCAGCTCGACCCTTCGGTCCAACTGTGGGGGCGCACTGCAATCGCCCGCGGCGCCCATGTCGGAAGCTTCTCGATACTGACGAACGCAGTGCTGGAGGAGGGGGCCTCGGTCGTGAGCCATGCAGTCGTCTCCGACAGCGTTATCGGGCAGAGGGCCAAGGTCGGGCCGTTCATCGTCGTCAGGGAGTCGACCTGTTTCGACGAGGATTCGCACGGAGGCAAGTTTGTCGAGGTGAAGAAGAGCCGCGTCGGCAAGGGGAGCAAGGTCCCCCACCTGTCCTACATCGGTGACGCCGCCATAGGGGCGGGGACGAACATCGGGGCGGGCACGATAACCTGCAACTACGACGGCAAGAGGAAGAACCCCACGGTGATAGGGGACAACTGCTTCATCGGCAGCGACACTATGCTCGTGGCCCCGGTCGAGATCGGGGACGAAGGGTACACCGCCGCCGGATCGGTCATCACGCAGGATGTCCCGGGAGGGTCGCTTGCGGTGGCCAGGGCAAGACAAAAGATCATACATGGTTGGGCGAACAAAAAAAAGGAAAAGAGCGATAGCTGAAGGAGGCATCCGTCGAAATGAGACCTTTCGGACATGAACTTAAAGTCTTTTCCGGAACGGCCCATCCCGCCTTTGCACGAAGGATATGCAGCGAACTGGGTATAGAGCAGTCGAAGACCAAGCACTACCGTTTCTCCGATGGAGAGATCGGCCTGTCCATAGAGGAGAGCGTGAGAGGCGCGGATGCCTTCGTGATCCAGCCCACCTGCAATCCTGTGAACGAGAACCTCGTCGAGCTGCTGATCATGCTGGACGCGCTCAAGAGGGCATCGGCCTTCAGAATCAACGTGGTTATACCTTATTTTGGCTACGCCCGCCAGGACAGGAAGACCAAGCCGAGGGATCCCATATCGGCCAAGCTCGTGGCCAATCTGCTCACGGAGGCCGGGGCCGACAGGGTCATCTCGGCGGATCTTCACGCCGGCCAGCTTCAGGGGTTCTTCGACATCCCGGTGGATAACCTGACCGGCATCGCCCTCCTCGCCGGGTATTTCAGGGAAGTCCTGGCCTGCGATACGGAGAGCTCCCCCCCGACCATAGTCGCTCCCGACGTCGGAGGGGTGGTGCGGGCGAGGAAGTTCGCCGGCATACTCAAGACGGACCTGGCGGTGGTCGACAAGCGCCGCTCCCACGAGGTCGCCAACCTGTGCGAGGTGATGGACGTCATAGGAGACGTGCAGGGGAAGACGGCCATAATGGTCGACGACATCATCGACACCGCGGGCACGATATGCAACGCGGCCGCCCTGCTCAAGGAGAGGGGCGCCGTCAAGATCTTCGCCTGCGCGACGCACGGGGTCCTGTCAGGCCCTGCGCTGGAGCGCCTGGAGCACTCTGCTATCGACTCGGTCATACTGACCGATACGATCCCATTGCCTGAGAGCAAAAAATCGGCTAAAATTGTCCAATTGTCGATAGCGCCGCTTTTCGCCGAGGTCATCCTCAGGATCCACAACGACCGTTCGGTGAGCAGCCTTTTCGACTAATCGGTAGTCTCGAAGAGTTCGGCGGTTCCCTCGAGGGAATCGATATTCAAGGAGGATGTGTTGGGTATGTCGGAAAACATCAGCATAACAATGGAAGAGCGCAGTGAAACCAGGAAAGGCGCGTGCAAAAAGCTGCGCCCTGCGGGCTTCACGCCATGCGTCTTCTACGGGCCGGAGTACGTGCAGTCCATCCCTGGAAAGGTAAGGACCGCGGAGGTTGTCAAGCTCGTCAATTCCGGGCGATGGGAGACGGCCGCCATCGACATCGCTCTCCCGGACGGCAAGCGGGAGATGTGTCTTATACGCGAGGTGCAGAGAGACATCCTGAACGACGACATACTGCATATAGATTTTATGCAGCTCGTGAAGGGGCGCAGGATAAGCGTGAATGTCCCGGTCCATGTCACGGGTCGCGAGGCGTGCGCTGGGGTTAAGCAGGGCGGGGTGGTCGACCACATCCTGCGTGAAATTCCTCTCGAGGTCCTCCCCGGGCAGATACCGGATTCCATCGAGATAGACATATCCACGCTGGGGCTCGGCGCACATGTCTTCGTGAGAGACCTCCCGATACCCGAGGGCGCGACTCTGCTCCTCGACGAGGGGGAGATTGCCGTCTCCGTCATAATCCCGCGCGGCGTCATAGAGGCCGAGGCCGCCGAGGAGGAGAAGGAAGTCGAAGTCCTGGCCAAGGGCAAGGCGAAGGCCGAGAAAGAGGAATAATTCTATTTGAAGATAGTGGCAGGCCTGGGCAATCCGGGCCCGGAGTATGTATTCTCGCGCCACAACGCCGGGTGGCTCGCGATCGACCACCTGCTGAATCGATTTTCCTGCGGGACTCCGAGGATGCAGTTCTCCTCCATGGCATGGTCGTTTCATCACGAGGGGGAGAAGGTGCTCCTGCTCAAGCCACTGACCTACATGAACCTCTGCGGGAGAGCTGTCGGGGAGGCGGCCGAGTACCTGGCGGTGGCCTGGGAGGACGTGCTGGTAGTCTATGACGACGTCGCCCTTCCTTTCGGGAAGCTCCGGATGCGGGCCAAGGGGAGCGCCGGGGGCCACAAGGGGCTGGTCTCGGTGCTCACCAGAGCCGGAACCCTGGAAGTCCCGAGGCTCAGGATAGGCGTTGGCTCCGCTCCGGCCGGCCGAGGCATGGTGTCGTGGGTGCTCGGCGCTTTCAGCGGCGAAGAGCGCGCGGAACTCCCCTCGCTCCTCGACAGGACCGTGGAAGCAATTGCCAACTGGCTTGACCTCGGGACGGAGCGAACCATGAACAGGGTAAATACGTCCAGTTGAACCGATGCGGCGGAGGCATGTCGAAGTTTTCCTATCAAAACCGCCCCATGATTTTGGAGTCCGGCAAATGATCGGCACAAAACTCAGCCTGGTATGGGAAGCCGGGAGCGACCTGTGGACTCAGGGCGCTCCCCTGCACTTGTCCGTGGACGGCGCGGCGCGCTGCTGGATATGCCGTGCGCCGCCGGTGCCCGTGGTGGCGCTCTTCCCGGACTCGAGGCAAGCTGCGACTTTTTTGGAGGACTGGCGATCTCTGTTCCCGGCCGAGCATGCCGAGTACCTCCAGGAGATACCGTTGACACCCCAGGGCGTTGCAAACAGCGCCCTGGCCGTGCAACGCGGAGAGACGCTCGTGCGCTGGAGGCAGGAGAAGGGCCTCCTGGCGGCCACAGGAGGCGCCCTCCTCGGTACCGTCTCCAGGAGCGGCGGAGAGGTTGCCCTGACTGCGGGCAGGGATTACGACAGGGACGCGTTGATCGACTGGCTGGTCCATTCCGGGTACACCCGCTCCGACCTCGTCTGGGCGCCCGGACAGTTCGTGATTCGAGGCTTCATCCTCGACATCTACGACCCCTCCTACGCCCACCCCGTAAGGCTGGAGTTCTTCGACGACACGCTCGAGAGCGTGCGCGGTTTCTCGTCGCGCAGCCAGAAGAGTGTCGGAGTGCTGGAGGAGATCTGCATCCACTCCCTCACCACAGTCCGCGAGGCCACCGCGCTCGATTTCATTTGCCCCTCGGCTGAAGAAGGCGAAGACCAAGGCATCGAAGGCGCTGTCCACTTCCTCCTGTTCGAGCCGTCGAAGATCGAGGCGTCCGCGCTCGCCTACGAACAGCTTTGGAACGAGATCGCCGCGGGAAAGCACGGCTCCCCATCGCCCTCCTGGGAGAGCGCCTCCATTCGCATGGGGTCCTTCCCAGCTCTCAGGCTCACGGAGAACATCTCCTCCGCCCGCGGAAAGATCGCATTGGAGGAGGCCCCCTTGTTCAAGGGCAACCTGGAGCGCTTCCGCTGGATGTGCGACGCGTGGAAGCGCGACGGCTACCACGTTCGCCTGTTCACCGACAATCCGCGGCTCGCCTCCCTCCTCGGGGAGGACGCGTCCATCCTCGAGGGCGGCCTGTCCAGGGGCTTTGTGGACCCCGCGACTCGAACCGTAAACCTGTCCGACCTCGAACTATCCGGCATCGCCCGTAGATCCGAGACTCAGTCCTCGCGCTTCGTTCCCCCTCGCGAGTGGTCGGACCAGCTCTCGGAGGGAAGACTGCTGGTGCACGAGGACTACGGGCTGTGCGTGTTCAGGGGGTCGATGGAGGTAACCGTATCCGGCGAGCCCATGGACAGCCTCGTCCTAGAGTTCGCCGAGGGGCGGCGTCTCTATCTCCCCGCGCTTCAGCTCCACAAGATCACTCCGCTGGCGGAGCATGCGGACGACGAGGTCCAGCTCGACTCGCTCAGGGGCGCAAGGTGGAGGAGGAGTGTCGCGAAGACTCGCGAACGCGTGGAGGGCGAGGTAAAGGCACTCGTCGAGCTCTACGCGAGGCGCGAGTTGGCCGACGGCTTCTCCTATCCTCCGGGGGACGATCTTTTCGAGCAGTTCGAGAGCGCCTTCCCCCACGTGGAGACCAGGGACCAGCTGACAGCGATACACGAGGTACTGCAGGACATGGAGCGCCCCGCACCCATGGACAGACTGCTGGTCGGCGACACCGGATACGGCAAGACCGAGGTGGCCCTCCGCGCCGCCTTCAAGGCCGTGCAGGGGGGCAAACAGGTGGCCTTTCTCGTGCCGACCACGATCCTTGCCCAACAGCACTACATCTCGTTCAGGGCCCGTCTGACCGGGTTCCCGGTCACGGTAGCCTTTCTCTCCCGCTTCCTGTCAAAACGCGAGCAGGGCGACGTGCTGGCGCGGGTCGCCTCCGGCGAGGTGGACATACTGGTCGGCACGATCCGTATGCTCAAGGAGGACGTGGCCTTCAAGGACCTCGGTCTGCTCATAATCGACGAGGAGCACCGGTTTGGCGTCATGTCCAAGGAGAAGATGAAGCAGGCCAGGGAGAACATCGACGTCCTGATGCTCTCCGCCACCCCCATACCAAGAACCCTGTCGATGTCCCTTAGAGGCCTTAGGAGTATATCCGTCCTCAACGAGGCCCCGCAGGACAGGGTCCCCGTCATGACGACATCCGCCCCGTGGAGCGAGATGATCGTCAGGAAGGCCGTCTCAAGAGAGCTGGAACGAGGCGGCCAGGTCTACTACGTCGCCAATCGAATCGCCGGAATGGACAGGAAGCTGGCCCTGCTCCGCAGGATGTTCCCCGACGTGATGATCGAGATGGCGCACGGCAGGGTGAAGGACCGCGAGCTCG
This sequence comes from Synergistota bacterium, assembly GCA_022704435.1. Classification (GTDB taxonomy): domain Bacteria; phylum Synergistota; class Synergistia; order Synergistales; family Aminobacteriaceae; genus JAAYLU01. The sequence goes on along the minus strand of JAKJGK010000107.1, from coordinate 1,771 downwards.
AGGAGACGATGATGAACTTCTTCGACGGGAGGACCAGGATACTGCTCTCTACCACCATCATTGAGAGCGGGCTGGACATACCGGGCGCGAACACGATAATAGTCGAGGACAGTCAGGACCTCGGCCTGGCTCAGATGTATCAGCTGCGGGGGAGGGTTGGAAGGCGCGAGGAGGCCGCCTTCGCGTACTTTCTCTACCCCGAGGACCGCCCTCTCACCAGGGAGACGCTAGAGAGGCTCGATGCAATCTCCTCGCTGGAGGACGAGGGCGCTGGGTACGACCTCGCCCTCGAGGACCTGAGGATTCGGGGGAGCGGAGAGCTCGTCGGCACCTCCCAGCATGGCAAGGGTCGCGGCAGGGCCGACTCCCTGCTCTACTACTCGCTGCTGGAGAAGGAGATCGAGAAACTGCGCGGCAGTAGGCAGTTGAACGCAGAGGTTGGCACAGACCTCCCCTGCTTCGTGCCATCCTCCTACATCCCGCAGGAGAGCGTCCGCATAGCCCTGTATCGCAGGCTGTTGCGACTGGGGAGCCTTGCGGAGCTTCACGAGATCGAGAAGGAGGTGCAGGACAGGTTCGGGCGACCGCCCGACAGTCTGAAAAACCTCCTCTCCATTTCATTCCTGCGCGCACGAGGCGGGTTTTATGGTATCTTGTCGCTTGAGAGCACGCGATTTGAGACAGTGCTTACGGGCGGCGGCCCGCTCTTCGAACAGTTGGCGGGCACCAGGAGGTGGCGCGCCGAGCCCGGCAGGTTGAGAGGCCCCGGGGGCAGGGACGCCCTGGACGATCTAATGTCGGGACTCCGTCATGTAAAGCAGGTGTTGTAGAATATGAAAGAGAGTGGTGTGCGAGGCGAATCCTTCGAGAACCTCCTCGCGATAATGGAGCGCCTGAGGGGCGAGGGGGGTTGCCCCTGGGACAGAGAGCAGACCCTCAAAAGCATAAGGACCTACATAGTCGAGGAGGCCTACGAGTTGGTCGACGCCATCTCGCACGGCGAGACGCAGGACATGATCGAGGAGGCGGGAGACCTGCTGCTCCAGGTCGTGTTCCTGTCGCGGATCGCCGAGGAGGAGGGCTCCTTTTCGATCGCCGATGTGATTGCGGGCCTGACGGACAAGCTGGTGAGGCGGCATCCCCATGTCTTCTCGGACTGGAAGGCCGCCACCAGCGGACAGGTGCTCCACAAGTGGGAGGAGATCAAGAGCGCGGAGAAGGAGCGCAAGAACAGGGACAAGTCCCTCCTGGCCGGTGTTCCCGACGGTCTGCCGCCTCTGGCGAAGGCCGTCCGCATCCAGTCGAAGGCCGCCCACGTCGGATTCGACTGGGAGAGGGGCGACCCTGGTCCTCTGTTCGAAAAGCTGGAGGAGGAGACGGAGGAGCTGAGGGCGGCGGTAGACGCCGGCGACCCGGACATGATCGAGGACGAGTTGGGCGACCTCTTCTTCGCGGCGGTCAACCTCGCCAGGCACCTGGATGTGGACCCCGACTCCGCCCTGTCTCGGGCGAACAGGAAGTTCACAGGACGTTTCCGGGTGGTCGAGAGGTTGGTAGCCGACAGCGGACGCCCTTGGCGCAGCTTCTCCATCGACGCGTTGGAGGCCTTCTGGGAAGAGGCGAAAACATCGACTGCAAGACAATGACTGATACTGTAATATATCATATATGCATGGAGGAAATGCGAGCATGAGCACCCCGACCAAGAAGAAGAGCGATGCCGCACCAGTGCCGCAGGCCGCTTCGAAGGGAGAGGCGGCGGACAGAAAAG
>JAKJGK010000106.1 GCA_022704435.1 Synergistota bacterium | reverse complement strand
GCCACAAGGGCGCGGTGGTCACGGCCCTGTCGGTGGACGAGGCGCGGGAGCTGTACGAGATGATCTCCGCGCTGGAGACCAGCCTGATGAGGATAGCCTTCCCGCGCATAACGAGGCGGGTGGTGGAGGACGCAGCCAGGGCCCTCGACGCGATGGAGGGCGAGGCCGACTGCATCAGATGGCGCGACCTGAACCAGGTGTTCCACAACCTGTTCTACGAGCCCGCCGACCGCCCCCTGACCCTAGACATGCTGGCCCGCCTGCGCCAGAAGACCGACCGCAACATCCGCATACACCTGGCCTCCATGAAGGAGGAGTCCCAGCGCCAGCACCGCGCCATCCTGGAGGCCGTAGCCGCGCGCGACCTGGACGCCGCGCTGGAGGCCCTAGCCGCCCACCTCGCCTACACCTCAAACGACCTGCAGTCGTGCATGAGGAGGAGGTAAGGGGGATACCAACGCCTTGGCATGCCGCTTGCATTTTTGCGCATGATGGTCCATGCTTTGATGTAAGGAATGCAAGGAATGCCTTGCTTTGAGGGGGGATGTTCGGATGGAACTCGCCAAGGTCACGTCGCTGGAGGCCATAAGAGAGGCTCAGACGGCGTTCTCGGGCGAAGCGGAGCGAGCGGGGCTTGGGGACGAGTCCGACGTCGTCGCTCTGGTCGGCGAGATCAGGCGCGAAAGAGCAAGAAGGGATGTGCGGACAAAAGCTGACCCCCTAAACGATATGCGTTCTTCCCGACGCCGAGAAGGAGGATAATGCTCAATGGATGAATACGAGCTTGAGGATGGTTTTCTTGCTGAAATCAGTAGTTATTTGAATCGATACTATTTGCTCCATGGAACTTTGCTCGGTCTCGCGGCATTGGTATTGAACCGCAGTATCGCCACGCTGCTTTCATCGAATCAACTGCGTTTGGAGCAAACAGCTCGATATGTACAAGCAAATTGGGTGTTCTTTGTCGGCTGCGCTCTCCTGTTCGGAGTCGCGTATCGGTGTTTTGCAGACTCTTTGTATTTCGACTCTTTTTTAGGCAGCATAGTAAGTTTTCGATTCAGAGCAGTTGTTGCCATGTTGGGTGTCGTCGTGGCATGTCTCTTTGAAAAACTTGCCGGTAAACCGCTTTTCGGGGCGAATGAGTACAAGCTGCTCTTGTTTCTTGCGTTCTTTCTTATTGATCGGGTGCTGATGACTCCCATATTCAGCAGTGCTTTGGACTGGCTTGCGGAAAACACCTTTGCCATAGCGGTCGTCATGGCGATTCTCTTTTTCTTCTTCTGGATTTAACCGCAACCCCCCTTAACTGGTCGCCGCAATTGTGTAGAGTTAATAGCGGATGAGACATTCCAAATAATCGACAGGAGGAGATATCATGGCGATAGGCACACAGGCACAAAGGGGGAGCGCAGTGTACGTGCATAATCAGGCAATGGTCTGATCTGAAACCGAAGCCTTTTTATCAGAATAGTGAGGAGGGATTTGCATGGCTATCAGTACCGCAGTTCAGAAAGGAAGCAGTGTTTACGTTTACAACGAAAAGAACCAGCAGCTATGCGTAACAGGAGGAACATTGGAGGGCTATACTTCAACAACATATAGCGTTAGAAAAGGCAGCACAATTTATACTTATAATGAAAGATGTCAACAGGTTTCAGCTCATTCAGTATAGCAGCACAGCCGATTGACAAAACAAATCCAATGCTAGCAACAACGTGTATTCTCTGATCGCAGGAGGCGAATCGTGCTTTCGTTTCGCCTCCCGAGCGTACAGGATAGAGATAGGAGGCAGCAAGTCCATGTGTTCCAGGACGTTTGACTAGACGTCGGTAGACGAAAACCGGCGGAGTCTCTCGATTCGGGTGGCTCCGCCCTGGCGCGTCAGGTGGCTTTCAATGCGCGCGGGTGGCTCCGAAAGAGCGCGTTTTCCAGAAATGACCCCACGCAGTTTTATGGACGAGTTTCTCTGTAGACTGATGCGGAAGCCCCACTTACCCCGGAACTCCAACCTCCATACAAAGCTCTATAGCCTCGATTATCCTGCTATTCAGCTCGTCGAGCGATTTCGCCTGGGTGTGGCAGCCTCTTAAGGCGGGTACCGAGGCGATGTACCAGCCTTCTCCGTCCCTCTCAATTATGACGTTGAACTGTCTGCTCATGCTTGCTCGCCTCCATCGCCGCTATTGTATCATTCGAGGGTGGTAAAAAAGGGAGATCCCTCCGCGCATCGAGACGGCGTCCTGTGTCGCAAAGATGTCGCGAAGACTGTCGCAAACCTGTCGTAAACGTTACTCCATCGGAGCCAGGCGGTAGACCAGGCGGTGGGTTTCGCCCTCTGCGACGATAAGCCGCAGATCCACCATGCCCTTCAGGTCTCGCTGAAGGGACCGCCGGCTGGTCTCCGGGCACAATTCCTCGAAATCCTGTATGGTCAGACCGCCCTGTTCCACGATGCGGGCGAGGGCCCGGGCCTGACGATCCGAGAGATGGTGATGCTCCACCAGGGATTCGCGTCGAATCGCCATCTCGCCGCGCTCTCGGACCTCCGCGATCTGGGAGGATAATCCCTCCACGAAAAACTCCAGCCACGCGGTCATGTCCATGTCGTTCGCGCGGACGCTCCGAATGGCCCGGTAGAATGCAAGCCGGTTCCGATCGTAGTACTCGCTGATGGTGAACAGCCGTTTGAAATCGTACCCGGCCCGGTAGAGACACAGGGTTGAGAGGAGCCGGGATGTGCGGCCGTTGCCGTCCAGAAACGGATGGATGTGAACCAGCTGGTACTGGGAGATGCCGCTCTCCAGAACCGGGTGAACGTCCTTCTCGCTGTTCAGCCAGTTCACCAGTTCACCCATCATGATCGGCACATCGTGCGCAGGGGGCGGAGTGTAGACGGTCTCTCCGGTCGCCGCATCGACCACGTAGTTCTGTGTTTTCCTGTACTCTCCTGGGGCGGCGGCTCCGCCTCGCACTCCATCGACAAGCCGCTTGTGGATCCCTTGGATCAGTCCCTCGGTGATTGGGCCACCGTGCTGGAGATACTCCGAGACGAACTCGAAGGCTCTTTTGTAGTTCAGCAATTCCCTTACATCGTCGGGGTCGGCGCGGGGGACCGGCTTGCCTTCGAGGAGTTGCTCGGCCTGGTCCAGAGCCAGGCGCGTCCCCTCGATGCGCGTGGTGTGGTGCGCTTCGAGGATCAGAGCGCGTCGTTCATTCTCCCGCAGCCAATTCTCGGACAGAGACGCGCCCTCCAGAAATCCGCGTGCCCTCTCGATGCGGGTCAACCCGGCGGTGAAAAGGTGAAGCGGCGACAGCCGGGGGTGAGAGTGCCCGGGAAAGAGCGGGCGCACCTGTTCCGGGTTTTTCCGTCAAACGTCCGGATCGAAGACCGAGACGTCGGTTTCTTCAGCCGTCAGCCTTGACTCTTGATCCCCAGGTTACCGACGCGGGGGCGTCTTAGCCTTGAACCTTGAGCCTTGAGCCTTCAGCCTCGCACTTATCGTGCACTCCTCGAGGCTCGCTTTGAGCCACGTCCGGTGTCTTGACCCCGACCAGGGTCTTTCCCTATTTTCCTTTTACGTCGCCGCTTCAGGAGGACGCGGAGGGGTCGCCTCCGTGCCCGTCACTCCATCTCGATCAGGTCGGTAGTGGCGTTGACGACCTCCAGCCTGGAGTCGATCATATCGGAAAGATCCTGCCACTTCCGTATGTTCTCCAGCTTCTCCCGCTCGTCGTAGAGGGTCTCTACCTTGGGGGTCTCGCCGTCGTACCTTGGGGTGTTCCTAAGGCGGTGCTGCGCCATGTCGTCGTTGAGCGCCCGGTAGGTCGCCACCATCATGTCGGCCAGCTTCCTCCTGATAACCAGGAGGTCGGAGATGGTGTAGACGCTCTTTTGCAGCTCCAGAGTCACCTTCAGGTTGGTGTACTCTATCGAGCGCTTGATCCGCAGGTACTCCGCAAACAGATCGTTGTTGGACTGGATCAGCGAAGCCACCTCCCTGGCCTGGTCCTCCTTAGTCTGAAAGCGAGGCATCTCGGTCGTGAGCTTGGAGGCGTACTCCGTTATTGCCCTGCGCTGCGAATCCATGCGCTTCTCTATGACCCTCAGACGCTTCATGCCTTCGATGATTTTCATGGGCTGTTCCTCCTACGTTTTTGGTTTCTAGTTTTTGCCGAGAGAGCCTCGCCCCTTCGACCGTCGCAATCATACCAATTCGGGGCGACCGTTTAGGTCGTCGCCGCGAGGAAGATTTTTCGCCCGCTCGTTTTATTATTCGCCGGACGTTTCGGGCAACACCCCCTAAACAGTCGCCCCGGTTCTGTATAATTGGCATAGTCCAAGAGGGAGGGATTGTCATGACTAAGCGAAACACTCGTGCGAAGGAGATTGACTTTTTGGATCTGTGCAAGACCGCGTCCGCGGACGAGGTGGAGGAGGCGATTCGGAACGGTGCCTCTGTTTCGGACTTCGACCAGTACGATGTGACCGCTTTGATGCGGGCCGCCAGCAGCAATCCCGATCCCGAGGTCATAAGAGTCCTTCTGGCGGCTGGGGCCGATCTGGAGGATACCGACGTCACCGGGGGGACTGCTCTGATGAGGGCTGCCGCGGAGAACGCCAATCCGGAGGTCCTGCGTGCCCTTCTGGCTGCCGGAGCGGACATCGAGGTCAGAGACTTGGCTGATAGGATACCGCTTGTGATCGCGGCCGAGCACAACAGGAACCACGAGGTTGTAGCGGCTCTTCTGGAGGCCGGCGCGGACATCGAGGGCAGGGGCGATCATGGAAAGACGGCTCTGATGGTAGCGGCGTGGTCCAACGACAACCCGATGGTGTTGCGCGTGCTCCTGGACGCCGGGGCGGATGTGAACGCCAGGGACAACTACAACTACACAGCGCTGATGCTCGGTGTCAATAATCGGTCGGCGAACCGCTCCGACACGAAGATCGCGGAGGTGCTATTGTCGGCCGGCGCGGAGGTCGACGCTCGGAATGACGCCGGTCGCACAGCACTCATGGCGGCCCTTGAAAAAGAGCAGAACATCGGTGTGGTGGAGCTGCTGCTGAAATCGGGCGCGGACGTGAACACGCGAGACAACGAGGGGCTGACTCCCCTTCTCTGCATGAAAAGAGCCCCGGAGCCGAAACTACTTGAACTCCTCCTGAACGCCGGAGCCGACGCCTCGGCCATGGACGACGAGGGCAACACGGTGTTGCATAGGATGGAGTCTGGGTTTACCGAGCAGACGCTGCGGATGCTGCTGGACGCTGGCGTCAATCCGAATAGCGTGAACAAGTCCGGTGAAACGCCCTTGATGCAGTTAGCGGCCGATCCAGTGGCTGTACCTCTTCTGATAGCAAGTGGTGCCAATGTCAACGCAAAGAACCGGCACGGATGCACGCCGCTCATGATCGCCGCCGAAAGCGCGGAGACAGACGAGCCCATCAAAGCCCTTATAGAAGCCGGCGCCAAGGTCAATGCCCGCGACAAGTCCAAAAGGACCGCGCTCTTGCACGCCGTGGAAGGAAACGGTCGCGCATGCATTGTCGAATGTCTGCTGGAGGCGGGGGCCATCCCGAACGTCAGAGGCGAGGACGGCCTCACGGTGTTGATGCACGCAGTCATGATGAACAGGAGCGAGGATGTGCTTCAAGCTCTGCTGACCGCCGGGGCGGACGCTGACGCCATGTTGGAGACGGGCGAGAGCGCGCTGAGTTTTGCTGTCAACAACTGCAGAATCAGAAGGACATGCGCGGACGCAGTGCGGGTGCTGCTGGAAGCGGGGGCGAATCCGAACATCCCGCAGTACAATCGAGAGCCTTTGTTGCACCGCGCGGTGAGGGCGAATTCCTCCGAGGTGGTTCGTCTGCTTATCGAGGCGGGGGCCTTCGTGAGCATCCCCGACAGTATTGGAGTTACTCCCCTCCATCTGGCACTGCTGTTTCACTATCGCCTTAAGGAGGCGGAAACCATAGTCAATCTGCTGACCGACGCCGGTGGCGAAACGCTCTACGAGGTCGATTATTCGGACACGGTTATGTTCTTGGCGGAATATTAGCTCGCTTCGGAGGACTTAATTGGGGCCTCCTTGGGGGAATGAAGTGTTAAGGATGTCCTGAAATCGCAGACCGCATATCCGGGTTGTCATAGTGATAGAATATCCTTGAACTGAAGAGGATGATTTTTTTCTGTGAATAGCAGCGGATCTGTTTTTCAACTATTCTCAATCCAGGAGGCGGAGATGATCAGAATTGTCGAATCTGAAAGAGGTGCGGAGGTTGATGCTGCCCGAGCCATACGACAGATGATCTTGGACGCGTGGCCCTGGGCCGAGACGGCCCCCGGCGTCGACATCACGATAATTCCGAACGCTCAGTGTTACGGGCAGACTGTTCAGGACATAGATGTGCTGCTGCTCGCTGACATCACGGATGACAGGGCGACCTTCTCGTGCTTCAAGCCTATCGGCCGAGAGGCCCTGGACTCGGATGAACCTGTTGCCGTTCAAGTCCGCACGCTCTGCCTCGTGATTGAGGTCAAGGATCATGCCCCAGGCCGGGTTCGGTTTACCGGTAATACAGTCAAGGTGCAGTATAGAGATTCTGTGGAGGGTGAATATTGGAACAGTGCAACGGAACAGAGCAGTGATCAATTATATTCGTTGAGAGGCTATATTAGCGATAATGTCGAAAATACCGAACCTCCGTACGTTACGAGCCTAATATGGCTTCGCAATGTGCCGCTCGATTCCCTTCCGAAATGTAAGCACAACGTCCTCCCCTCCAGACTGACGTGGACGAAACTGCTAAACACCGCTGCGGCGGAGTCCAAACGAATCTTTGGGTCCAGGGGCAAGTGGTTTTTTTACGCAACGCACGAGCGTAACGTGTCAAGTCCATTTTAGTGTGTAAATTGGCCTTCGGTCATTTTCATGCAGCCGCACCAGCTTCCGTCTTCTTTTCCGAAGAATCCAGACTGTCGTAGTATTCCTGC
>JAKJGK010000105.1 GCA_022704435.1 Synergistota bacterium | reverse complement strand
TCGGGACTTTCTGCGAGGAGCTGCGGGAGCGGGGGGTCTTCGACCGGATTATTGCCGTGGAGCCGACGCCGGACCTGGTGCGGTCCTGCCGGTCGCGGGGGCTGGAGGTCTTCGCCGATACGATCGAGCGAACGAGCCTGCCGGAGGAGAGCGTCGACGTGGTGGCGAGCTTCGAGGTCGTGGAGCATCTTTTCCGGCCGGAGGAGTTCGTGTCGCAGTGCATAAGGTTTTTGAAGCCGGGAGGGGTGGTCTTCCTGACATGCCCTAACGGGAGGGGGTTCGAGATCGCCACTCTCAAGGAGCATGCGCAGAGCGTGGATCCGGAGCACCTCAACTACTTCAACCCGGAGTCGCTCTCTCTTCTGCTGTCCAGGAAGGGGATGGAGGTGCTGGAGGCGGAGACTCCGGGGAAGCTGGACGCGGAGATCGTCAGGAAGAGGGTGCTTTCGGGGCTGATCGATCTCTCGGCTCAGCCTTTTTTAAGGCGGGTGCTGGTCGATGAGTGGGATCGTCTGGGCGGGGTCTTTCAGCGTTTTCTCGCGGAGAACTCGCTTTCATCCCACATGTGGATCGTGGCGAGGAAGGGGCGGGGGTAGTGGAGGGCGCTTCCGGTGCGAGCCGGGCATCGAAAGTTGGTTGCGGACGAGCCGACGGGGAGGCGCCTGTCCTGCTGCTGGGGACGGCCCAGTTGGGCCTGCCCTACGGGATCGTCAGGGAGGGGGCTCCGTCCGAGAGCGACGCCGAAGTCGCTTCGATCCTGGAGGAGGCGGTCGCGCACGGTTTCGGCGGGGTGGACACGGCGACTGCGTACGGGTCCGCGCCGAGAAGGCTGGGGGCGTTTTTGCGCGGCCGCCCGGAGCTGTCCTCGTGGAGGATATGCACGAAGCTGATCGCGGGGGATTCGGCCTCGTCACTCCGGGACCTGTGGGAGGGGCACACGAGGGAGCTGGGGCGGGAGTCGGTGTTCGCGCTGCTGCTCCATCGGCCCTGCGAGGCCGATAGGCCTCCGGTCCGCGACTTCTGCTTCGAGCTCAGGCGGACGATGCGCGTAGAGCGTCTGGGGGTCTCCGTCTACGAGGCGGGGGAGTTGGAGCTGGCTCTACGGCTCGGATTCGGGGAGGCGGTTGAGTTACCGCTGAACGCCTTTTCGTTGCCCCGATGGGAAGGGGAAGCCTCGATGCTTCGAGATTCTTTCGTCATAGCCAGAAGCGTCTTTCTGCAGGGGGTTCTGCTTCGGGCACCGTCCGAGCTGCCGAGCGGGGTCAGGGGGCTTTCCGAGTGCGTCGCGCGGTTCCAAGGGGTCTGCGCCTCGCACGGTCTTTCTCCCATCGAGGGGGCTCTGTGCGCGGTCGCTGGGGTTCCATGGGTCTCAGCCGTCGCGGTCGGGGCGGACTCGAGGCGGCAGGTCGGGGAGATCGCCGATGCCTGGGGCGTCGCAAGAGGGTTTCTCCAGTCGGGCTCCGACATGGCCTCGTTTCTGGAGGGGGTCGGGGAGGTCGCCTCGTCCGCGGATCCTTCCGCGATCGATCCCAGGCTTTGGAAGAGATAGGGGGGAGAGGCATGTTCGAGAACTCATCGATACTGATCACAGGGGGCACCGGTTCTTTCGGGCGGGCGTTCATCCGAAAGATGCTCAAGGAGCACGCTCCGCGGCGACTTATCGTCTACTCGAGGGACGAGTTCAAGCAGTTCGAGATGCAGCAGGAGTTCGACGCCCCGCAGATGCGTTTCTTCATCGGCGATGTACGGGACGAGGCCAGGCTCGCCATGGCGATGCGGGGTGTGGATTTCGTCGTGCACGCCGCGGCGCTGAAGCAGGTGCCGGCGGCGGAGTTCAACCCGATGGAGTGCGTCAAGACGAATGTTATGGGGGCGTCGAATGTCATATCGGCCGCCATTGCCAACAACGTTGAGAGGGTGATCGCCCTGTCCACGGACAAGGCGGCGAATCCGCTCAACCTTTACGGGGCCACCAAGCTCTGCTCGGACAAGATCTTCGTGGCGGGGAACAACCTTGTCGGGCACGGGAAGACCAGGTTCTCGGTGGTAAGGTACGGGAACGTGGTGGGGTCGCGGGGGTCCGTCATCCCGTTCTTCAAGAAGCTCCTGCAGGAGGGGGCTTCGGAGCTTCCGATAACCGACCCGCGGATGACGCGGTTCTGGATTACCCTGGATCAGGGTGTGGAGTTCGTCCTGAACAACTTCAGGCGAATGAGGGGCGGAGAGATTTTCGTGCCGAAGATCCCATCTGCCCGCGTAGTGGACATTGCGGAAGCCCTGGCGCCGGGGACTCCTCGGAAAATCGTGGGCATCCGCCCGGGGGAGAAGCTGCACGAGGTCATGTGCCCGGCGGACGACAGCAGGCTGGTGCTCGAGTATCCAAGGCATTTCGTGATAAAGCCGAGCATAGCGTTCTTCTCCGACGTGGATTTCTCCTCCGACAACACGGGGGAAAGGGGGACGCCGGTGGCCGAGGGCTTCGAGTACAACTCCGGCACCAATCCGAGGTTTCTCTCGATCGACGAGCTGCGCGCTCTGATTCGGTGATGAGCGGCCAGAAGGTAGTTTTCATCACTCAGGCCAGGATGGGGTCCAGCCGTCTTCCGGGGAAGGTGCTGAGGAGGGTGGCCGGGGAGCCTCTTCTCTTCTGGTTTTTAAGGAGAGCGACGACTGTGCGCTGTTGCTCGGGCGTGTGCGTGGCTACGAGCGTCTCCGGGGAGAACGACGAGATAGAGCGCTTCGTAGAACGGACGTTCCCGGAGGTGCACGTTGCCCGCGGCCCGGAGGAGGATGTCCTGTCACGCTACTGGCAGGCCGCGTGCGAGACGGGAGCTGACGCGGTGGTGAGGGTGACGTCGGACGACCCGTTCTTCGATCCTCTGCTGGTGGAGCGATGCGTCGCCGCCTTGAGGGAGCGCGGGGCGGACGCGGCGAGGACGTTGAAAGGGGAGTTCCCCGTCGGTTTGGATGTGGAGGTTTTCAGTCGGGATGCCCTGCGGACCGCTTTTGAAAGCGCGACCGATGCCTTTGAGCGAGAGCATGTGGGGCCGTACGTCTTTCAAACTCACAGCTCCGACTTTAGAATAGCATGGGTTGGCAATGACGGAGCGGAATGGCCGCGCTGCCGCTTGACGGTCGATTATGCGGAGGACTTCGAATTCGCGGAGAGATTGTTTTCGGAGGTGGGGGGGATGGCTTCAACGGACGAGTTCCGGCTGTATCTGTCCTCTCATCCGGAGGTTGCCGCGATCAACTTGATGCACGCGCACTGATCGCCGCGAGTATAAGGAGGAGGGTCATGCAGAGAGCAAGTTTTATCCTGGGCGGGCGGCGAGTCGTCGGCGGCACCGCCCCCTGCTTCATCATCGCCGAGATTGGGGCGAATCACAACAGGTCGCTGACCCTGGCGAAGGAGATGATCGACGCGGCGGCCGAGGCTCGCGCCGACGCGGTGAAGTTTCAGATCTACAGCGCGGAGACTCTCTACTCGCGCAGGACTCCGCGTCACTCGGGCTACGACAAGGACCTGTTCGACCTGATTAAGGAGATCGAGACGCCGCGCACGTGGCTGCCGGAGCTGGCGGACTACTGCGCCAGGAAGGAGATTCTGTTCTTCGCCACTCCGTTCGATAACGAAGCGGTGGACGAGCTTGACGAGGTGAGCTCCTTCTTCAAGATCGCATCGTTCGAGCTGGTGGACCTGCCGCTGCTCCGCCACTGCGCGTCGAAGGGGAAGCCGATGATCATCTCCACCGGGCTGGCGACGATGGAGGAGATAGAGGACGCGTACCTGGCCTGTAGGGATGCTGGCAACGAGCAGTTGGCCTTCCTGCAGTGCGCCTCGATGTATCCGTCGCCGGCCTCGATCATGAACCTGCGCAGCATGGAGACGATCCGCAGGGCGTTCGGCACGCCGACGGGGCTGTCCGACCACACGCGGGGGATTCACATCGGCGTGGCTGCCGTCGCTATGGGGGCGAGCATCATCGAGAAGCACTTCACTCTCGACAGGACGATGGAGGGGCCGGATCACCCGTTCGCGATCGAGCCGGACGAGCTCGCGGAGCTGGTGCGTCAGGTGCGCGAGGTGGAGTCGGCGCTCGGCGACGGGCGAAAGCTCGGGCCCACTCCGGAGGAGATGGAGTTCTACGAGAAGGCGAGGCGCAGCGTGCACGCCGCCGTGGACATCCCCGCAGGGACTGTCATCGAGCCGGACATGCTGACCTGCAAGCGCCCGGGGTACGGCTTGCGTCCGAAGTTCCTGCCGCTTCTGACCGGCAGACGCGCCGTCCGCGACATTGCCGCCGACGAGTGGATCACTTGGGAGATGGTGTGACGTGATCGAGTATCGAAATATCCTCGACGTGAAGTCTGAGCTTCAGCAGCGGGTCCGGGAGTGGCGCAACAGCGACCGCGTGCGGATGAACATGCTGGCCTCGGATTTGATCTCGGAGGAGCAGCACCGCAGGTGGCTCGCCTCGCTCGCGGACCGCCCCGACAGGCAGATAGTGCGCGTCGCCTTCTTTGAGGGGGTGCCGTTCGGAATAATCACGCTGAAGGACATCGACAGGTGTTCGTTCAGAAGCGACTGGGGGATGTACATCGGCGAGGAGTGCTTCCTAGGGCGCGGCCTGGCGAAGGTCATGCTATTCGACCTTCTCGTCTGGGCGTTCGAGGAGGAGAAGCTGCAGAGGCTCTACACCTCCGTGCTGAGCGACAACGCGAAGGCCGTCGCGCTCTACCTTGAGCATGGGTTTCACTTCGAGGGGCGATTCGAGAGGCATGTCAGGCGCGAATCCGGGGAGCTGGTCGATGTCTACTGGCTGGCGGTTTTCGCCGATGTCTGGCTGGAGAAAAAGGAATCGCTGCGCAGCCTTTTGCCTACGAACTGATGGACGGCGAGGCCTGTTTGCAGTCATCCAAAGTGCAGCCGCTTGGTTGTTCCCAGCAGAAGCCGAATAGGCCATCCCGAACGCAACCTCTTCTGTCATCCCGAACGCCTAGTGTCCCCTCGTCATCCCGAACGCAGCTTCCCTGTCATCCCGAGCGCCCAGTGTCTCCCTCTGTCATCCCGAACGCCCAACGGGCGGAGGGATCTCGTAAACGAACGTGCTCAAAACTAAGGTTCCTCCTCGAAGAGGGCTACCTCTTACGATTTCTTGTACACCTAGCTCAAGGGCACGGTGGGTTCGTCCCTGTGCTCCGCGACGTAGGCGACATCCTCGGCATCCTCCCGCTCCTCCAGATAACGGAGATAGGAGGCGTAGTCGAGCATTCTCAGCACGTCCTCCGGACCCATCAGGTCGATCATTCGACGAAGTCTTTGTTTCTCTACTCCGACCGTGGCAGGCATCGGCATCATCTCCCGCGCTCATTATATCCCAACGAGCCAACCGGATACATGCGGCTCTGAACAAGGCGGAACAACCGATCGCCACCGGGGACGATTGGCCAAACCTCTCCTTGGTCGTATAATATTCGTAAAACGCCGCAGCCCCTTGGAGGGGCGTCGCAGACGAGGGGGCTGGAGACCATCGCACGAAAGAGGACGGAGAAAGCACAGGACAGAACCGAGGCTCTGAACGAAGCTCAGGTCAAAGAGACGCCACCTCACTTTGAGAGCGGGAGCATGACAGGTGGTACAAGCTCGTCGGAGACAGGTCCGTGCCCTTCCGCGAGCGTCGGCGCACCAACGCTGAAAGACGACGAGGACCGCGCCGACGGCGACTCCATGTGGAAGACCCTGATGCAGCTCAACTTCGACGAGATGCTCGAGTCCATTCTTCCCGAGCTGGCCGCCCGGGTCGACCGCAGGCGCAAGGTCGAGTTTCTCGACAAGGAGATGAAGGACCTCCAGGCGTTCATGGGCGCCGGCTGGCAGGCACCCGACCTTCTTGCCAAGGTCCCGGTGAAGGGGGGGCGCGACATCTGGCTCGCACTCCATGTCGAGGTTCAGGGCAAGGGTGGCGACGACTTCCCCGAGCGCATGTTCTACTACCACTCCATGATCCGCTTCAAGTACCTCAAGCGCAAGGAGTACGAGGAGGGGGCCGTCGACGAGGCCTGGGGCGGAGGACGGAAGACGTCGAGGACTCGAAGGGGTGTTGTCGACGTAGTATCTCTCGCCATCCTGACCGCCCGCAGACCGAAGGGCGAGCCGGAGATCTTCGAGCACGCGCTGTTCGGCAACGAGCTGCGGTATGTCTACCCGACCGTCAGGCTGTGGGAGCTGGACGTCAAGCGTCTTGAGGAAAGCCATAATCCTTTCGACCTTGCGCTCCTGGCGGCAAGGCGCATGATCGACAGCGGCCGCTCGGACAACAAGCGGATAGCCTTCCTGAAGCAGCTCGGTGGTCTTCTAGACGAGCGCGGCTGGACGAGGGAGCGCTGTCTGGCTCTCTATCGCTTCATTGAATGGGCGCTGCTCCCCGTCGACGAGAAGAAGCTGGAGGAGTACAGGAATTGGGCGCAGAAGGAGGAGAAAAAGATGTACGTCACTGTGGTTGAAAAGATAGGCATTGAGAAGGGCATGGAGATAGGGCTCGAGAAGGGCAAGGAGATAGGCAAGGGCGAAGGCATCCTCATCGGCAAGGAGGAGACCAAGCGGGAAGCCGCTCTCAGGATGCTCGACAAGGGTTTGGGGCTGTCCCTGATCGCCGAGTGCGTCGACCTCCCCGAGGAGGAAGTGTTGCGCCTTCGCGAGGAGCGGAGCTGATCTGCCGCTTGGAGCGCTTCGTGCCCTGATTTCATCATGGGGTCCTCGTCGCAGGCTCCTCGGGATAGGCGAACGACATCGCGAAGCCTCCGGCACGCTACTGGCGGTCGCCTGCATCCTTCGTCGCTTCGCTCCTCAAGATAAGCGATCGACCCGGCTTGCTGCTCTTCACCGGTCGCCTGCTTATGTCATCCCGAGCGGAAGCGAGGGATCTTACTACGAGGCAGCACCCTGCCAGGGTCCCTCCGGCGCCTCGCGCCGTTCGGGACGACACAAGCAGGCGACCGAACGGGTGTTTTTCTGTTCGTGTCGTTCGCTTGCAGGCGACCGAACGGGTGTTTTTCTGTTCGTGTC
>JAKJGK010000104.1 GCA_022704435.1 Synergistota bacterium | reverse complement strand
GGTGTCTTCGAGCAGGCTTGTCAGTTCCTCTCGCGGATCACACTGCGGATCCGCCAGCAGACTGAGCCGGTAGTCGGTCGCTGGCAGCAGGACTTGAAGCGCGTGCGCAGGGAGCGCCTTCGCGACGGCATCGAAGTCCAGAGGATAGAGCCGAGCGAGTTGCCCGACGACAGCTGCTGGATGAACACGTGTGAGAAGGCCGACTACGATGTCGTAGTCGTGGAGGCCCGACGGGCCGACAAATGCGGCCGAGTCCTCCAGGTTGATAGAATAGGATTTAGGATGATTCTTCATGTGAGTTTGGTGGGGTAGGGGGTAGGCTTTCCCGTGTGAGGAGTGTCTGCTGGTGTCGCGCCGATTTTGGGCAGCGGAGATGACAGAACGGACGGGGTGCCTCGGTAGAGTGTGGGGCCGACGATAAGGCCAGCCCCCCTGTTTTCGAACCAGCGGGAGTCCAGAATTATTGAGCGGTCCCGGCCACAATAGAAGACACGCAGGCCATTAGGCAGGGTGAACTCGAGAAGGAGGTCATCCAGCGTCGAAGACGGTGGTCTGTTCTCCCGGGACTCTCGAAACGAGGCGCCTGCGTGCAGCAGGACTTCAAAGGTGGGGATGGCGACGACACCGCTGATTAATGCCGTCCTTCTGGCCCACTTTGGAGCCAGCGAAGAATAGGTGTGTTGTTCGACAGGAGCTGAAACAAAAAAGACCGGGAGGCTCGGTCTTTGGTAGTAGAGTGCTTCGCCATTCTGACCGGCGAGCACGTAGGGATAGGTAGGTGTCTTTGTAGGCACGGGTTGAGGAGCGCGGACTGAACCATTCAGCCAGAACTCACCCCCGGTGACTGAAACAGAGAGGAGGGAGAGCGAAGCCGACGGAGTCTCGTTTGCGGATCGAAAGAATCAGGCCGCAGAGACGGGGGCTGGAGGGTAGCTCACAACCACGTCGGTCTTTAGTGGACCACGTTTCGAGTTAGAGTCTATGGCCTGCTCTTCCAAGGCAACCTCAGTGACAACCTCATCAAGGTAAGCAGCAAGAAGTCGTTTGGCGTCATCGCGAGCGAGCACTGCACACAGTCGGCCAATCAGCATGGGCGAGGAGCTGGTTTTGCCCTGCCAAAGCTGATTGAGCACCCCGCGGTTAATTTGTGCGGCTGCCGCAAGCGCAGACTGCGTCCACTCGCCAGGCTTGAGCGAACTCAACACCGCACTGACGCGTGGGCTCACTCCTTTACCATTAGAGCGCACTGTTGAAAGTTTCAACTTCTGACTTGCCTTAGCCTTCTTCATGTTGAATATTTCAAACAGCAACGGGTAATCCCTTCAACAAGAATCCAACATGAACGTCACTACCATCACCCGCTCCCTAGACAGCAATAGCCTCGCCGGAGCATTCACGGCCCTAAAACCTGACAGCGTCCTCAACTATCCAGTTCGTTGGGCCAAGAATCAGCACCTGATGGCCACGCGGCCTCTGGTTGCTGGCATCCAATTCCACAACGCTTTGGAACTGCTCTTCGACTTCGATTCCGAGCCGACACAGGCAGAGCGGGCATACCTTGGCTGGGTCTCAGCACTTCGCCGTGCCATCACGGCGCTGGGGGTGGAGGAGATCACCACCAACGCTGAACTCGCTGGCCACGGCAAGCCATACCACGGCGTCAGCGACATCACAGCCGTCGGGGGGCCTGCTGCCCACGGAGTCATCGAGGCAAAAGTAATCCTTCACGGATCGCAAATGGAGGTTCGCGCAAAAGACGCGGCCCAACTCGCGGCCTACAGCCAACTCCTCGCCGGACGCGGCAGCTATGACGACGTTTGGGCGGCATTGGCATATGTCGAAATTGAATCCCGCCTCGTGCGCCTGCTGGTGTGGAACTCGGCCCGCCCCCTGATCGAGTGCGCCGCACCACTCCTGCGCTCTGCCGCCTGAACCTTCGAGCATCCGAAAGGCTACTAGCATGGACCTCGACGAGTACCATGAGCACATTCAGGCGGCCTTCGATCTTCAACGAAAGAAGGCATGCGAATATGTTGAGCGCTTCAACTCATGCCTCCCTCTGGAGTGCCCCTGGTGTCACGGTCCGCACGTACCGGGTCTTCCGTGTCCTGGTGAGGATTGCTGCTACTGCCACCCGGTGAGCTTTATGCTCGTCGTTCCGGGCGAGTTTGGCTTCGAGGTTCGTCCGATAAATAACCAGCGCCGGGTCGTCTGCCGGTTCGACGTCGAGGGCGTATGAGTAGTGTCCCAACCTTTGATGCACTCACGCTATCTCAGACCGACACTGTCTCAAATTCATAACATGTCTCCGGCTCAGCGTACCGAGCGCGTGCTGGAGTTGCTCGCGAAGGCGGTTGCGCTGCGTCTGTGCCAAGCTCGCATCGACGGGCCTCCAAGGCACGACGGTCAGTCTTCTGGATCGGGCACGTCGCCCTCACCGATAGACCCCTCCAACAATTCGGCATCCTCGGGGTCTAGGTCTCCTTCCTTGAGGGCAGGCACCTCAACACCGGCTTGAAGAAGCGCAGTTGTTAGCAACTCGACTCGCTCCCGGAGTAGCTTGTTACGCAGGTGGAGAGTGCGGAAATCTTTGGGAAGGCGAGCTGAGCCGAAGACAACATTGGAGGCGTCCCGCAATTCGTCCGCCCAGGTGTACACCGACTGGGGGCTGACCTTGTACTTCCTGGCAAGTTGGCGGATGGGGATTTTTGGCCCTTGTTGGAGGGCCTGAACCGCTATTTCGAGTTTCTGCTGAGTCCGAGATTTCTTCATTTTTCTTAAAAATCGCCCTTGCCAGGGGCGAAATCATCTCCCGCACGCGCTGGACGCCATTTTACAGTTCTTCCTATGAGAGTATGTGAAAAGTGTCCAATCTTTCGGCAGTCCCAATATCTCTGAGGCATCCAGGCAAGCCATCTAACAACTGATCTGAATGTCAGGATGATGCCTAGGAATGGCTGTAATGCGCCATCGCATTTCAAAGGTTTTGAGAACTGGTTAAAAGTTGGCGGAGTAGCTGCCAGCCCCCGGACCAATTCTAGCGGCGCCGCATTTGGTGTTTTCTGCGAAAAGCGCATTGTAGGAGGTACCATGCAAACAAAGCACCTAGCCCTCGTCCGAGCCTTGCCTGAGTCGGTCCTCCCTGCGCTCCGGGCCCGCGCTCTCGATCCGCACACCACCGAAAACACCCGCCCATTCGGGGTCAATCCGATCGGAGGTCATCTTTATGTTGGTCGGCGCATTCGGACTCTGGACGGCAAGCGGAAGTGGGAGATTTACGGGACTCCCGCTGGAGTCTTGGAGATCCTCGATTTCTTGGAAGGTGAAAAGAAAATGGCGAATGCCGCGATAAATACCACGACCCCCAACACCGAGGTCTTCATTCCTACCACTCAGCCACCGATCAATGTCACTGAACCGGTGGCTGTGGTAGTCACCACGACTCTCCCAATCCCTGATCAATCCATTGTCCAGACCAGGCGTGGTTTGACCACGACATGGATGGTGGGGATGGTGCTGTTGATGTTGGCACCCTGTTCACTGTATCTGGCCAACCTACTCAGCCGTACGGTCAAAACGTCTGAGCAGTCGGTGACAGTCGTCCCGTCTACCCGGACTAATGGGGCATTTGACCACCCATACCATGGTCAAAACATCGGCGTTCTGACCGCCAAATCGGGCTTGGTCAAAACCGTCAAAGACACGAGGGCCATTGATCCCAACCAGACCCCAGGCACGATTACCAAAACCGACCGAAGTACGACTCGCCTATCTCAAAGCATCGCAGACATCAGCCGCCAGATGCAGGCGCTGGAAACGCAAGGGTCCCGCATGCATCGACTCAGCCTATTCTTCGAGGCGTTGGAGCTTTCGGCAGGGGTCCAAGCTCGCAAACTGGAATTCAACGACGACCTGCCGCTCGCCGATGGTCAAATCGTAGAAGCTTCTGGTCAAAAACTGTTTGACCAGATCGGTCAAATGCCAGCCACCCTACCTAAGCCTCTCCGGCTAGTGTGGGAGTCCCCCAGGAATTCTGCCGTCGCCGCGGAGCTTCGCGACTCGCTCATGTCTTGCGTGACAGCCGTGGCGATCCAGCCCGACCTGATGGACGACCAGCTGGTTCTGAGGGCCCAGTCCCAGCGCTTAGCCGCTGCCTTCCGGGCTGCATATGGCGTGCCCGAATCGATGGCATCATGGCGTGATCCAGATTCCAGCTGGATCTACACCATCATCGGAACTTGTGTTGTTATTCATGAGTAACGCTCCGAAGGCGGTGGCGGCCACCTATGTCACCCGAGATAATTAAGGAAGCGCCGTTCCGGCACTTGCTCCTAGGCCCCTGCCATGGGGAGGCGAGGCACGAGTCCTCCAGGTTGTTTTCCTCCGACGAAATTGGCGGGAAAAACAACGAACACGCCTGCGCAGCAGGTGCCGTTAGGCATCGGCATGGTGAACGCCGTGCCGCGATTCTCCGTGCAGACAGTGTTCTCCCCAGCACGTGGAGGTTTTACCCCTACACGGGCTGTTGGATGAGGCGGTGAAGACTCCAGGGGCAGGACCTTGAGGTGTCCTGCTGCATCGGGCCATCTGGATGCGCTTTGGCGCGGACCCGATGAGTCCCGAATGGAGGTCCCCCGCTAGGGTGGCCGAGAGTCCCGCGCATAGCCGGGGCGATATGGTTTGAATGGACGAAGAGAAGAGAAAATGACCTAGGCGTCCGGCTCGGCCGGATCGCCAGCAGGCAAAGAGAATTCTGAAAATTCTCCTACCGCTCAGCTCCATTTTTCCCAACCAGGAAAAATGGCAAAGCATTCAAAACACAAACGAGGCAACCGCTGGAAGGGCGCCTACACATTGCGGAACTTCAAGTCGTCACGTCACGGTCACGGACTGACACGAGATTACGGCCGGGATAATCTACAGCAGTATTTTCAGCGTCAAGAGGCGCGCCAGCTGCGGCTCGACCACTTCCTAGGGAATGAAGAGGAATACTGGCAGGCGTTGCTTGAAGGGGTGGAGCCGGTGCTCAACGACGTGGTCATCGACCGCGAAGGACAGCATCTGAGCATTGATGCCCGCGAAGCGTTGATGCAGGAGCGCATCCAAAGCCGAAGCTGGTACCGTCGCAAAGACGGCAAACCGCAGCGACTGCGAAGTCAGCCCTACGCCCGCGATCCGGAGACGAAGGAGGTTCTCTTGGATAGCAACGGTAAGAAGATCCGCCGCGAACTCCCTTCCGAAGATGTGCCCGTGGTGTATCACGAAGCCATCATGCTCGATCCGCGCCTTTCCCTAATGCTGGTTTTGGCCACCCGTGCCGGGCTGGGTGCGCAGGCCAAGTCTTATCTCTTCGCCGGCGCCAAGGACGTGGTTGAACTCTGGGAGAGTATCACCGGCCTCGAGATCGTAGACGTCCCTTACCATGCCAAGGTCCTGGGAGGCCACTTTCAGCCGGAATTCGTTCTTGTGGACGCCAAGCACCAAAAACTCGGTTCCGCCGACGCCCTGGTGCATCTCGGTCGCCCGATGCTCGGTGTCCTCCGCTGGCGGTCGATGGGCATCTCCGGCAAGGACCTCGACCGTCTGACCGGCGTGCGGGACTCCGATGCCGGTCTCGACGATGCCCTCGCCAACCGAGGTGCCCGAGCGATTGACAAGCGGGTGATGGAGGAACTCGACCTGCGCATGTGGGCGCGCCTGAAGGAGGATGATACCTTTCGCAACCTGCTGCCCTTCCTCACGGAAGCTGAGCAACAGTATGCCGACTACCGCCAGCGTAAGGCCGATGCGATCTCCAGGCCCAATGAGGAAGCTCAGTGGAAAATCGAGCAACTGGGAGAGGCCGTAGCTCAGCAGGCCGCCGTGATCGCGTCCCAAGCCGCGGCGCTTGAGAATGCAGAAGCTCGGGAATCCGAAGCAATGAAAGACAAAGAAAAAGTGCGCACGGAAAAGGAACGACTCGCCAATGAACTGGAGTCTGTCCGGCTCAAGAACAAGACTGCCATACTCCAAGCGGACGCGGCCGAGAAGGACCTCGACGAATTCTTCCTTCAGGCCGCCGCTGACTTCGAGCCAGATTTTCAGGCCGCCCTTGAATGCCTGTATTCGGTCTTGGCAGAAAGATCGGTGTCCTCCGACGCCGCCTCGTACTTGGTCAAGGATCCTAATGTCCGCCAGGGGCACCTCGCCTTGGAGCCCCGCTGGTTGGCGAGGGCTGAGCGTTTCCGAGGCGCGCCGTCTGCTCCTTCCGCCACACTTCTCGTCGAATTGGCTGAGTTAAGCTTCCTGCCCTGGGATCGTTTTCGCGATCAGTGGCTCATTCTTAATGAAAAAGTCAGCCGGCACCTCTCATCGATCTCCGAGGAAGAGTTTCAGGTCGGCTTGAAACAAAAGCCAGGCCCAAAGACACTCCGTTAAGCTCTGATATTCACACCGCTTTGCCTCGTCGTAACGCTTGAAGCTTCACGATCCCCTTCGCCTCCAATTCCGGCAAAATCGGCTGATCTACCTTTTCTGGAGGAACCGCGAAATACGCACGCCCGTCTTCCTGAGTGGCGCCCAAGCCGCGGTAAGAGTTATGGAGTGTCGATGCGGCGCCGCGATGCCGCAGGATCAGCGCGGTCTTGTCGGCGCTTTGATGCATAGCGATGTGGTACGTGCAGAACGTACGACGGCGAGCATTCCAGGGCCACTCGGCGAGGGCTTGCTTGGCCATAGGAAGAGCAAGCAGTGTCTTGATCGGGAGACGGGCAAGCTTGTCAGCCTCGACTCGACCATGGATGCTCGCGAGAACACGCAGGCGCTCCCACTTCGGGCCGTAGTTGCTGGGACGAAGGATTCCGCTCTCGGGCCCGTAGGCTGTCCACCATGCCCAGAAACACTCCTCGACGTTTTGAATCACCTCCCGCTTTTCGGTCTTCGCGATCGAGGCCGGAATCACGATTTCCTTGGTGCGAGACTTCACGAACTCTGCCTTGAAGTTGTCCATCTCGTCATCCGAGCGGACACCCGAGAGGAGCTGGACCACCTCGTGGGCGACCAAATCAGGGGCGTACCGTTCGGCGCTGCGGAGATAACTGCGCACGTAGTCGAGTGTCAAATACTCGATTTCCTTCGGAACCTCTTTCGCGAGCATACGCTTTTTGATCCCTGCTGCTGGGTTCACTTCGATGA
>JAKJGK010000014.1 GCA_022704435.1 Synergistota bacterium | reverse complement strand
CACGCGGATAAATCCGCAGACCTGAGTTCGCTTTTGAGGAGCGGAAAGAAGATCATCATCAGCACGGTGCAGAAGTTCACCTTCATCCTGGACGCGATCGGCGGAGAGCAGAGCGGCAACCGCTTCGCCATCATCATCGACGAGGCTCACTCCAGTCAGGGAGGAAAAGCCACCGCCGACATGAACAGGGTGCTTGGCAAGGCGGATCAGGGTTCGGACGACGAGGAGACAATCGAGGACAAGATCAACAGGATCATGGAGGGGCGCAAGATGCTCTCCAATGCAAGCTACTTCGCCTTCACCGCGACGCCGAAGAACAAGACGCTGGAGATATTCGGCGAGCCCGATCCGCAGCCCGACGGCACGGTGCGGCATTTCCCCTTCCACAGCTACACGATGAAGCAGGCGATTCAGGAGGGATTCATCCTCGACGTGCTGCAGAGCTACACATCCGTGGAGAGCTACTACCGACTGATCAAAAGGGTGAAGGACGATCCGGAGTTCGACGTGAAGAAAGCGGAGAAGAAGCTTCGCCTCTACGTCGAGTCGCACGAGCACGCCATCCGCAGGAAGGCAGAGATCATGGTCGACCACTTCCACGAGCAGGTGCTCGACCGAGGAAAGATCGGCGGCAAAGCCAGAGCGATGGTGGTCACCGGGGGAGTCGAGCGGGCCATCCAGTATTATCATGCGTTCCGGGAGTATCTGAAGGAGCGTAAAAGCCCCTGGGAGGCTCTGATCGCCTTCTCCGGGGAGCGTGAGTTCGGCGGCGCGAAGGTGACGGAGGCAAGCTTCAACGGCTTCCCGAGTGGACTGATACCGGACAGGTTCCAGGAGGCCCCGTACCGCTTTCTGATAGTCGCCGACAAGTTCCAGACCGGGTACGACGAACCTCTGCTCCATACCATGTACGTGGACAAGCCTCTTTCAGGAGTAAAGGCTGTGCAGACTCTCTCCCGCCTGAACCGGGCGCATCCGCAGAAACACGACACGTTCGTCCTGGACTTCTGCAACGACTCCGACACCATACTCAACTCTTTCGCGCCCTACTACCGCACGACGATTCTAAGCGACGAGACGGATCCGAACAAGCTGCACGATCTGAAGGCCGATCTCGACGGTCATCAGGTCTACTCACCGGAGCACATCGACGAACTGGTGCGCCTCTACCTGAGCGGCGAGGAGCGCGGTATGCTGGACCCGATCCTGGACTCCTGCGCCGCGACGTACAAGTCGGACCTCGACGAGGACCGGCAGATCGACTTCAAGGGAAAGGCGAAGGCCTTCGTGCGCACTTACGGATTCCTGGCCTCGATCCTTCCCTATTCGAATGCGGAGTGGGAAAAGCTGTCTATCTTCCTGAACTTTCTCCTTCCAAAGCTGCCCGCGCCCGTAGAGGAGGACCTCTCGAAGGGGATCCTAGAAACCATCGACATGGAGAGCTACCGCGCCGAGATGAGGACCGCCATGGCCATTGCCCTGCCCGACGAGGACGGGGAGATCGACCCGGTCCCGGGCACCGGTGGAGGCTTCAAGCCGGAGCCGGAACTCGACCGTTTGAGCAACATCATAAAGGCCTTCAACGATCAGTTCGGCCACTTGGACTGGAAGGACGGCGACAAGATAAGCCGGGTCATAGCCGAGGAGATCCCGGCGAAGGTGAGCGCCAAGAAGGGGTATCAGAACGCCATGAGGAACAACGACCGGCAGACCGCGCGGATAGAGCACGACGCGGCACTGCTGAGTGTCATCATGGATCTCATGCACGATCACGCGGAACTGGTCAAACAGTTCGTGGACAACCCTCTGTTCAAAAGATGGATTTCGGATGTTTCCTTCAATGCCACGTACAGGCCAGGAGGCAAGGCTGCGGAGTTACGCGACTGGAATATGGAAGGCTGGCGCGTGGCGAGCTCTTCCAACGAAACGCCTTCCTAACAACCCCAGGACATGCAGAGGAGCATCGCCATCCCAGCCGCAGCTTGTCCATTGCATGAAATCATCCGCTGACTGCGAGTTCAAGCACACCGTCCTTTTCGTCCACTACTATCCTCGACCCCTCCGCCGCCTCGCCGGAGATGATCATCCTGGCGACCGGCGTCTCGATCTGCCTCACCATGAAGCGCTTGAGCGGACGCGCGCCGTAGACCGCGTCGTACCCTATCGTCTGCATTTATTATTGACTTTTACTAAGATATTTACGGTCGATCAAATCATAGGAACGCTTCGTCGGGATCAGATGGTCCTCGTAAGCCTGCTTGTATATCCTGGGGATTTTTTTCAACCGGAAATTCATGTCGTCAAGGTCGAAGGAATTAATATCAAGGTCTTCTATGCCAAGCCAGGAGCTGTAATGCTTGTAGTCCGCGCCTTTTTTCTTTCTGAATGCCTCTGCTAATTGCGCGAGGCCGAAAGGACCTCCGCAGTCCTCGACAATCCCATGGCCGGCGCCGTTCAGTACGCGGGGAAGTTCTCTGGTCGGCAAATCCTTGTCTTTCAAAAATTTCTCCAGGGTCAACATTACCCACCAGTCATCCCCAAAATCATAGTTGAAGTTAAGCCTGCTGCCGACCTCAAGCCCGAGCTGGCGAAGATCGCCCTTGGTAGCGTCAAAAACGCGAACGTCGCGGTGCGAGTCATAAAAATTTTCGCTATATTCGTCAATGATTTCAAAGCGAAGGATGACATTTCCAGACTCCTGAGGTACTTCCAGTGCCATAAGATGACTGGCCTTCATCTCGAAAAGCACCTGGATGATGTAGCACAGGCGGGCAGGGGTGATGTGGCTCGACACCTGAAACCGCCGCCAAATTTTTGGCGTGAAATCCGATAGTTCTGCGTAAAACTGATAAATAGGATGGGATGCCATTGCGCTTCATCTCCTTAAGAATTCACTGTAAAATAGTGACAGGAAGGCCCCTGTTTCGAAAAATTGCAGTCGAGCGAGAAAGCAAAACTACAAAACCGGAGGCCTTCCTATGAACCGATATTATACGCTGACTGCGAGTTCCAGCAAGCCGTCCTTCTCGTCCACCACTATCCTCGACCCCTCGGCGGCCTCGCCGGAGATGATCATCCGTGCCACCGGCGTCTCGATCTGCCTCACCATGAAGCGCTTCAGCGGCCGGGCGCCGTAGACCGCGTCGTAACCCTCGCGGGCGATGAAGTCCACCGCGTCGTCGGTGATCTCAAGAGATATGTTCCTGTCCTTCAGCCTCTCCTCCAGGGAGGATGCCAGCAGTCTCACTATTCGCCGCACTTCGTCGCGCTGCAGCGGCTTGAAGAGGACCACGTCGTCCACCCTGTTGAGGAACTCCGGGCGGAAGGTCCGACGAAGCTCGTCCGTGACGCGTGCCCGGGCGTCCTCCTTGATGAGCCCGTCCCGGGTTATACCCTCCAGCAGGTACTGCGCTCCGACGTTGCTGGTCATGATTAGGACCGTGTTCTTGAAGTCCACCTGGTGTCCTTGGCTGTCGGTGATGTGTCCGTCGTCGAGAATCTGCAGCATAATATTGAACACGTCGGGGTGCGCCTTCTCGATCTCGTCGAACAGGATCACGGAGTAGGGCTTGCGCCGCACGGCCTCGGTGAGCTGGCCGCCCTCCTCGTAGCCGACGTAGCCGGGGGGCGCTCCGACCATGCGGGAGACGGAGTGCTTCTCCATGTACTCGGACATGTCCAGCCTGATCAGGTTCTCCTCGCTGTCGAAGAGGGCCTCGGCGAGGGTCTTGGCAAGCTCGGTCTTTCCTACCCCCGTCGGTCCCAGGAAAATAAAGGAACCTATGGGCCGCCTCGGATCCTTTATCCCGGAGCGCGCGCGGAGGACGGAGTCCGCCACCAGTTCCACGGCCTCGTCCTGGCCGACGACCCGCCGGTGAAGCACCTCGTCCAGTTTCAGCAGCTTCTCCCTCTCCCCCTCCATCAGGCGTGACACGGGAATGCCGGTCCAGCGGCCCACTATCTGGGCTATCTCCTCGTCGGTGACCTCCTCGCGCAGCAGCCTGGACTGGCCGTCGTCCAGCCCCTTCTCCCTCTCCTTGAGCTCCGCCTCAAGCTGCGGCAGAGTGCCGTGCTTCAGCTCGGCGGCCCTGTTCAGGTCGTACTCGCGCTCGGCCCTCTCTATATCGCGCCCGATGGACTCGATGCGCTGCCGGAGCTCCCGGACGGCGCTTATCTCCTTCTTCTCGGCCTCGTACTGGGCGCGCATCCCCGCCTGCTCCTCGCGGGCCTCCTGCAGCTCCCTTCGCAGGGACTTCAGCCTCTCGCCGCTCGCCGCGTCCTTCTCCCTGACGAGAGCGGCCTCCTCGATCTCCAGCTGCATCACCCTTCTGGAGACCGCGTCCAGCTCCGCCGGGAGGGAGTCGATCTCCGTGCGGATCATCGCGCACGCCTCGTCGACCAGGTCTATGGCCTTGTCGGGCAGGAACCGCTCGGTGATGTAGCGGTCAGACAGGACGGATGCCGCCACCAGGGCGTTGTCGCGTATCTTGACCCCGTGGTGCACCTGGAATCGCTCCTTCAGACCGCGAAGTATGGAGACTGTGTCCTCGACCGTCGGCTGCTCCACCAGTATCGGCTGGAAGCGCCGGGCCAGGGCAGCGTCCTTCTCTATGCGCTTGCGGTACTCGTCCACCGTGGTGGCCCCGATGCAGTGAAGCTCTCCGCGCGCGAGAAGCGGCTTGAGCATGTTCCCCGCGTCTATCGCGCCCTCGGCCGCCCCGGCGCCTACTATCGTGTGCAGCTCGTCTATGAACAGTATTATCCTGCCGTCGCTCTCCTTGACCTCGTTGAGCACGGCCTTCAACCTCTCCTCGAACTCCCCCCTGTACTTGGCGCCCGCCACCAGGGATCCCATGTCGAGCGCGAAGATCGAGCGGTCCTTAAGCCCCTCCGGCACGTCGCCGTTGACTATCCTGGCCGCCAGCCCCTCGACTATGGCGGTCTTGCCAACGCCCGGGTCGCCGATCAGCACGGGGTTGTTCTTCGTCTTGCGGCTGAGTATCCGGACGACCCTGCGGACCTCCTCGTCCCTGCCTATCACCGGGTCCAGCTTGCCGGCGCGCGCGGCCGCGACGAGGTCCCGCCCGTACTTCTCGAGAGCCTCGTAGGTCCCCTCCGGGTCCTCGCTGCAGACACGCGCCCTTCCGCGGACATCGTTCAACACCTCGAGGAACTTCTCCTCGCTTGCGCCGAGCTCCGCCAGTATGCGCCCGGCGGCGCTTGTTCTCCCCTCGTCTATGAACGCTCCGAAGATGTGCTCAACGGACACATACTCGTCCTTGAGCTGCTCGGCCCTCTGCTGCGCCTTCACCATCAGGCGCGACAGGCGCTGAGAGATGTACACCTTGCCCGGCTCGGCCCCGGGACCGGAGACGCGCACCCGCCTGGACAGCTCGTCCTCCAGCCGCCTGATCAGGCTCCTGGTGTCCACCCCCATGCGGACCAGCAGACGCGGCACCAGACCGTCCGCCTGCTCCGCGAGGGCCAGCAGCAGGTGCTCCCCGTCCACCTCCGTGTGACCGTAGGTGACGGCCCTGTTCTGCGCCTCGGTGAAGGCCTCCCGCGATTTAGTGGTAAGTTTTGCGAAATCCATCGCTCATCACTCCTTTGACCATTATTAACCTTAATGATTATAACTGGTTTTGCGAGCCGAATAAAGAGTGCTGGCGGCCCGCAAGTGTCGATTTTGGCGTAATTCTTCCAATATCCTCTGAATTGCTCCCCGAAGCTCGCGTATTCGTCATTTTCTCGCATCGAACCACTTGATTAAACATCGCGGTTGTCGAATAATGAACCCCGTCGCAGGGATTATTCCGAAGGAGGTAGCAGTATGGCGCAAACGGACCAGGTCTACCTGCCCGAACGCCTTCTTGCGAGGCTGGACGACGTCAGGAATCACCGCCTGACGCTCATCGAGGCCCCGTCGGGCTTCGGCAAGACCACGTCGTTCCGCGAGTACCTCAGGGGGCGGAGCGAGGCTCGTTGCTTCTGGTACACATGCCTGGGGGAGACTCGTACCAGGGCCTGGAACGGTGTCTGCGACCTCCTGGGAAACGTGGACTCCGCCGTTGCGCGCGGCCTGCGCGGGCTCGGCATGCCCGACAGGGACACCGCCGCCGAGGCCGCCGCCTTGATGGGCGATTGCAGGTGCGACCACGAGACCTACCTCGTGGTCGACAACTACCAGCTGCTGGAGTGCGACTCCCCGACCGGGATAGTCAACGCCTTCTCCCTGCACAACAGCGACTCGCTTCGCATGGTCTTCATCACCCAGGAGATCCCGGGCGACGACACCTGGAGCGCCTCGGACATCCTGAGGATAAACGCGGGAGACTACCTGTTCGACAGGGAGAGCGTCGCAAGGTGCTTCAGGCTCGCGGGGCTTCGTCCAACGCCCTCGGAGCTCGACGCGGTACACAGGGCCTCGGGAGGCTGGGTGGCCTCGATAAAGCTCCACATGATTCACTACCGGCTCACCGGCACCGTGGCCCCCGCCGGGGACATGGACGGGCTCATCGAATCCGCCCTGTGGGGCCGCCTGCCGGACCGCGACAGGCAGCTGCTCATGGGAGTGTCGCTGTTCGACAAGTTCTCCCTGAAACAGGCCTCCATGATGATCGACGGCGCCCTAGCCGACGACGTCATAGCGGACGTCCTCGAGAAGAACGTGTTCATCCCTTGCTCCCCGACCGAGGGGGTCTTCTACATGCACGGGATACTCAAGGACTTCCTCCTGCGAAGGTTCGCGGAGACCCCTAGCGCCTTCCGGGATCTCGCCCGCGACAGGGCCGGGAGGGCCGCGGCCGCAGCGGGGGACCTGTTCCAGGCGACAAAGTTCTTCCTCGAGACCGGGGACTACGCCTCGATCCTGTCGTTGCCCTTCACCACCCGCTTCTTCTACAACTTCCCGGAGCGGAGCGTGATCGACCTTTTCGAGCGGCTTGTCGACGAGTGCCCGGAGGAGACCCTGCTGGGTCGCCCGATGGCGCTGATCACGTTCGCCCAGCAATTTTTCAGGGACAGGAGGACCGATGCCTTCTCCAAGGCCTCGGGCCTGTTGCGGCGGGTTGTCGAAACCCCGGGCGCGCTCCCGGAGGAGGAGCTGCTGCGCGTGAGGGGCGAGTTCGAAATCCTGACGTCGTTCCCGCACTTCAACGACATAGCCGCGATGAGCGAGCACCACAGGCGCGCCTACGCCGACCTGGGCAGGATATCCTCCCCGCCCCGCTCGCAGATTTTCGGCGGCGCGATGCCCTGGACGATGAGCGGGGCCTCGGTGCTCTTCCTCTACTGGAGGAAGAGCGGGACCCTTGACGACACCCTCTCGGTCATGGACGAGTGCCTTCCCTGCTACGTCGCCCTCGCCGGAGGACACGGAGCCGGGGGGGAGTACATCATGAGGGCCGAGGCCGCCCTCGCGCGCGGTGACGACGCGGCGGCGGAGGTTATGGCCCGCTCCGCCCTGTACGCGGCCCACGCGGCGGGTCAGGCGGGCAACAGCCTGTGCGCCTGGCTGGTGCTGGCCCGGACCGCTGTCCTGCGCGGCGACCGGGAGCTCTACCTGTCGACCCGCAATAGCATCAGGGAGGAGGCCGCCGAGTCCGCGCAGAGGTCCATCATGCGGATTGCCGACCTGTGCCTTGCCTGCACGGACATTCTGCTGGGGCGGCTCGACGACATCCCCCAGTGGCTGAACGACGCGGCCGGCATACGCAGGGCGGTCTACGCCGACGGTCAGCCCTACGCTCTCACCCTCCACGCCACCGCCCTGCTGGCGGCGGGACGCCACGACGAGCTACGCTCCGTGGCAGAGCCCCTCATTGCAGTCGCCCGAAGGATGAACTACCTGCTGCCGCAGGTGGTCGTGCAGGTGCTGCTGGCGGCCGCCGGGGAACGCGAAGGACGACGGGGCGAGGCCGAGGCGCACCTTGAGGCCGCACTCGCCCTGGCCCTGCCCGACACGGTCCTGATGCCGTTCGCCGAGCAGGCCGGCGCGCTCGGCGCGCTGCTGAACAACAGCAGCATAGACCCGGCCCTCCTGGCGCTCTGCGACAGGCAGGCGAGAGGGGTGGCCTCGATACTGGGGACTCCCGTCGCTGCACAGTCGCTGAGCGGCAGGCAGGCGGAGGTCGCCGCGATGCTCAAGGACGGCCTGACGGTCAGACAGATCGCCGCAAGCCTCGGCATCTCGGAGAACACCGTGAAGTCCACCGCCAGGGCAGTGTACGAAAGACTGGGAGTGCACACCCGCGCCGAGCTGCGCAGGGCTAGGTTGCACTGAGCCGTCCGGTCGAGCCGCGCCACCCGAAAACCTCCGAACAACCCCGATCCCACCCCACCCAAACCACCCGTTCGGGTGATTCCCAGCCCGGAAGAACAGGTGTATGGTCGAACATGCCGGGGACTACCCGGCAAAACAGCGCGCACGATGCGAGCGGCACGGCGAGTGCCGGACCCCGCTAGGGCGCGTATGACGCTGGGAGGGTGGTTCCATGAATGGAATGAGACATCGATCCAGATTTTTGCTGGCCGCGGCTTCGCTGTGCGCCCTGCTATCGCTTTCGGCGGGGGCGGCGATGGCCGGGAACAAGTTCCTCGTCAAGAACGGGGTCGCGCAGGATGTGAACGAGGACGGAGATATCGTCTGCACCGAGACCCAGGCCGAGGAGATAGTGGTGCCACCCGCCTCCGCCTCGGGAAACACCTTCCTGGTGAGGGACCGCGATTGGTTCTGGACAAGGGACGGCAAAGAAGACGAGGCGCCAAGGCCCAACGGCATGCAGGAGACCGAGATCGGGTGGATATACTGGCTCTTCATCAATCCGGACTCCGACGAGGCCTTGAAGGGGGAGCGGAAAGGACTCCATCTGTACTCCGATTACACCAAAAGATACTCTTTCCTGCCCCTCGACGATGTGGACACCGTGAACTGCATTCACTTCAGCCCCGACGGCAACAGGTTCCTGATCGAGGCCCCCGCCGAGGAGATTCTCATAAGCCTCTACACGCTCGCCGACCTGAAGCTGCACTTCTCCACCAGGAAAGGGGCGGCGACGCCGCTTTGGGCCGACTTCGCGCGCTTCGTCTACTCCAAGTACGAGCCCGGGACTACCCGCGGAGCGCCCGAGGGGTACTCCGACGAATGGTCGTCGATATACATGTACGACGTGACGACCGAGGAGGAGACGCTCCTGAAGGCGGCCACGGAGACTTGCGACTACACCGTGCTCTACTTCAACGAGGACGGCGACATAGTGGCCTACGAGGACAGCGTCGAGTCCCCCGAGGGATGGGCCGACCCGGAGAACAAGGTCGAGAACAAGGAGATTGTGGTGCCGATGCCTGCCGCGGGTTAGCGCGGTGAAACTTGCAATCTGTTCAATGGAGGAGTTTTCAATGAGACTTGTGCGCAACACTCTGTCAGTCCTGTCCCTGGTCGTGTTATTCTTGTGCTCCACAGTCGTCGCGCGGGCCGAGACGCTTGACGCGATAGCGGACATGGAAACCCCCTATTTCGTATTTCACCTGGAGGACGTGGGGACCACCGCTCAAAGGCTGATTGAATCGGAGTTTTCAGACATTATGCTCGGCGACATCGACGAAAAGGACGGCATAGCGGAGTGGCTCGCAAGCCTTCCACTAGCTTCCGTCTCTCTCGCGGGGAACCCGGAGGGCGCGCACGGCGGCATCGCCTTTCTCGAGGGCGCGGACCGCGCCTTGGAGATACTCGACCTCATGGTCGAGGGGGAGGAAGTGGACGGCGAGCAGATCGCGGAGTTGTTCGGGCTGCCCGACGACGAGCCCCTGCGCGAAAACTTCGCCTTCGCAGTGGAGATGCCAGCCGACGGGCTTTACGTGATAGAGACGGACACCAGCGGAATTCTGTACGAGCTTCTGGGCGACTGGAAGTTCTTCGCCTCGGTTGAGGTGGGGCCGAACGGCCCCCTGCTCCTCGTGGGTTCGTCCCCCGAGCAGGTGGAGACGGCGCGCCGTGCATTCGCCCACGGAGACGCGCTTGAGTTCGACAGGCGCACCGATGGAGACAGCTTCATGCTCGTCGCCGACGATGACGAAGGCTTCATCAGCGTGGCTCTGGCCGAGGAGTTCGACATCCAACTCGAGCCGAAGGCTCCGTTTTCACTCGAGCTCTCCCTTGGGCTCCCCGAGGACGGGATCGAACTGTCGCTTCGACACAATCTGCTCGAGGTGTTGACGGGAGACGCCAGTGGACTGGATGTGCCCGAGCTGGACGCCTCGGGCCTCAAGTTCGGTGGCGGCGCGCCCTTCTTCAGCGCTGTAGGCGCCCTCCCCCTGACGGGCGAGACGGCCTTCGAGATCCTCAAGGTGCTCGTCGACGCAGATGACGAGGAGGACGAGGAGGAGCTGGCCGAGGGGCTCGAGTCCGAGGGGATCGACCTTGACGAGCTGGCCTCCGCAGTCCGCTTCTTCGGCGCGGTGATCGGCGGACATGGTGCTATCGGCACGGAGTATGCACCGGGCGGATATGCGTTCGTCTCCGGAGATCCCAAGAGCATGAAGGCGCTGGCCCCTCTCTTCGAGAAGTTGATAGGGCTCTCGCCGGTGCTTGAGCGGGTGAAGCGCAAGGGATGGGACATCTTCTTCACTCCGAACGAGGAGTACCAGGAGGAGAATCCCATGCCGGTATTCGCCGGGCTGAGAAAGGGCGTGCTAATGGCCGGGGTCATCGACTACGAGGAGCTGGAGACGGACCCCGATATAGCATGGGACGAGGACTGCGACAGCGGCCCCGGCACCCTTCTGCTCGCGAAGCTGGACATGGAGTCCCTCCGGTCGACACTGATCAACTGCCTGACGCCGGGCTTCATGGCCGGCCTCGAGGAGGCGGGAGTGGATACGGAGGATATCATCGACGCGATGGAGGACTCGTTCCTGGCGAGCCTGGTCCGATCGACCCTGGAGGTCGGGAACGTGACGCTGCGCGTGGACGCCGAAGGGGGTGTCGATCTCAGGCTGGAGACGAGAGAGGTTGACGACAGGATGGCACGCTCCCTGGACAGGGCGATAAAGAAACTGGCCGGGAGTCGGTAGGGGGCCCCGCCGCGGGACGGCGGAGGCGTTGGCACAGAAAAAAGGAGTTGTCGAGGGTATGAAGAGGTGCATTGCGGCCCTTTCGGCGGTGCTGATAGCGGCGTTTCTGACGGGAGTCCCGGCGGTCGCGGAGGAGCAGTGGGTCGACTACGATAACGGCAGGTTCGGCTACTCCGTCCAATACCCGGACATTTACACCAAGGAGAAGAAGCCGGACAACGGGGACGGCGTGTGGCTGAGCGCCCGCGGCGGCTACGAGCTGACCCTGTCCGGGGGGCACAACGTGTTGGAGGAGACAGGGGAAGATATATATGCTGCGAGGCTGAAGGAGGTTTCTCACCTGGTCTCCGACGCCAACGGATGCGGCGAGGACTGGTACAGGGTGGTCTACAGCGACGATGGTGGCAAGGGCGGGAAGGAGCGCTACTTTTACGAGTTCGGCAGGGTCAACGAGGAGAGCTGGGCCTCATTCGTGCTGGTATACCCCGCCAAAGAGAAGGAGCGATTCGCGGAGATCGCCGCGGTCATGGAGGACACCCTGCGGCTGACCGGCGACGAGGACGCGTATGACGACGCGGGCATTCGCACCGAGTCCTTCACGATAGAGGACGGAGAGCTCCTCCTCGACGGGGAGCCGATCGAGTGCGAGGTGTACGACGTCCCCGACTGGCTCGACAATGGGATCGCCAACTGGGTGGTCATCGGGCCGGACACGTCCGAGCTGGTTGCCGAGGAGGAGACCGGCGTATGGTTCTTCAACGAGGACGGCTACTTCATGAGCTTCATCCCGCTGGACAGCGACGCCGAGCATCCTCAGATCATATGGAGTCCCGTCGGGGATCGTCTCGCCCTTATGAGGGGCGGCATGAGACCGGACCTGTTCCTGGAGGTCTATGCGGAGGGCATGGAGAAGGTGGCCGAGTTCGCGTGCCTCAGCGGAAGCGCCGAGTGGCTGGAGGACGGGATGAGGCTGGTCTTCACCAGGATCGACGACGTGCGCGAGGAGGCCCGCTTCCCTGGCCGCTCGTACGGCTTCAGGTTCTCCGTGGTGCTGTACGACTCGGCGCTGGGCATGGAGACAGTCCTGAAGGAGGCCACCGACAAGGCTAACTACGTGCTATCCGGCGTGTCCTCCGACGGCGAGAAGGTCCTGATCACGGAGACCTCCGTGAAGTCGCCCAAGGACTGGAAGGACGAGACGAAGATAAAAGAGCGCGAGATCAAAGTACCGGTCCCGGCCGCAGGCTAGGGAGGTGCGCTAGTTGACGACGACCGCGAGTTCGGCTAGAAGGGACGAGACCTGTTTCTTCCCGGACAGGCTGATGAAGCGCATGGCCGGACTGTCCAGCCATGCGGTCGCGGTCGTCGAGGCCCCATCCGGATTCGGCAAGACCACCGCCGTCAGGGAGTTCCTGAGGCGAGCGTGCGGGGAGGCCAGGCTTGCCTGGTACACCTGCTTCGGGGAGCAGCCGCTCAAGGCCTGGGAGCGGATGGTGCGGCTGTTCGAGGCGGTAAACCCCGAGGCGGCAGAGGGGCTCCAGGCCTGCCTCCCCCGGACACCCGAGGATCTCGCGCGCCTCGCCGAGATCATGCGCGGATGCCGTTGCGACGGCGAGACCTACATAGTGATAGACAACTACCAGCTGTTCGAATGCGACCTGTCGGGTGCCGTGCCCTCCGCGTTCGCGGCGTACCCTGGAGAAAACCTTCACACGGTGTTCATAACCCAGCCCCTCCCCTTCTCCGAATTCCCCCGTAGCCAAGCCGGAATCCTGAGGCTTGGGACCGGCGACTTCTTCTTCGACCGCGAGAGCACCGCGCGCCTGTGCAGGCTCAAGGGGGCCAGGATGACGGAGCGCGAGCTGGACAGGGTGCAGAGCGTGACCGAGGGTTGGGTTTCGGCGATACTGCTGCAGGCGTCGGTGCACAGGGAGACCGGCGTCCTGGCCGATGCGCGGGACATGGACTCGCTCATCGGGACCGCCGTCTGGAACAGGCTCGCCGACGTCGAGAGGGATTTTCTGCTCTCCCTCTCCCTGCTCGGATCCTTCACAACAGCGCAGGCAGCGATCATGAGCGGGGCGGCGGTGCTGCCGGATCGCCTTCGCAAGGCGCTGGACGCCAACTTTTTCATCCAGTACGTGTCCGACAAGGGAGTCTACTCCATGCACTCCATCCTGGCCGACTACCTTGCGTCGCGCCTTGACGCCCGACCTGCCGAACAGGCGAGGCTCATGAGACGCAGGGCGGCGACTGCCTGCGCGCAGACGGGCGACTACCTGGAGGCGGCGGGACTGTTGGTGGAGGCCGGCGACTACGCCGGGGCGCTCTCCCTGCCGCTCGCCAGCAGCTACCTGAACGACCAGAAGGAGGGGAACATGACCCTCCTGCTGGAGAGGATCGTCGACGCCTCCCCGGAGGATATCCTGCTCGACCACCCCTTCGCGATTCTCACGTTCGCGTTCCAATTCATGAAGACCGGCGACGCGGCGCGCTTCGCCCGGCTGCTCTCGCTGCTGCAGTCGCTTCAGGCGAGCCCGCCGGACGGCTTGAGCGAATCGGAGCTGTCGCGCCTGAGGGGCGAGACTGCCCTGCTGCTCTCCTTCACGGAGTTCAACGACATCGCCAGGATGAGCGCGCGCCACAGGGAGGCAGCGGAGCACCTCGATTCGTCCGGCGAGGGTGCATCGAGGACGGTGGTGTTCGGCTCCACTCCGTGGACGTTCGGCCTTGCCTCTGTGCTCTGCCTGTACTGGAGGAAGAGCGGTGAGCTCGACGCGGAGATGGAGCTGATGGACGACTGTCTCCCGGTCTACCTCGGGCTCTCCGGCGGCCACGGGGCGGGCGCGGACTCCGTCATGAGGGCCGAGGCGCACCTCCTGCGCGGCGAGGGGGAGGCGGCGGAATCCGCGGCCTACAAGGGCATGTACTTCGCCAAGGCCTCGGGGCAGACGAGCATAGCACTGTGCGCCGAGCTCGTCCTCGCCAGGCTGAGGATACTGCGCGGCGACGGGCCCGGCTTTGTCTCGGCCAGGGCTAATATCGAGAGGTATCGACAGGAGTCGCGCAGCAGGTCTGTGTTGCGGATGGTGGACCTCTGCCTCGCGACGCTCGACCTGATCCTCGGCGACACCGGGGACCTTCCCGACTGGCTGAGGACCCCCGAGGGGATCAGGAGGGCCCTCTACGTGCAGGGACAGCCGTGCGGCCTGGCTCTTTACGCCAGGATCCTGCTCGCGGAGAGGCGCTACCCGGAGCTCTACGCCATCACCGAGCAGATGATGGAGATTCCAGGCAGTCCGCGCTTCATGCTGCCCCTGCTGACCCGTCGCATCATCTTCGCGGCGGCCTGCGCCGACGAGGGAAAATACGAGGAGGCTGCGGAAAACCTTGGGGAGGCGCTGGACACGGCCCTGCCGGACCGGGTCCGCCTGCCCTTCGCCGAGATCACCCCGCCCCTGGCCCGGCTCATCGACCGAGGGGTGCGCGGGCGGGACGGGGACGGTGTCGCCGCGATCGTTGCGCTTTGCGAGAGACAGGCCCGAGGGGCCGACGCGGTGCGCAAATGTTTGAGACCGCGCAAGGAGGTGCTTACGGACAGAGAGAGGGAGATAGCGCAGCTGGCAAAGGACGGGCTGAGGACGCGCGAGATCGCGGCACGCCTGTATATCTCCGAGAACACGGTTAAATCCGCATTGAAGAAGGTCTTTGTCAAGCTGAAGGTAAGGTCGAGAAACGAACTTGCGAGGAAGGAATTCTAGGGACGACGGGAGTCCGGCCCGGACCGGGGCCGCAGGGACGCGCGTCGTCGACGGGAGCGTGGTGCAGTGAAAGATAGCTGCGGGTATTTTAAAAGCGTGGAAGCCCTGCCGGCGTACAGGCTAAGGGTGAACACTGGCACAGGCGCCAGTATCGAGTTCGACTTCTCCTCGAGGCTGGACACGATGCGGTTCGGCGCATTGAAGGATCCGGGGCTGTTCAGCACCGCCCGCACGGACGGAAGTTTCATCCTGTTCGGGGATGCGGCGACCCGGGTAAGCATATCCGCCGACGACTTCGTGGATCTGCTGCTGGTCGACAGGACCAGGAGCGAGGCCGAGGGCGGCGGCAAATATTCGATGCACGAGGAGGTCGAAGATGAAGAACGGTATTCGAAGTGAATCGGAGCCTGCCTGCGGACGGTCCGCGACAAGAGCGTCGGCGCCCTGGCGAAGGGGGCTGATGGTCGCCCTGCTGCTGACGGCCTTGTCGGCCACGGGGGCCTTCGCAGCGGAGATAATCGTCACCAACGAGATGAGCAACGATGTCAACATGGCTTTCCTGTATTTCGACAGTTCGTCAGGACTCTGGACTACGAAGGGATGGTACTCGGTGGACGGAGGAGGACAAAGGACCATCAATTTCAAAGTCATCGACAAGTCCAAGGGGGTCTACTACGCCGCCTTCAGCGGCAACACCTCCTACGTGGACTCCTCCACCCTGGAAAGGGACAGGGTCACCCGCTGGATCAGCGACGAAAGATTCGAGTTCGACTTCAAGGAGAAGCCGGCCAACGGCAAGAACTTGAGGATAGCGCCCTTCTACAGGTGCCGTTACTCCGAGGGAGCAGGCGCGTTTATCGTGCGGATCGACACGAGGCCTAAGGGTTAGGAGAGGACGGGATATGACGTTAAATTTTTTCAGAAGGTACATCATCGCTGTTGCGCTGCTTGTTGCGGTCGCTTGCCTTGCAGGGTCGGCGGCCGAGGCCTGGGTCAAGGTGACGCTCAACAACAACAGGTCTCACAAGATATTCGTCGCCTTCTGCTGGTCCGGCTTCGACCTTGAGGACGACCGCAGGATCGGATGGTACCCGGTTGACCCCGGACAGTCCAGGGAGATCAACCTCGGCTCGGCCGTCTCCTCGCTGACCATGGATCAGTTCGGCTTTTACGCCATGGGGACCATGAGCAACGGCAAGAAGGTCACCTGGTCCGGGGATCTGAGGAGGGTAATAATCGACCCGAAGAACCCCTTCGACGGACATCCGGACGACCCTGTCCGCGGGGGGGTGGAGGCAGGCTTCCGGCAGCTTGCGTTGACCAAGGTAGGCGACCGCAACATGGACGCGGTGGCGACCCTGACGTTCAACCCCTGAGGCCTGACTGCCATGCCTGTGTGGGCGGCCGCGCTGCTGTTTTTAGGATTCGTCGCGATATCGGCCCATGTCAGGTACAGGGCGCGGGCGCAGACAGGGGCCAGGCTTGCATGGTTGTTCTCCTTCTCCATCCTGGCGGGCGTCACGCTGCTCTATCTAATTGCAAGCATCTACTTCACGGCATCCATCAGGTAGGATCGGCGGATCGATGCCGCGAACAGCACCAATGCACAGTTTCAGAAACGACGGCGCCCCGCGGGGGCTCCGCGACATCATGAGAAATGAGGCGTCAACACATGAAGAAGAGAACTTCCATTTTTATCGCGCTCCTGTCCTTGGCACTCGTGGCCGCAGTGCTTGTCCCGGCTTCCGCTCTCCGCGCCGACGACGGCGACGGCGACGAGGCCGTGGAAGGCCTGTGGATCAAGGTATACGGCCTGCCGGAGAACACCTGCGATGTGGACTTCCAGATGAACGACGAGGGCGTCGCATCGTACACGCGCCTGATTGACGACGGCCTGGTGGCCCTGGTGGTAGAGAGACTGCCGGTCGAGAACGACGACGGGGAGCTGGTGACTCCCGAGAACCTGGGCGCTCTCGTGGCCCTGTTCGAGGGCATCGACGAGGACGACGTGGAGATCTCGACCGATCTTGACAATTTCGCCGAGCTCTACACCTATCCGGTAGCCGGGGCGGAGTATCAGACCGGGGAGAACGAGGACACCCGCGACTGCGTGGACCTGTACATTTTCACCGACTCGTGGCTCTTCCGCATCCACGTATCGGTGGCGGCGGACTACACCGACGACTACAAGGACATGGTCGGAGAGTGGCTGACCCACCTGGAGCTCGTAGAGAGGTAGGCCGCTTTTCACGGGGGCCCGCCAGCAGGACGGCGGGCCCCCGTTCTTTCATGCTAAACTGGAACAGTCCGGCGCGGACGGCGGATATGATGTATAATTTCTAATATACTCGCGTGGTCATGCCCCGCGCTCATCACTAGCTCGAGAAGGAGAGGATAACATGAAAAGGTTGTATCTGTTTCTTCTGGCGTTACTGCTGGTGACGGTATGGGCGTTTGCGGCGTTCGCCGCGGACGACTTCACCGTACTGTCCTTTTCCCCCGGGGGGGTGATCAAGGGGCGAACGCCGATCTCGATCTCCTTCTCCCACCCCGTGGTGGACAAGAGCTCCGTCGGCAAGGTGCTGAGCCCGGAGGAGGCGCCGATCGAGTTCTCCCCCCTGGTGAAGGGCGTCGGCAAGTGGACCGCCGTGGATACCTTCGTCTACACGCCGGTGGCCACACCGCCGCAGGCCACCCTGTTCAAGGTCCAGGCGAAGGAGAACCTGAGGGATGCGAAGGGGAGGTTGCTCGCCGGAAGGCAGAGCTTCGAGTACCGCACGGAGGGACTCAGGTTCATAGGGGCTCGGCAGATAGACGTGTCCGACGGCGGCGCGGTGACCATAGAGCTCTCCTTCAACCTGCCGGTCTCCCCTGTTAGGCTGCGAGGCTTTCTCTACCTGCTGAACGAAAGACGCGAGCAGCTGGGCTACACAGTGCAGGGTCAGGCCCCGGCGTCGACGATACGCGTCACGACTGGTTACTTCGGCGGAGGGGCCGTATCGCTCGTCCTGTCGCCAGGCCTGACAAGCGACGTCGGCCCGCTCGGAACGGAGCAGGAGTCGCGCCGTGTGATCAAGGTGACGAGGCAGCTCGCGATCACCAGCCTTTACCCGGACACCCGCTACCCGTCGACCAGCGTGATACAGGTCGGAACGAACATAGGGGCGGACATGTCGAAGGTCTCCAAGTACATTGAACTCTCCCCTGCGTCCGACTTCACCA
Source organism: Synergistota bacterium (assembly GCA_022704435.1). Lineage (GTDB taxonomy): Bacteria > Synergistota > Synergistia > Synergistales > Aminobacteriaceae > JAAYLU01. Next base: position 12,528 of record JAKJGK010000014.1, on the reverse strand, counting down.
TCGACCCCCAGTACAACGGCTTCGTGATACTGGGGGACTTCAAGCCGAGGCAGCGCGTCGAGGTGACGATCAGGAAGGGGCTCCCGTCGAGGGAGGGCTCGGCCCTAACCGAGGACTTCAAGAAGGCGGTGGTCTTCCCCGACCACTACCCGTCCATCTCCTTCCCCTCCGGCGGGGTGTTCCTGTCGCCCGCCGGGGACCTGCGTGTCCCCATCGAGTCGGTCAACATAGAGGAGATCTCCCTCAACCTTTGGAGGGTCTACGAGAACAACATCCCCCTGTCCATGACCATGAGCGGATACAACACCCAGAGGGATCTGTCGCGCAACGTGGCCAGCCGCACGGCCCGCCCGGAGGGCGAGCTGAACGAGACCGTCCGGCGCGCGATAGACCTGCGCGAGCTGGCGGGCGGGGCCAAGGGGGTCTTCCTCCTGACCGCCTCCGAATCGTCGGGTGAGTACTGGGCCGAGGCCGAGCAGCTGGTGGCGGTCACCGACATAGGAATGGTGGCGCGAGTGTGGGGGAAGGGGCTCACGGTGTGGGCCAACTCGATCCTCGGGATCGAGCCGGTCAACGAGGCTACGGTGCGGGTCTACTCGAGGAACAACCAGCTCCTGGCGAGCGGGACCACCGACGAGAACGGCCTGTTCACGCACTCCAGGGAGGAGGCCTGGGACCCGCAGCTCCTGCCCGCCATAGTGACGGTCGAGAAGGGCGACGACGTGTCCTTCCTCAAGCTTGAGGAGGACATCCTGGCCACCTCGGGCTTCGACGTGGACGGTAGGAGCAGGGCGGACCGGTACGAGGCCCTGCTTTTCGCCCCCAGGGGCGTATTCCGGCCGGGAGAGAAGGTGGACTTCTCCGCCATCGTGCGGACCAAGGACTTCCTTCCGCCAGAGCCGTTCCCCGTGGTCTACGTTGTCCGTTCCTCCCTGGGGCGAGAGATCGCCCGCGGGACGGCCCTTCTGTCCGAGGAGGGCGTGGCCACATTCGCGGCTCAGTTGGCGCCGGCCTCCCCCACAGGCTCCTATACCGCCGTGGTGGCGCTGCCTGGGTCCGAGAACGACCCCATCGGCAGGACAAGCTTCTTCGTCGAGGATTTCGTGGCCCCGCGCCTCGAGGTCAAGGCATCGGCCGACCCTGCGTCCCTCGAGGCGGGAGGGGAGGTCGAGATCGAGGTCGCATCGTCATACCTGTTCGGGGCCCCGGCGGCGGACCTGCCCTTCGAGGTCGAGATCCGCGCCGCCGCAGTGCCGTTCAGGCCGGAGGGGTGGACCGCGTTCACCTTCGGCGACAGGGACAGGACGTTCGAGAGCATGACCGACTACCTGGGCGACGGAAAGCTCGACGAAGAGGGTCGCGGATCCCTCTCGTACTCTGTCCCGGAGGGGTGGCTGCCCCCGGCGGCGATGGAGCTGACGTTCTTCGTCAAGGTCATGGAGGAGAGCGGGCGCTGGGTTCCCGCGTCCATCAATCTTCCTTTCCACCCCTACCCCGTCTACCTCGGCCTCGAGATGCCGAAGGGGGAGACAGTGCCCGGCAGGGAGATCTCCGTGCGGGTGGCGGCGGTCACCCCGGACGGAAAGGCGTCCGACCTGGAATCGGCCACGGCCGAGGTGTTCCTCGTCAGAAACCACTACAACCTCGTGCGCGTCGGGAACCAGACCAGGATGCAGTACCAGCGGGAGCTGGCCCCGTTCACGGAGGGGAGCGTGAGCTTCTCCGACGGGGTGGGCGAGTTCTCCTTCACGCCGAAGACCGACGGGGAGTACGTGGTGAAGGTGACCGACGACGACTCGGATGCCGCCGCGTCGGCCTCTCTGTACGCCTGGACCCCCTACGGCGACGGCGCCGGCGGGTCGACCCTGCTCGACCGGGTGACGATCACCGCGGACAAGGAGAGCTACGAGCCGGGAGAGAAGGTCGTCGCGACCCTCAAGAGCCCCTTCAAGGGGAGGCTGCTGGTGACCGTGGAAACCGACCGGGAGCTTTTCCGCAAGGTGCTGTCGCTGGACAGGGGCGAGGTGAAGCTCAGCATACCGGTGACCGGGGAGATGATCCCCAACGCCTACGTGACCGCCACGGTCATACGTCCGGTGGTCGAGGGCGAGGAGTGGGGCAACCACAGGGCGGTCGGCACACTGTCCATCCCGGTCGAGCGCAAGAAGCAACGCCTTGACGTGGCCCTGACCAGCCCGGAGCGAACCCTGCCGGACGAGCCGCTGACCGTGAGGGGCGCGCTCACCGACGGCGAGGGAGCGACCAGGAAGGGCGAGGTGGTCCTCTACCTTGTGGACGAGGGCATACTCTCCCTGACCGGCTACGCGACGCCCGACCCGTGGTCCTTCTTCATGGCGAGGCGCGCGCAGGGCATATCTTTGTACGACCTGTACGACCAGCTTCTGCCCCTTGAGTCCAGGGAGACTCCGCTGCTGAAGGCGGGCGGAGGCGCGACCGAGGCCATGATGGCCGCGCTCAGGGCGGGCATGTCGCCCGTCTCGGCGCGCAGCTTCAGGATGCTCTCGATCTTCCTCGGGAGCGTGTCCACGGATGAGAAGGGGGCCTTCGAGGCGGTCTTCGACGTGCCGGAGTTCAGCGGCAAGGGGCGCATAATGGCGGTAGCCTCCGCGGGCAACTCGTTCGGCAAGGGGGAGGCCCGGGTAAGGATAGCGCGGGACTTCACCACGGAGCTGTCGCTGCCGCGCGCCGTCTCGCCGGGGGATGTCTTCCAGGCCCCGCTCAAGGTGTTCTCGGCCGCAGACGCCCCCATGGAGGTCACGGTCAGCATAGCGGTCGACGGCCCGGTCTCGGTGGATGGCGACCGCGAGTACTCCGTCGAGCTGGCCGCCGGAGGGGAGACGCTGTTCAGCGTGCCCTTCAGGGCGGGCCCGGAGGCGGGGCGCACCGACCTGAAAGTAGCCACCAAGTGGGAGGGGGGGACATTCTCCCAGGAGCTCGACCTGCCGTCGCGTCCGGCCTTCCCGAGGGTATCCCTGTCGGGCTCGGGCGTGGTCCGCGATGGCGAGCCTGTGACGGTGAGCATACCCAGGGAGTGGTTCCAGGGGACGGAGGAGGGGCGGCTGATGCTCTCCGACCTGCCGTCGCTCGACCTCGCCGGGGCGGCCTCCTTCCTGCTGCAGTATCCATACGGCTGCCTTGAGCAGACCGTGTCCAGCGCATGGCCGCTTCTCGCGACCGCCGACCTGGCGGCGGAGTTGGACCCTGCGCTGGTCAACAGCGAGGAGAGAGACTCGCTGCTGGCGTACAAGATACGCCAGATAGGCGCCATGCAGCTGTACAACGGGGGTTTCGCGGCCTGGCCCGGCCTGTCGGAGACCTACCTCTGGGGCTCCCTGTACGCCTCTCACTTCCTGGTGGAGGCCAGGCGGAGCGGCGCGCCCGTGCCGGCCGACATGCTGGAGGCGGCGCTGGCCAACGTCCGGAGCATGCTTCCGCTCGCTCCCAGGGACGACACGAGTCTTGCGTTCAGCGAGAACCTGACCAACAAGGCTTACGCCTGCTACATACTGGCTCTTGACGGAGAAGCCCCCCTCGGGTGGATGGCTCACCTGGGGGAGCAGACCGACTCGCTCTTCGAGTCGGGCAGGATATTCCTGGCCGGGGCGCGCGCCCTGGTCTCCAAGACCTCGAAGCCGTTGCAGGGGCTGGGTTCCTCCCCGTCTCCGGAGAGAGGGAGTCCCACCTTCGAGAGCGCATCCAGAAGCACCGCGCTCAAGCTGCTGATGTGGAGCGAGGTCGACCCGCTGTCGGCGACCGCCGCCGACCTGGCGACGAAGCTCGTGGAAGAGGCGCGCAAGGGCGCCTGGCGGACCACGCAGGACAACGCCGTGTCCATCCTGGCCCTTGGCAAGTGGATGGAGAAGACGCGGAGCGCCAGGAAGCCGTTCAACGCGGAGCTGAAGGACGAGTCCGGCATGACCCTGGCCAGCTTCGCCGACGGCGAGAAGATCGCCCTCGACCTGAACAAGCTTCCCAAGGGGCCCCTGACCCTCGCGCTATCAGGCGAGGGGACGGCCTACTTCGCCTGGACCTCGGCGGGAGTGCCTCTCGAAGCCCCCGAGCCGTTCAGCAACGGAGTACAGGTGAAGCGCACCTGGTACACGCGCGAGGGGATCGAGATCGAGGAGGGAGACCCGGTATCCAGGGGCGACCGCATAACCGCTGCCCTCACGATAACCCCGGCCTCCGGGATGCGCAACCTGGTGGTGGTCGACATGCTGCCGGGCGGCATGGAGATCGAGAACCCGCGCCTGACCGGCGAGGGAGACGAGCGGCAGTACGCCGGCATTCGCTCGGAGATGCGAGACGACCGACTCATTCTGTTCATCGACAACCTGGTCAAGCCGGTAGAGTACAGCTACCTGCTGCGCGCGGTGTCAAAGGGGACGTTCACCCTTCCCCCGGTCGCGGCCGAGGGCATGTACGAGCCTGAGAACGCCTTCCTGGGCGCCTCCGGCACCGTGGAGATCGACTGATCATGTCAAGAAGCCCCCTCCGCCGGATCCTGTTGGCGTCGCTGACCGCGATCCTGCTGGCCGTCGGGGGGGGCGCAGCCTGGATCTCGTCGCTGGAGCTTCCGATGGACGAGATCCTGAAGTGGCCCGCCTCCCCCGTGCTGATCGACAGGACGGGGGAGGTCTTTTACGTCGCGCTCTCCTCGGAGTCAGAGTGGTCCGTCCCGATCCCGCTGGACCAGATGGGGCGCTGGCTGCCCTTCGTGGCCGTCGAGGTGGAGGACCGGCGCTTCGCGGAGCACGCGGGGGTGGACTTCGCCGCGCTGCTGCGAGCCTCGTGGCAGAACCTGCGAGCGGGCAGGGTTGTATCCGGGGCGTCGACAATAACGAGCCAGGTGATCCGCCTCTCCTTCCCGAGGGCCCGCACCCTGAGGACCAAGATGCTGGAGTTCGCCGCCGCCCTCAAGCTGGAGCGGCGGCTGTCCAAGGATAAAATTCTGGAGCTGTACCTGAACCGCGCCCCCTTCGGCGGCAATATTAGGGGGGTCGAGGCAGCGTCCAGGATCTACTTCTCGAAGAGCGCCAGGGAGGTCTCGCTGGGCGAGGCCGCGCTGCTGGTGGGCATGCTCAAGGGGCCGAGCCTGTACCGCCCCGACAGGAACCCGGAGGCCGCCGAGGGCAGGCGCAACTCGATCCTCGCGTCGCTTCGCGGGCGCGGGGCCATAACCGACGAGCAGTACGCGCTCGCGACCGCCGAGCGAGTCCCCAGGAATCGGGGATCGTTTCCCTCCAAGGCCTTTCACTTCGCGTCGGCGGCGCTGGGGGAGCAAAGAGAGGGGGGAAGGGCCGAGACCACGCTGGACCTCCGCCTCCAGGATCTGCTGGAGCGCACCCTCTCGGCGTCGCTGGGGATCCTGCCGGAGGAGATCACCGCCGCGGGGATAATCATGGAGAACGAAACCGGCGACATCCTTGCCTACGTCGGGAACGCCCGCCACGGATCCGACAGGGACGCAAGCTGGGTGGACTGCGCCAGGAGGCCGAGGTCGCCGGGCTCGGCGCTCAAGCCCTTCGTCTACCTGGCGGCCTTCGACAGAGGGTTGCTCACGCCCTCCTCCCTGCTGTCCGACACTCCGCTGGCCTTCTCCGGCCAGGCCCCGCGCAACTTCGACCTGACCTACAGGGGGCCGGTCTCGACTCGGACCGCCCTGTCCGACTCGCTGAACGTGCCCGCCGTGAGGGTCCTGAGGATGGTGGGGGCGGAGGCGACCCTGGATCTGCTGCGCAACGCGGGCTTCTTCTTTCTGTCAGGCGGGGCGGCGCACTACGGCGACTCGCTGATACTCGGCGGGTGCGAGACGAGCGTGCTTCAGATGGCTGAGGGGTACGGTGCGCTCGCGAGGCTGGGGACGAGGCAGAACGCGCGCTTCCTGAAGAGCGAGCCCATCCTGAAAAGGCGCATAGCGTCCGAGGCGGCCGCGTTCATGGTGGCCGACATCCTCAGGGACACGGGAAGACTGCTGCCCCTGCACGGCAAGCGAATCGAGTTCGGGGCGGAGTGGTTCGCCTTCAAGACCGGGACATCCTACGGATACAGGGACGCCTGGACTGCGGCCTACACCCCGAAGAACACCGTGGTGGTGTGGATGGGAGACCCCTCGGGAAGGGCTCACCCCGAGCTCGTGGGAGCTCGGGCGGCCACCCCGGCCATAGTGGAGATCTTGAGGGGGCTGCCGCCGGCGGGGTGGTACGAGCCGCCCCCCCTGGTATCGACCAGGACAGTGTGCGCCCTGTCGGGCAGGCCGATCTCACCCCTGTGCCCGACCGGGAGGCTTGACTACTACATAGAGGGGGTCTCCTCGCAGGAGCCCTGCTCGATGCACGCAATGAAGGACGGCGTCGCCAGGATCGTCTGGCCCGCCGAGCTGGAGGAGTTCGCCTCCGGAAGATCCGTATCGGTGGCCAAGGCTGGAGAGGTCTCCATAGTATCGCCTCTTCCCGGCGCGAAGTACATACTCGCCCCGCTCGGAGGGGAGCAGAGGGCTGCCCTGAGGGCCGAGGGCGCCGAGCTGCCCGTCTACTGGTTCGTGGGCGGCGAATTCGTCGGAAAGCAGACGGACAGGACCGTGATGTTCTGGGACCTGAAGAAGGGAGTCCACACCGTGTCGCTGGTGGACGGGGCCGGCAGGACCGCCTCCTCGAGGTTCACCGTGGAGGCGCCCGGCACGCGGAGGCCCGGCCAATCTCCCTCGACGACTATGACACTCACCCTCGCGGATTGAACGAGGACTCCCTGGCCAGCGACTCGAAGAGCTCGCGCTCCCGGTCGGTCAACTTGTCCGGGACGACCACCTCCAGCCTGACTATGAGGTCCCCCGCCTGCGCCCCCTTCCTGCGGGGCAGCCCCTTACCCTTCAGCCGGAGCCTTTTGCCGGACTGGCTACCCCCCGGCAGCTTCATCGTCACGACGCCGTCGAGCGTCCGCACGGGGACGGAGGCCCCCAGCGCGGCCTCCCACGGGGAGATCCTCAGGGACGTGACCAGGTCGTACCCCTCAAGCGCGAACCTCGGGTGGGGCGCCACGCTGATGACGATCTGAAGATCCCCGCCCCTGCTCCCCTTGCCTTTGAGCCTTATCCTCGACCCGTCCGTTATGCCCTGGGGCAGGTTAACGTTGAGGGTCCTGCGACCCCTGGACGGGTAGCCGTCCGGCCCTTGGACCACCTGCTCCATCGTGATCGTCCTGGTACCGCCGGCAAGGATGTCCTCCAGCGTCAGCTCGAGGGAAAGCTCCTCGTCCCCCTGCCTGCCCTGCCCGCGGAAAAGGTCCTCCATCGTGGCCCCGCGCCCTCCTCCGGCGAAACCCCCGAAGATGGTCCTGAAGAAGTCGCTGAAGCCTCCCGAGTCGCCGCCGAAGTCCACGTGAACCCCGCCGCCCCACCCCGGAGGGGGCGTGAACTCCTGCCCCTGTTGCCAGTTGGCCCCCAGCGTGTCGTACTTCTGCCTCTTCTCGGGGTCCTTGAGCACCTCATAGGCCTCGTTGATCTCCTTGTAGCGCTCGTCTGCGCCGCTCTCCTTGCTGACGTCCGGGTGGTGCTTCTTCGCCAGCTTGCGGTACGCCTTGCGAATCTCGTCCTGGGAGGCGCTCCTGCTCACCCCCAGGATCTCGTAGTAGTCCTTGAACGCCACTCCCATCGCCGTCACCTGCCCAGCGGGGCGCGAAGCGCGCGCAGATCGGCGCCCCTGGCGACCGCTATTACCTCTCCCATCGCGGAGACCGCTATCTCCTCCGGGGTCTCCGCCTTTATCGGCAGCCCCACCGGCTGGTAGATCCTGTCGATGTGAGACGCCGCGACCCCCTGCTCAAGCAGTCGCTCGCGCACCACGGCGATCTTCTTCCTCGACCCTATCATCCCCATGTAGGCCGCGGGCTTGCCCTCCAGCAGCTTCACCACGTCGGCGTCCAGCGCGTGGCCGCGCGTGACGATGATGGCGTAGACGTCCCCGTGAAACTGGCCGAAGTGGTCGAAGAACTCGCCCGCAGGGCAGCAGATCGTCCTCCCCCACGGAATGTTCTCCTCGTTGGCGAACTCGGGCCTCTCGTCCCACACCGTGACCGAGAACCCGACCATGTCCCCCAGCCTCGCGATGGCCTTCCCCACGTGACCCGCGCCGAAGACGACCAGCTCCCTCCTCCTGCCTATGACCTCCATGTAGATGCCCATCGTCCCGCCGCAGGCCGCCCCCTCCTGCGCGGCCTCCTCGTTGGTGAGGGTCTCCCTGTAGAGCATGCTCCCGCTCCCCTTCGCGAGGAGCTCGCCTGCCTTCTGCATCACCCGGTGCTCGGTGACCCCTCCCCCGATCGTGCCCACTATCTTCCCGCCAGGCAGAACTATCATCGACGACCCCACGCTCCGCGGGGTGGAGCCGGCCTCCTCCACCACGATGCACAGCACCGCCGGCTCCCCGTCGTCGTAGAGCTGGGCGAGCCTCTTCGAAACCACTATATCCATCATTCAACCTCCTCGCAGTATTCTATGACCCCGCCCGCGACCACCCTGCCGTCGGCAGCGTAGAGCACCAGCCTCTGCCCGGGCGCGGGGGCGAACCGCGGCTCGCGGAACAGCACCTCCATCCCCCCCCCGTCCATGCGGACCAGGTCGCAGGGGTCCGGCTCCCCTCGGGAGCGGGTCTTGCCGAACAGCAGCTCCCCGGCCTCGGGCGGCGACGGGAAGAGCAGGTTCACGCAGCCGGCACGCACGCGACGGCGCATGACCCCCTCCCTTGGCGCCACGATCACCCGTCCGGTATCCGCGTCTATCCTCTTGACGTACAGCCCCTCGCGGGAGGCCAGCCCGAGCCCCTTCCTCTGTCCGACGGTGAAGCCCGCGATCCCCCGGTGCGATCCCAGCACCGCGCCGCTCTCGTCCAAGAGGAGGCCCGGCTTCTGTTCGCGACCCTCGACGAGGCGGCGGTAGTCCCCCTCGCCTGCGAAACAGATCTCCATGCTCTCCGGCCTCTCCGCCGCGGGAAGACCGGCCTCCCTTGCGATGGAACGGACCTCCGTCTTCGACATACCCCCGAGGGGGAGCATGACCCCCGGAAGACGCCGCCTCGGCAGGCCGCTCAGGAAGTAGCTCTGGTCCTTGTGCGGGTCCGCTCCCCTGGCGAGGAACGCCCGCCCCCCCTCTCGGACTATGCGGGCGTAGTGTCCGGTGGCGACCCGGACCTCGCCGAAGGCACCCTCGAGGGAGTCCCACAGCAGGCCGAACTTGAGAAGCGCGTTGCAGTCCGCGCACGGATTCGGCGTCACCCCGGCGAGGTAGCCCTCGACGAAAGGTTCGACGATCATCCGCCTGAAAACATCGCCCGCGCGGGCGACGTAGTGCGGCACCGCGAGCTCGCGCGCCACCCGGGCGGCCTCGACCACGGCCGGGCCGGGCAGATCCATCGTGACCGCCGCCACGTCCAGCCCCTCCCGCAACAGCAACAGAGCCGCGACGGAACTGTCCACGCCGCCGCTCATCAGCACGAACACGCAACCGGGCGGCGGCCGGCGCTCCAGCGCGACCCCGGGCGATGCCTCTATCTTCATTGCACGCCCTCCGGGCGTTGGATTTATAATACCCACTCGTGTAGTATAAGAAAGAACCGGGAGCTTAACAACCCCCGGAATCCTCGGCTTGGAAGGAGCGTGAAGACGGGCCGTGACGACCAGGGACGACACTTCGGAGAAGACGGGGCGGCTGGACGACATTCTGAGGGAGATCGGGCACGCGGTGGTGGCCTTCTCCGGTGGGGTCGACAGCACCATGCTGGCGGCCGCCGCATTCCGCGCGCTCGGCGATCGGGCCGTGGCCGCGACACTGGCCTCCCCCACACTTCCAGGATGGGAGATGGAGGACGCCGCCAGGTACGCGGACATCATCGGAATCCGGCACGTGATCCTGCCGGTGTCCGAGCTCGACGCGCCCGGCTTCGCCGAGAACGACAGGGACAGGTGCTACCACTGCAAGAGGTACCGGCTGGAGAGGCTGATGGACTGGGCGAGAGAGAACGGCCAAGGGCAGGTCCTCGACGGGTCGAACGCCGACGACCCCGGCGACTACCGGCCGGGCATGAGAGCCCTGGCCGAGCTCGGAGTGCGCAGCCCCCTGCTTGAGGCTGGGCTGACGAAGGGCGAGATCCGGGACGCTCTGCGCGACATGGGGCTGGACGCCTCGGAAAAGCCCGCGTCCGCGTGCCTTGCCAGCCGCCTGGAGTACGGGCTCGAGATCACCCTCGACAGGCTGCGGCAGGTGGAGAGGGCCGAGGAGTACGTCCGCTCGCTGTGCCCGGCGGGCAGCCAGGTCAGGGTGCGCCACCACGGCGCCGTCGCCAGGATAGAGACCGACCCCGAGCTGATACCGCTGCTGGCCGGTCCCGACGCAGCCGCCTCCGTGTCGGAGTTCCTGCTGTCCCTCGGGTTCCGGCACGTGGCCCTCGACCTCGCGGGCTACAGGACGGGAAGCCTGAACACCCCGACGGAGGACGGCGCGGCGGGAGAGGGACAAGAGACTCGAAGGCTATGAGGCTCGACGCCTGCGCGACCGGGCTCCGCGCTACAGACCCCTCACGTACTCCATGAACTCGCGGATCCCCGCCGCGTCCGACCAGGAGACGTTGAAGCGCCTGTTGAGCACGAGCCCGCGCTCCCCCCTCGACAGCACGGCGCAGCTGAAGTCGTTGTCCGACACCACGAGGTCGAACTTGAAGCAGGTCTCGTAGCCGCCGTCGAGGGCCATGATCTTGTCGTCGTCCGTCCGGTACAGGGACAATCCCCTCTCCTCCATGTTCCTGACTATGAAATTGACGATGATGCTCGAAATATGCTCCAAGTCAACGACAACTCCTTCCTGCCCGAGAAAGGCCAAGGGGATTATAACAGAGCGCGGCGAGGTTCATCAAACCTCGTCTGCCGCGTTTGAAAAGGACATGTTTCGGAGCAGACTCCAACGAAATAATTGCGAATCGCTGAAACAAGCGCCGCGATTCGACAAGGAGGTTTTTTCATGTCGATACCCGGAAGACTCGGCAAGTACCGTATTCTGAAGCCGCTCGGCGCCGGAGCAACGGGCGAGGTCTGCCTGGGCAAGCACGAACTTCTTCAAGCGCCGCAGGCGGCGATACCAGTGCCCGACGCTGCCGTCACCAGGGAGTCGATGACGGGTGACAGAACGCCCGCTCCGTCCGAGAAGAGCCCGGAGGAACAGTGGGGTGCGCTGCTCCTCGCTTGCGCTTCCTCGGATGAACCCGAAGTGCCCTTCCGGCTGGGCGAGTGTTATGAGTACGGATGCGGAACGGGGAAGGACGAGAAAACGGCTGTGAAATGGTACCTGAAGTCAGCAGAGCAAGGATATGCTGCTGCCCAGTACAAACTGGGCCTGATGTACAAGGAAGGGCGCGGCGTGCCGCGGAATTGCGCGGATGCGGCGGAGTGGTTCCGCAAGGCAGCCGACCAAGGGCACGTGAACGCGCAGTTCTCCCTCGGCGTGATGTACGATAACGGCAGGGGCGTTGAGCAGGACCACAAGAAGGCGGCCGAGTGGTTCCGAAAGGCGGCCGACCAGGGCGACGCGCACGCGCAGTTCTACCTCGGCTGGATGTACGGAAGCGGTAGGGGCGTCGAGCAGGACGATAAAATGGCGGTCGAGTTGTACCGAAAGGCCGCCGACCAAGGGCACGCGAACGCGCAGACGAACGTCGGCTGGATGTACGATAAAGGCAGGGGTGTTGAGCAGGACGACAAGAAAGCGGTCGAGTGGTATCGCAAGGCGGCCGACCAGGGCGTCGCCTACGCGCAGTTCTGCCTCGGCGTGATGTACGATAACGGCAGGGGCGTTAAGCAGGACGACAAAAAGGCGTTCGAATGGTACCGCAAGGCCGCCGAGCAGGGCAACGCCGATGCGCAGACGAACCTCGGCTGGATGTACGAGAATGGCAGAGGCGTTGAGCAGGACGACAAGATAGCGGTCGAGTGGTACCGCAAGGCCGCTGAGCAAGGCGACGCGGACGCGCAGTTCAACCTCGGCTGGATGTACGAGAATGGCAGGGGCGTGGAGCGGGACTACAAGAAGGCGGCCGAATGGTACACCAAGGCGGCTGAACAAGGCAACGCGGACGCGCAGACGAACCTCGGCAGGATGCTCAGGGAAGGTTTTGGTGCGCCGCAGGACGGCGCGAAGGCGGAGGAGTGACCTTCAGGCCCTCCTGAAAGAGACGGTATTTTTCTCCGCTGAGGGGATCGCGCGGCCTCATGATCATTATTCCTCTTCGGAGATGTACCTGCGGACTTGGATCGGAATTTTTCGCTTGACGCATCCGAATTTGATTGGTATCATACGGCCCTGCGCAAATTTTCCGCGCGGAATCCTTTCGTCTGCCAGCCTGGAATGCTCCTTAGCCCGAGGGGCGAGAGAAAGAGCGTCCCGAAATCCACAAGCGGCGTAATTACATTAGTTCAGTTCAAGCAGAGCGTTTCTTTCTCCTTGTGCAAAGCGCCCAAAATCCCTTC
>JAKJGK010000103.1 GCA_022704435.1 Synergistota bacterium | reverse complement strand
AGCAGGCGACCAACGAAGGCATTGTCGTCCCGAACGACGCGAAGCGGCGGAGGGACCTTGGCAGAGAGCCAACGCGCAGTAGGATCCCTCGCTGCGCTCGGGATGACATAAGCAGGCGACCGAACGGGCGCTTTTTCCGTTCGAGTCGATCGCTTACCCTGAGGAGCGAAGCGACGAAGGGCCTCGGTATGTCGGCAGCTTCGGGTCGACGGAGAAAGATCGACTGAAACGATAACACGTATTGCTCTTTTCGTGCTACTATATTGTCGAGCGCCGTCGATCGGCGCGTTCGAGAAGGGGATCCGCGACCTTGCGGCATGGCCGCACCAGGCCGGGCGCGGGCCCATAACACGAAGGAGTGATCGTATTGTCCCGCAGCAGATCTTTTATCGTGACGGCGGCGCTTCTGGCCGCGCTCTCCTCCCTCCCCGCGCTCGCCGGAGAGATTACGGTGACCGACACATTGGGCCGCTCGGTCGTCGTGCCCGAGTCGCCCGAGCGTATAATCGCGTCCGGCTCCGGCTGCCTCAGGCTGGTAGTCTACCTGCAGGCGCAGGACAGGGTGGTTGCGGTCGACTCCGCCGAGAGGAGGACCCCTGAACTGGGCGTGCTGGTGTCGTCGCGCCCCTACTCCATCGCCAACCCCCAGTTCGGCGACCTCCCGATATTCGGCGAGTTCCGCGGTATGGACAGCCCCGAGCTGATCGCCGGCCTCTCCCCGCAGCCGCAGGTCATACTCAAGGTCTCCCCCCTCGCCGGGCCGCACCCCGACGTGCTGACCGAGAAGACCGGCATCCCCGTGGTCGGGCTGGAGCTCGGCAACCTGACGGACAGGAAGGAGGAGTTCTACTCCACGCTGCGCCTGATGGGGAGGATTCTCGACAGGGGCGAGCGGGCGGAGGAGGTCGTGGCCTTCTTCGAGCGGCACCTGGCGGAGTTGACGCGCAGGACGGAGGACATCCCGGAGGATGAGCGTCCAACATGCTACATCGGCGGGGTCGCGTCGCGCGGCGCCCACGGCTTCACCTCGACCGAGCCGAACTATCCGCCGTTCGTCTACACGGGAGCGAAGAACGTCGCCGCCACGCCGGATCGGAAGGGGTCGCAGGTAGTGCAGATCGCCAAGGAGAAGCTGCTGGAGTGGGATCCCGAGGTGCTGTTCGTGGACCTCAGCACCCTGACGGCGGGGGAGGGGGCGAACTCGCTGCACCAGCTCCGCGACGATCCGGCGATGGCCGCTCTGACGGCCGTGCGCGAGGGCAGGGTCTTCGGAGTGCTGCCGTACAACTCATACTCCCTCAACTTCGGCTCGGTGGTCGCCGACGCCTACTTCGTCGGCAAGACCCTCTACCCGGAGAGGTTCGAGGACGTGGACCCCGCTGCAATGGCGGACGAGATATACACATTCCTGGTCGGCAAGCCGGTCTTCCAGACGATTAACGACTACTTCTCCGGGCGCGCTCTCGCCCGGATCGAGCCTGGAGAGTAGCGCTTGCACCTCGAGGGTGGCCGGCCTCCCGCAGGCTACGATCGGCACATAGGGCGGAAGAGGCTGTTCCTGGTCGCGCTCGGCGCTCTGTGCGCTCTGGCCTTCGTGCTGTCCATCTCATGGGGGGCGGTCTCCATCCCCCCCCTCGAGGTGGTGCGCGCGCTGTTGGGCGGCGGAGAGCCCAGGTGGCGGATGATCGTGGTCGGCATCCGCCTTCCTCAGGCGCTCGCCGCCCTGTTCGCCGGGGGCGCCCTGTCTCTGGCCGGGGTGGCGATGCAGTCGGTTCTCCGCAACCCGCTCGGCTCCCCCTTCACGCTCGGGATCTCCAACGCGGCGGCCTTCGGCGCGGCGTTCTCCATAATCGCGCTAGGCACCGGGAGCATGCAGAGCAGCGCCGTCAACGCCGTCACGATAGTGAACCCGTGGCTGACCACGGGCGTCGCGTTCGCCTCCGCGCTGGTCTGCATGACGGTGGTGCTGGCGATAGCGTCCGTCACAAGAGGGACTCCGGACGTGATGGTGCTCGCCGGCGTTGCGCTCAGCTCCCTGTTCACCGCCGGGACGATGTTCCTTCAGTACTTCGCCGACGACAGCCAGCTGGCCGCGACCGTCTTCTGGACCTTCGGGGACGTGTCGCGGGCGTCGTGGCGAGACGCGCCCATCATGGGAGGGCTGCTGCTGGCGTCCTTCTGCCTGTTCTTCGCGCGGCGATTCGACCTGAACGCTATCGACAGCGGGGACGAGACCGCCCTGTCGCTCGGGGTCTCCGCGCCGCGCATACGGCTGGAGGCGATGGTGGTCTCCTCGCTGCTCGCCTCCGTCACCGTGGCCCTGCTCGGGGTGATAGGCTTCGTCGGGCTGGTCAGCCCGCACATGCTCAGGCGCTTCCTGGGGTCGGACCACAGATTCCTGGTGCCGGGGTCGGTGCTCGCGGGGGGACTGCTGCTGCTCGCGGCGGACACCGCGGCTAGGCTCGCCTTCGCGCCGCGCACCCTGCCGGTGTCGGTGTTCACGGCGTTCCTGGGGGCGCCGGTCTTTCTGGCGCTGATAGCTCGGAGGAGAAGGCCTTGATGCTGACCGTGGACGGAGTATCGTTCTCCTACAGAGGAGTGCCCGTGCTTGAGCGGGTCTCCTTCTCGCTCGCCGAGGGGGAGATGGTCGCCCTGCTCGGCCCTAACGGCACGGGGAAGACCACTCTGCTGCGCGCGATAGACGGGATACTGCGCCCCTCCGCCGGGACCGTGCTCATCGAGTCGAGGGACGCGGCCTCCTGCTCGCCGCGCGAGCGCGCCAGGTTCTTCGGCTACGTGCCTCAGAGGGGGGAACAGGTGCGCCTCACCGTGTTCGACGCGGTGCTGCTCGGCCGCCGCCCCCGCCTTGGTTGGTCGGTGGAGAGGTCCGACCTTGCGATAGTCCAGTCCGCGCTGAAGGGGCTGTCGCTGGAGAGGCTGTCGCTGCGCTACCTCGACGAGCTGAGCGGCGGGGAGTTTCAGAAGGTGCTGCTGGCCCGCGCCATAGTGCAGGAGCCGCGCGTGCTGCTGCTTGACGAGCCGACCAGCAGCCTCGACCTGAAGAACCAGCTTGAGATGCTGGCGACGCTGAGAGAAATAGTCAGGGGGCACGGAGTCGCCGCCCTGCTGAGCATGCACGATCTGAACACCGCGTTCAGGTTCGCCGACCGGCTGCTGTTCATGAAGGACGGCGCGATCGCGGGTGCCTGCACGCCGTCCGACGCCTCGGCCGACCTTGTGCGCGACGTCTACGGGATCCCGGTCGAGATAGTCCGCCACAGGGGAATGCCGATGATAGTCCCAGCGTAGCCAGGGAGCCTCTCATCCCGGAGAGCTAACAGAGGCACTCCGAGACACTTCCTCCAAGGGAGCCGTCTGTATGCTGACTGATGGCAAGTCATATCGAGCGGAGGCCTCCGCGTCCTCTATCGCGAGCGACAACCGACCCCCCGCCGCAAGGACGAGCTGCACCATCGTCTTGAGAGTGAAGTTCGAGATGTTGGAGTTCATGATCTTGCTTATATAAGCATCGCTCTTCCCCAGCTTGCGCGCCAGGGCAGTCTGCGAGATTCTCTTCTTCTTCAGGAGAGATTCAAGCTCTTCAATGAAGTCAAGCCTGATCTCCTCCATCCAGTATTCGGGGTTTGCCATGGCTTCGCTGAAAGCGGACTCGAATTCCGGACCGTACTGCATAGCCTTTGCCTCCTGCGTCTTTACCAGGTTGCCGTCAGCCTTGTCCTTAAAGTAGGCGTCCCGCATTCTCTTTGCGCGTTCGATTTGAGCGGGCGGCGTCTTTTGCGTTTTCTTCACGAAATAATGAGTGCATATGATCAAACGCCCCTCATCGTAAAACCACATGATCCGGTATTGATCCGAAGTGATCTGCCATATACCAACCGCAACGGCATGACACACTGTCTCCGATAAAGATCGCGGAGACTTGGAAAGCCTGGCAATCCTCGCCAAGGCTGATCTGACCGCATTCTGATCCCTCTTGTTCGACGGCTGTCTACGCCCCGAAAGCAACAGGAAGGAGTCATGCTCCTCGTCGCCGTTCAACTTTACCGCGTACACCTCGAACTGATCTTTTACGATAATCGCAATCCGCATTTTAACTCCCAGGTTAAAACATATTATGCAACTCTATTTCGACAATGTCAAGCCGGCAAAAGTGATAAGCAACGCGTTCACACTCTAGCAGTATCGTAACATATCTTCATTCATTCGTGACAAGAGGCTTGCGCTCTGCCACTCCCTGAAAAGTTCTCCATCTTTCGGGAACAGGCCGTGCAAAAGTTCCCTTTCCAGTGTAATATGGATCCGAGCCATGAGTACGCCGAGTCCTGCTTCGCCTTTGAGGCAGGGACGCCGCCTCGATATGACGCCGACTTCCCGGCTGCATCATGTCGAGGCTTGAGCGAATGGCTCGATTGGAGGGAAGCCATGAACCCCGGCGAGATCGCGAAGTACATCGACCACACCCTGCTCAGGCCCGACGCCACCGAGGAGGCTGTTCTAAGGCTATGCGCCGAGGCGCGCGAGTTCGGATTCGCCTCCGTGTGCGTGAACGGAGGATTCGCCGAAGTCGCCTCCCGCGCGCTGAAGGGGAGCGGAGTGAGGACCTGCGTCGTCGTAGGATTTCCGCTTGGCGCGGGCACGTCCGCCGCGAAGGCCTTCGAGGCGGCCGACGCGGTCTCCCGCGGCGCCGAGGAGATAGACATGGTGATATCCATCGGGCGACTGCGCTCCGGGGATGCATCCGCCGTCCGCGACGACATCCGAGCGGTCGTTAAGGCCTCCGAAGGGGCGCTCGTGAAGGCGATCATAGAGACCTGCCTGCTGACCGACGAGCAGAAGGAGCTGGCCTGCCGCCTGGCCGAGGAGGCGGGCGCTCGCTTCGTGAAGACCTCCACGGGCTTCTCCACCGCAGGCGCCACCGAGCAGGATGTCGCCCTCATGCGACGCGTGGTCGGCGACCGACTGGGAGTGAAGGCCTCAGGAGGCATACGCACTCGGGAGGACGCCGAGAGAATGATCGCTGCGGGGGCGTCGCGCATCGGCGCATCCGCTTCGGTCGCGATCTGCTCCAGGTGATGCCGTTCGCGCCGGGTCTCCAGACTCCCGCAGGGCAACCCGGCGCGGCCCTCTTTGACACAAAGATCGCCTGAATCCGCATCTTCAAGATACAAAAATCTCCCTCATAGACGCTACGAACGTGCGGGAGGGGCACTCCGTGCTCTCCTGGCGAAACCCGAGAGGAGTGTTCCTGCAGCGGAGCCACCCTGGATCATCACAGGCATACCGGCTCACGCGGAGAGAATCGCGTACTTGTCCTGCGCGATTCATGCATTGAAGTTGACGAGCATTACAGATATAATCCAATAGAGAATTTTCCAAGGTCGTCGATTCACCCTCTACACCAAATCGCAGAGGAGGATGCAACGTGCCTGTCGGAAAAAGCATTCTACCGTGCCAATCGGCAATGGTTGTGCTCCGAAACAAGAACTGGGCGATCTACGGCATATCCGAAAGCAAAGGAACCACCGGACAAAGCCGTTTCATCCGCCGAGCATTTGTTGCTGACAGGCCTTGTGCCAAGCGAGACAGACTTTATCAGTCCATCCTGTACGCTTCGGGTTACTTCTCGTCACTACCAGGAAGCCCCATTCGACTTGTCGCGCTCGCCAACTCTCCCCCTACAACCCCACCCGGAAACGGCACAGTATGCAAGCTCTAAAACGACCAATGACCAGGCGATACCCCGCAAAAACCCCGACATCCGCGCCCCCCTGCGCGGTGCTCGAAACTGCGCGCAGATCTGGCAAGCCATCTCTGCCCGAATGCTCATGGTTCAAGGCCGCCCGTTCCCCCCCTCTGATCACCTGATCCGCAACGCATTATATTCATGATTGTCAGGCAACTCGCGTCCCGTAACAAGCCCAATATTACGATAGGAGTGATCCGGCATGATGAGCTTTTTCAGGAACCTTACCATCCGCGCCCGCCTTACTCTTCTTACGCTGTTGCTCTGCTCCTTTACCGCCGTTGCGGCGTGGGTTGGCTATACCCGCATCGTCGCTTCGGGAGAGGACCTTGACACGATGTACGGAAGCGGCGTGCTTCCGGTGCTATGGACGAACGACACCAAGGCCAACGTTCAAGCTATCAGGGGCGATTTCTATAAAATGTTTCTGGCGAAGGACGACGCCGAAGTAAAGGCATTGATGCAGGACATCGCAGAGCGCAGGAAGTCGAACGACCGCAATCTGAATAGCTATCGCGAGATAGATCTCGAGGAATTCGAGCTGAAACGCCTGCCCGAGGCGGAGAAATTCCTGGCGGACTTCCGTGCGGCCACGGACAGTGTGACGAAGCTAGTGCAGCAGGGGAAGAGTGAAGAGGCGTACGAGCTATTCAAGAAAGAGGCTGAGCACCCGCTCCTCGAACACGTCAAAGCCCTCGAGGATCTTGCCGATTATTGTGTCCTGTGGAGTGGAAAGACCAACGAGGACAACGTGGTGTCCTTGGCGACCGCCAAGCGCGTCCTGCTACTTACGACAATCGTCGCCGTGATCTTGGGCGCGCTGCTCGGCGTGCTGATTGAGCGTTCGATTAACAAGCCGCTCGGAGCCGTGATGGGAGTGCTGAGGAAGATCGCAGCCCTCGATGTTACGTTCGATGCCTCCAAGTCCTGGCTGCTGAAATACAAGAAGAACGAGATCGCCGAGATAGTGGAGTGCACAATAGCGATAGAAAAGGCCATGAGTGGGTTTATCATGAGCGTGGTGGGCGCCTCGAACAAGCTCGGCGAGACCTCCGAGGAGTTCTCTGCCCTCGCCGAGGAGTCCAACGCCGGGGTCGAGGAGTCACGAGCCGGGGTCGACGACGTCTCCTCCCAGATGGAGAGCCTGGCCGCCGCGACGCAGGAGATAACGGCGTCGGTTGAAGAGGTCGCCAGCGGCGCCCAGTCCACGGCCCAGAAGAGCACCGACATGGCCGGCGAGGTCGAGCACGCGAGGGCCGCGGGCGACGAGGGTGTGAAGGCCATAGGCAGGGCCGTCGCCAGCATAAAGAAGGTCGCCTCGGACGCAGAGGAGTCCGCGAAGGAAGTGAAGAGCCTGGGAGACAGGGCTCGCGAGATACAGAGCTTCGTCGCCCAGATCGGCGGCATAGCTGACCAGACCAACCTGCTGGCCCTGAACGCGGCCATAGAGGCCGCCCGGGCCGGGGAGGCCGGGCGAGGCTTCGCAGTCGTGGCCGAGGAGGTCAGGAAGCTCGCCGAGGAGAGCAACGAGGCCGCGAAGA
>JAKJGK010000102.1 GCA_022704435.1 Synergistota bacterium | reverse complement strand
ACATGGACATGCAGGAATACTACGACAGTCTGGATTCTTCGGAAAAGAAGACGGAAGCTGGTGCGGCTGCATGAAAATGACCGAAGGCCAATTTACACACTAAAATGGACTTGACAGATAGTGAGTGGTTGAAACCCTAGTCTGTTTGGAAAAATTAGTCGTTACGCGAAAAGTGAGGAGTTCGTTAGTCTTGGAAAAGAGAAAGCCATAGAGGTTTTCTCTTTTCTTGTTCTTGTTCCTTGCAGAATTCACTATGATGATCGTTGGTGCGTCGCATTCTATCCAGTGCCGTCGGCAATTTACTTAATTATGTGGTATAATAGCAGGAGCCATGCCCCTTCCCTCCGCAGGCAGCCGCAGCATGAATCGGAACCTCGGGAGTGAAGGATTCGGCGATCGACAATAACCGAAGAACCAGCTTGGGAATCCAAGGAGCGAGAGTCCATGCCGACGGTGGAGTCGTTCGACAATGTCAGCAAAGTCGTCAAGGACGATCTGGCCTCGACGATCCAAAAGGGGGACAAGCTGTCCGTCGCGGCGGCGTGCTTCTCGATATACGCATACCAGGCCCTCAAGAGCCAGCTTGACGACATAGCCGAGTTGCGCTTCATCTTCACCTCGCCTACCTTTCTCCAGGAAAAAGCCCCGAAGGAAAAGAGGGAGTTCTACATACCGCGACTGGGTCGCGAGCGCTCGCTGTATGGCACCGAGTTCGAAGTCAGGCTTCGAAATGAGCTGACCCAGAAGGCCATTGCCCGCGAGTGCGCCGACTGGATTCGCGAGAAGGTCGCGTTTCGTTCCAATATCACCGATGGCAACATCAGCGGCTTCATGAACGTTACTGGATCGGAGAGTGTGTCATACCTGCCGCTCAACGGTTTCACCACCGCAGGGCTTGGTTGCGAGCGCGGCAACAATATAATAAACCCCATGACCAAGCTGCACGCCCCCGCGTCGGAAGCCTACGTCAGCATGTTCGAGCAGGTCTGGAACGACAAGACCCTGTTGCAGGACGTCACGGACAAAGTCATCGACGGCATCACGGCGGCTTACAAAGAGAACGCTCCGGAGTTCATATACTTTGTGGCGATATACAACATATTCAACGAGTTTCTGGAGGACATCTCCGAGGACGTGCTGCCGAACGAGGCCACGGGCTTCAGGGATAGCCGGATCTGGAACATGCTCTATGCGTTCCAGAAGGACGCCGCCCTCGCGATAATCAACAAGCTGGAATCCTACAACGGTTGCATACTCGCGGACAGCGTCGGACTCGGCAAGACCTTCACCGCCCTGGCCGTCATCAAGTACTACGAGAACCGCAACCGCTCCGTGCTCGTCCTCTGCCCCAAAAAACTGTCCGACAACTGGAACACCTTCAAGGGCAACTATGTAAACAACCCAATCGCCGCCGATCGCCTCCGGTACGACGTGCTCTATCACACCGACCTCTCCAGAGAGCGCGGCAATTCGAACGGAATCGATCTAGGCAGGCTGAACTGGGGCAACTACGACCTCGTGGTCATCGACGAATCCCACAATTTCAGAAACGGCGGCGAGGTCTACGGAGAGGACCGCCGCGAAAACCGATACCTGCGCCTCATGAACCGAGTCATCCGGGAGGGAGTGAAGACGAAAGTCCTCATGCTCTCTGCGACTCCGGTTAACAACCGCTTCATAGACCTTAAGAACCAGCTTGAACTAGCCTACGAGGGCAACCCGGACCTGATAAACGAGAAACTCGGGACAAAAAGATCCATAGACGAGATATTCCGCAGCGCTCAGGGGGCGTTCAACCGCTGGAGCAAACTCGAGGAGGCCGAGCGGACCACCGACGCACTTCTGAGATCCCTCGACTTCGACTTCTTCGAGGTGCTCGACAGCGTTACGATCGCCCGCTCCCGCAAGCATATAGAAAAGTATTACAACATGGACGAAATCGGCTCCTTTCCCGAGCGCCTCAAGCCCGTCTCCCTGCGCCCGCGGATGACCGACCTCGAGGGTGCGATAAACTACACCGACATCTACGAGCTGCTCATGACCCTGAACCTTTCCGTCTACACTCCGACGAACTACATCCACCCCAGCCGGCTGAGCAAATACGTAGACACCTCGCTCAACATCAACCGGGCCGGCCGGGAGTTGGGAATACGACGACTGATGAGCATAAACCTGCTGAAGCGCCTCGAAAGCTCGGTAGAATCGTTCAGGCTCACCGTAGGCAGGGTCAAAAGCCTCATAGACGGAACCATAGCCGAAATCGACGCATTCGTCTCCGGCGGCGCTTCGGAGATATATGCCACGGAACTGCTCGACGACGAGCCGGATTTTGACGACGACGACCGCAACACCGACTACTTCGCGGCCAAACAGAGCTTCAGCATCGACCTCGCCGACATGGACCACAAGAGCTGGCGCGACAGCCTCATTAAAGACTCGGAGACCCTCGCTGTGCTCAAGGCCATGATGGACGACGTAACACCGGAATACGACACGAAACTGCGGACGCTCCTGGAACTGATCGAAGACAAGCTGACTAATCCGATAAACGAGGGCAACCGCAAGGTCCTCGTGTTTTCGGCCTTCTCCGACACCGCCGAGTACCTTTACGCCCATGTGAGCAAGCGAATGAAATCCCGCTTCGGGCTGGACTCTGCCATAGTCACCGGCAGCGTGGACGCCAGGACCACTCTCCTTGGCCGACGGCCCACCATGAACGAGGCTTTGACCCTCTTCTCCCCCGTCTCGAAGGACAAGCATCTGCTCATGCCGGGCGATGAAAACGACATTTCCGTGCTGATAGCCACGGACTGCATCTCGGAGGGACAAAACCTTCAGGACTGCGACTACTGCGTCAACTACGACATTCACTGGAACCCGGTGCGCATCATACAGAGGTTCGGGCGCATCGACCGCATCGGCAGCAGTAACAAAGTCATCCAGTTGGTGAACTTCTGGCCCGACGTCGACCTTGACGACTACCTCGATCTCAGAGGCCGCGTTGAGACCAGGATGAAGATCTCCGTTTTGGCTGCGACGGGCGACGACGACCCGATCAACCCCGGTGAAAAAGGGGACCTCGAATACCGCAAGGCCCAGTTGAGGCAGCTCCAGGAGGAGGTCGTCGATATCGAGGACATGCGCTCCGGCATCTCCATAATGGACCTCGGACTCAACGAATTTCGCCTCGACCTGCTCGAATACGTGAAGCGCAACGGCGACATGGACACGGTCCCCTTCGGCCTTCACGCCGTGGTCCCGACGTCCGGCGACTGCCCTCCGGGCGTGGTGTTCGTGCTGAAGAACCGTAACGACAGCGTCAACATCGACAGACAGAACCGCCTCCACCCCTTCTACATGGTGTACGCGGGCGACGACGGCGCGGTCGTCTGCGACCACCTCTCCCCCAAGAAGCTGCTCGACAAGCTTCGCTACCTGTGCAAAGGCCGAGGCGAGCCGCTCATGGATGTGTGCCGCGAGTTCAACTCCGAGACAAAGGACGGCAGGGACATGAGGTCAGTGTCCGTCCTGCTGACCGACGCGATCAACTCCATAATCGAGGTGAAGGCCGAGAGCGACGTCGACAGTCTCTTCTCGCCGGGCGGAACGACCGCGCTTGAAACCCGCATAGAGGGCCTCGAGGACTTCGAGCTGATCTGCTTCCTAGTGGTCAGGTGAAGTCATGCTGGGGCTGCCCCGCTCCACCGAGATGAACCGCCGTGTCGCCAAGGAGAAGCTGTACGCGAAAGCCGCGCTCAACTCCTCCGTGAGGGAGATGATAAAAAACCAGGTGGAGGCCGTGGTTTGGAGGAACAAGCTGGCCCCTGGAACAATGAATGCGGCTGTGGGCGAGAACGTCGAGGAGATACAGGTCTTCGAGGTCGTCCTGCGTCAAAAGTCGCTTGACAGGCGCGTCCTGACCTCCATAGCCGGGGCCGTGCCGTACAAGATACTCTTCCTGCTGACCCGCGAGGATGAAGCGCAGGCGTGGATCGAGGCCTGCGGCGAATTCTACGGCACGGACTGGCGCAAGCTCGAACAGTTCGCCCTGCGCTTCGAGGGGCTGAATCTGGACGCCATGTACGAGAGTTTGACTCGCCAGATAGCGGGAGGTCGGCTCGACTCGGGGATCAGCCTGGCCGCGGCCGTGGAGAGGGATAGACGGCGCAGTCGGCTGAACCGCGAAATATCCGCGCTGGAAAAGAAAATTCAGCTCGAGAGACAGTTCAATCGCCAGATCGAGCTGAACGGCGAACTGAGGCGATTACAACAAGAGCTGAAGGGGATTTGACATGGACAGAATGAAATTCGATACCCCGGACATGACGGCCGAGAACGTGAAAAAGCTAGGCGAGCTTTTCCCCGGAGTGGTCGCCGAGGGCAAGGTCAACTTCGACCTGCTGCGCGCCATGCTAGGCGACGAGGTCTTCGGCGACGAGGCGTACGAGTTCACCTGGGTCGGCAAGCGCGCCGCGATTGCGGAGGCCGCGCGCCCCGTCCGCAAGACGCTCCGCCCCTGCCCGGAGGAGAGCCGCGACTGGGACGCCACCGAGAACCTGTACATCGAAGGGGACAACCTCGATGTGCTCAAGCTGTTGCAGGAGTCGTACCTGGGCAAGGTCAAGATGATTTACATCGATCCGCCGTACAACACCGGCAACGACTTCATCTACCGGGACGATTTCACCCGAAGCCGCGATGAGTACGACGCGGAGGCAGGCGTGTACGACCAGGAAGGCGACCGCCTGTTCAGGAACACCGATGCCAACGGGCGCTTTCACTCCGACTGGTGCAGCATGATCTACCCCCGCCTTGTGCTGGCGCAAAACCTGCTGGCTGATGATGGGGTAATATTCATTAGTATTGACGACAACGAAGTTGCGCAACTCAAGAAGATATGTGATGAAAAATTCGGCGAAAGTAATTTTGTAGCTATTATTAACTGGAAAGGTCGTGGCGGCAGACAAGATAGTAAATACTATGCTGCTGTTCACGAATATATTTTATGTTACGCAAAGAACAAATCCTGTTTTCGGGCAGGTGAAGAAATAAAAAGTGGTGATGTGTATCCAAAATATGATGAAGTGAAAAAACGTTACTACAAGACCCAGTTGTTACGCAAATGGGGTTCTAACAGTCGCCGTGAAGATAGACCAAATTTATTCTATCCTATAACTGCTCCTGACGGAACGGATGTCTATCCCATGTTCTTTGATAAAACCGGAGGGCAGCATTCCAACGTGCAAAAGTTGGAAGGATGTTGGCGCCACGGCCCTAGCACTATGAAAAAAAACATAGAAGATGGACTTGTTGAGTTTATTCAACAAAGCGATAAAACATGGATCCCGTATGAAAAAATATATGCTCCCCTTGAAGGCGAGGAAAAGACAAAAAAATACACTACTTGGATTGACGAAACTAATGACGGAACAAGTGTTCTTAAGAATTTATTCGGTAATGTAGTTTTTGATTACCCAAAAACCCCCACACTGCTTTTAAGATTTATTAAAATGGCAAATATCGAGGATAATGATATTGTTTTCGACTTCTTCTCCGGTTCGGCCACTACCGCCCACGCCGTCATGCAGCTCAACGCCGAGGACGGCGGCAAGCGCAGGTTCATCATGGTGCAGCTTCCCGAGGTCACTGACGAGAACTCCGAAGCCTTCAAGGCAGGCTACAGGAATATTTGCGAAATAGGCAAGGAGCGCATCCGGCGCGCTGGGGACAAGATCATGGCCGAGGCCGGGGAGGCCGCCAGAGATCTCGACATCGGCTTCCGCGTGCTGAAGCTCGACGACAGCAACATGAACGATGTTTATTACGCTGCGGGCGATTACACTCAGGACCTTGTGCGGAAGATGCAGTCCAACATCAAGGAAGACCGAAGCGACATGGACCTCCTGTTCGGATGTCTGCTCGAATGGGGGCTGCCCCTGTCCATGCCGCACGCCCGCGAGGAGATCGACGGCTGCACCGTCCACACCTACAACGACGGCGACCTGGTCGCCTGCTTCGACGAACACGTCCCCGAGAGCACGATGCGCAAGATAGCCGGACGCGAGCCTCTTCGCGCCGTCTTCCGCGACGGCTCATTCGCGAGCTCGCCGGAGAAGATCAACGTCTTCGAGATATTCAAGCTGCTCTCCCCGAGGACGACCGTCAAGGTGATATGACGGTCGCGCGGGGGGCATACGGACCGAGGCGGGAAGTTATGCCGGCGGCGACGCACGGAGGTGTCCACGAATGAAATTGCAGTTCAGGCACCAGAAATTCCAGTCGGACGCGGCGGCCGCCGTCTGCGACGTGTTTGCGGGGCAACCGTTCCATGCGCCGACCTATTTGATCGACTCCGGCATGAAGGTTTCCGAGCCGGGGCAGATGGCGTATTACGATGCGACGAGTTGGACGGGCTTCAACAACGCGCCACTGACCATAAGCGAGGAGAGGGTCCTTGAGAACATCCGCTCGATTCAGCGCGCCGGGGGGATCAAGCCCTCCGGCAGGCTGGAGGGGCGCTACAACCTGACCGTCGAGATGGAGACGGGCGTGGGGAAGACCTACACCTACATCAAGACGATGTACGAGCTCAACAAGCGCTATGGGTGGAGCAAGTTCATAATCGTCGTGCCGAGCGTGGCCATCCGCGAGGGCGTGTACAAATCGTTCCAGATGACCGAGGAGCATTTCGCCGAGGACTACGGCAAGAAGATCCGCTTCTTCATCTACAACTCGTCCCGTTTGACGGAGATAGACCGCTTCGCAGCCGACAGCTCCATCAACGCGATGATCATCAACAGCCAGGCGTTCAATGCCCGGGGCAAGGACGCAAGGCGGATCTACATGAAGCTTGACGAGTTCCGCTCGCGTCGTCCGGTCGACATTCTGGCGAAAACCAACCCGATCCTGATAATCGACGAGCCTCAGTCGGTGGAGGGGGCGGCCACCAGGGAGCGGTTGAAGGAGTTCGCTCCGCTGTTCATGCTGCGCTACTCCGCGACCCACAGGTCGGACAGCGTCTACAACATGGTCTACCGCCTCGACGCTTTGGATGCCTACAACAAGCGGCTTGTCAAGAAGATAGCCGTCAAGGGAATCTCCGTCTCCGGGAGCACGGGCACGGACGGTTACGTCTATGTTCAGGGCATCAACCTCTCGAAGGGCAATCCTACCGCGACTCTGGAGTTCGAGGCGAAGGGGTCGTCCGGCGTCCGCAAGGTCACTCGCGTGGTGGACGAGGGGTACAGCCTGTTCGAACACTCCGGCGGACTCTCCGAGTACAAGGATGGCTACATCGTCCTGCGAATCGACGGCCGCGACTCCTCCGTGGAGTTCGTCAACGGCGTCAAGCTGTTCGCGGGCGACGTGGTCGGCGCGGTCAGCGAGGAGCAGCTCCGCCGCATCCAGATAAGGGAGACCATCCTGTCCCACATAGAG
>JAKJGK010000101.1 GCA_022704435.1 Synergistota bacterium | reverse complement strand
GGCGGACAATCCATCGAGCCCGAGCTCCGCCGTTTTCCGAAGGGTGAGGGCGCATGTTGTTCAACTCGTACGTCTTTTTGTTCCTCTTTCTGCCAGTCACGTGGGGACTTTTCCGGCTCGCATCGCGCTTAAGGGCCACCGAAGCGGCCCTCTCCGCGCTCCTGGCGGCGTCGCTCGTGTTCTACTCATATTGGAATCCGTCCTTCGTCCTGCTGATCCTCTTCTCGATAGCCTTCAACTACGCCCTCGGGCGGACCGGAATTTAGGAGGTTGACTGCATGAACCGTTTGACCCGCCGCATGCGCGAACTTGCGGCCGGCATCGAGTGGAGGCTGAAGGGCGAGCCTGTCCCCCTTCCGAACGTGCTGAAACAGTCGATAATCATCGAGCACGCGAAGGCAGGCGGAATCCGCGTGTTCGTCGAGACGGGCACATACGAGGGCAGGACATTGGCCGCCATGATCCCGTTCTTCGACCGCCTGTATTCGATCGAGCTGGGCGAGGATCTGTACAGGAGGGCGTGCGACCGGTTCGCCTCGGTCCCGAAGGTGCGCCTCCTGCAGGGGGACAGCGGAGATCGGCTGGCGGACGTCCTCGAACTCGAGAGGGAGGAGAGATGCCTTTTCTGGCTCGACGCGCACTACTCCCGAGGAGACACCGCGAGAGGGGAGGAGGAGACCCCGATCCTGAAGGAGCTGGAGCTGATCGGCTCTCACCCGGTTAAAGGACACCTGCTGCTGATCGACGACGCGAGGTGTTTCGGCGCGGACGAGGGGTACCCGTCCATACCGCGGATGAAGGCGGCGGCGGCGCGGCTCTTCCCCGGCTCGACCTTCTCGGTGGACCGCGACATCATCATGATCATACCGAGGACGGACTCCTGACGTGCTAGTCAAGCTGACCACTCCGTCTCCGGATTGGCCGCTGCTCCTGCAGACACCCGGCGGGGAGGGAATGTGGGACGGCGTTCTCTTCACGACCGACCCGTCGTGCGACGAGGCGGACGCCTGGGTGGTCTACGAGGGGCTGGCGCGAAAGACGACCGTCGTCTGCCCTCCGTCCAGGACGATTCTGGTGACAGGAGAGCCCCCCATGATCAAGAGCTACCCGGAGGCCTTCACCGCGCAGTTCGCCGGCGTGGTGACATGCCATCCCCTGAGACACCCCGGGGTCGTCGCCCGGCAGCAGGCCCTTCCCTGGCACTATGGGCGCGAGTTTGACGGCGCGGGAGGAGAGAGGTTCGTCGAGAGCTACGACACTTTAGCGAACAGCTCCCCCTTAGAGGGGAAGACGCGACTGATCTCCATCGTCTGTTCGGCGAAGAAGGGGAGGGAGGGGCACAGGATTCGCGACGGATTCGTGTCGTACCTCGAGCGAATGCGAATTCCGGGGCTCGACATCTTCGGGACCGGGCGGGAGAGGGTGGCCGCGTGCAAGCGCGACGCCATAGCCCCGTACAGGTACCACATCGCCATCGAGAACTCGCGCTGCCCGCACTACTGGACCGAGAAGCTGGCGGACTGCTACCTCGGCGGGGCGCTCCCCTTCTACTGGGGGTGCCCGGAGCTCGAGAGGTACTTCCCGGCCGGGTCGTTCGCCCTGATCGACATCGAGAGGCCGGAGCAGGCAGTAAGGACCATACTGGAAACGGTCGAACGGGGCGCCTGGGAGCGGGCGGTTCCCCTGCTGAAGGAGGCAAGGAGGCTGGTGCTCGACAGGTACAACCTGTTCCCGTCGGTGGTCCCCCTGCTCGGAGAGCTGCCTGATTCGCACCCCGCGCCGGTGACAATACTGCCCGAGGAGAGCTTTACCCTTCGCGGGCGAATCAGGCGCGCAAGACTGGATGTCAAGGCGTGGTATAGGCGCGTCCGCGGCATGGGCCCCTATGCCTGAGGAGTGGCGAGCCCGTCCCTCTGCGGCAGGCTGCCAAATATGCGGGTGAACTCCTCCGCCGCCCCGGCGCGCTTGAAACGAGGCTCCAGCGCGGCGCGCACGCACGCCGTACTCTCCTCCATCCCTGGATCGTCCCATTCGCGGTAAATTTTCAGCACCCCCTCGGGCACCAGCTCGGGGCGCTCCCTGACGTAGTGCAGTCCACCCCGCTCCCCAAAGTAGTTTGCCAGCGCGAGGTGCATGACCTCGGGCGCAAGGCGGCCTATCCAGAAGCCGGAGAAGGCCAGCACGGGGCGGTTGGCCAGCGCGGCCTCGACCGCCGAGGTGGACCCGGCGCACACCAGGGTCGACTGGTCGAACCAGGGCTGGGGATCCGTGCGGGTACCGGCTATGCGGATGAAGCGCTCGCCGGCCTTCCGGTTGATGCGCTCCGCCAGCAGGCGGAACTTCCACGCCCTCCAGCCGCCGCCGACGAATGTGATCTCGAGTGAAGGAATCTCTTTTTTCAGATCGTACGCCTTCAGGAGCAGGGCCAGCGGCCCGGCGGACTTGTAGCCGCTCAGCCGGCCGAAGCACAGGACCCGGAAGGGATCTCTCGGAGGCATCGGCGAGGGCCTGATCAGTCCGGTCAGGGGCCTTGCGAACAGAAATTTGGGGAAGGGGGTTGGTATCTCCTCCAGGCTCTCAAGTATCGGAGGCTCGGCCGACAGCCAGGCGTCGCTGTGCCGCACAAGCGACTCCACGTCGCGCCCCTTCCTGTCGGTCTTCTCCAGGTTGTCCAGGAAGAAGGTGAACACCCTGGCCCCTGTGATGCCCTTGAGCCTGACCGCGAGGGGAAACGAGCGACGCGAGTCCGTGACAAGGACGTCCGGGGAGAACTCGCCGGCCCTGCGGTCGAACCAGAAGTTGCCGATGGTGGGCGACGGCATTGATATCACCTTGACGCCGCACTTCCGTAGACGGGACTGAAAGCCCCTGCCGGCCCATCTGCCGAGCACCGCCACCCGATGCCCTCCCTCCTTCAGCGCGGTGGATAGATGAAACACGAAGGAGGTCACACCGTCGACTACCATGGCGTCGGAGCAGAAGAGGACTTTCAATCCCTCAGCTCCTCCGGGAACAGGGAGTACCAGACCAGATCCTCGTACTTTCCGTCGTTGAACACGTGCTGCCTGAAGATTCCCTCGCGGCGGAAGCCGATGGTTTCGTAGAGATGGATGGTCCTTTCGTTGTCCGACAGTATGCTGAGATAGATCTTGCGCAGGTTGAGCGTGTCGAACCCGTAGCGGATCATGCGCACCGATGCGGCCCTGCCGTAACCCTTGCCCATCTCGCGGGCCGAAGCTATCACGGCGGCGAACTCGGCGTGCCGGTCCAGCGCGGATATATTCTTGAGGCTCATCACCCCTAGGAACTGATCGTCCGGGGCGTGGGCGTTCCTGGCGACCGCCAGATGGACCGAGTCCCCTCGCCCTCCCGCCACAATTGATTCGAGCGCGCCGCGCGCCTCCTCCCGCGTGCGCGGAAGGCGAGTAAACGCGTAGTACTTTGCGATCTCCGGGTCGTTCTGCCACGAGTAGAAGCCCTCGAGGTCGTCCATCCGCAGCTCCCTGAGAAAAAGCCCCTCGACATCGGTCTTCAGCAACACAAGTCTCTTCCTCCCCCTCGTCTCTCTCTACCGCGGATGGCCCTGCCCCGTCCGCTCCCATCCGGGCACCGCCCTGGAGAAGACCGCCTCCAGCCGTGCCAGCATCGTATGATCCCTCAGGAACCTCTCGTATCCGGCCCGTCGCACGCGCTCCCTCTCGCTGTCGTGCGACAGGTAGTAGCCTATCTTCTCGGCGAGGTCGTCCGCGTCGGAGTAGACGGCTATCTCTTTCCCCGGCTCGAAGTACTCGTAAAGCTCAGGGTTGTCCTGGGTCAGCAGAAATCCGCCGCAGGCCGGCACCTCGAAGTCCCTCCCTTTGATCTGCAGGAGCGGCCTTCCATCCTCCTCCCCGGAGACGGAGGCGTTGCTCAGGTTCAGGTTGATGCGGCTGGCGCTGAACATGCGGATCATGTCGCCCAGGCCCGTCCGCCCCTCTCTCCACCCCCGCCCGCGCACGGTTATATCTATCCCCCTAGCCCGCAGGGACTCGACGACCCTCCTCCTGTCTCCGTGAGGCTGCCCGATGAACGACACGTCATGCTCGTAACCGCAACTCAGGGGGCGGAAGAAGAAGTGGTTCGCCCCCCACTGGCTGCGAATGACGTTGGCGAATCCATGCTCCCTGTAGAGAACCTCGGCGGTGGCGCTGGTGGTGCAGACCCAGTCGTACGGACGGGCCGCATGGCGGGAGAAGTCGTGGAAACGCCAGTGATCGTCGCTGAAGAAGGCGATGGTCGGCACTCCCAGCTCGGAGGAGATGGAGCGTATCGTATCCGCGTGAAACTCGTCGTCCAGAATGGCGTGCAACAGGACAGACGGCCTGAACAGCATGCAGGCGAGTCGCAGAGCCGACTGCATGCGCTCGTGCCCGAGGTCGGCGCGTACCTGGTCGTAGGGGAAGTGCACCGCAGGGTAGCCTCCCCCGACCAGAGAGTAGAAGAAGTGCACCGTGTCGTAGCCCAGGCCCAGCCCCGGGCGACCGTAGTCGGATCCCAGCCCAGCGTAAACGATCATCGGGCGGGAACTCCCCTGGTTGTGCGCGCGGAGCATTCGGTGCACGTACTCCTCATCGCTCCACGCGGGCCACACCCTGTTCCTGGCGGCGCGGAGGCGCTTCCGCAGATCCTTGAAAGCGATCCTGATCACCTCCCGGCGCGGACGTACAGGTCGTCGAGGTCGCCCAGGGTCAGAAGGTAGGCGAGACCGTTCCGCTTCAGATGTCTTCTCACATTTCGCTCCCCGCTGTTGTTCTCCACGCAGACGACGTCCACGCGAGTCCTCTCGAAGTCCAGGGACTGGATCACGTCGAGCTCCGCACCCTCCGTGTCTATGCTCAGAAAGTGTATCCTGTCGATGCCGTGTCTGTCCAACAGGGTCTGCAACCTAAGCGACGGCAGGCGCATCATCTCGACCCGGCCGCCCTCTCCCTCGATCCTGCGCCTGTGCCGCCTGTCCATCCTGTCCGCAATGCCGCTCAGGGCCTCGACTCCTTCCACCCTGGCGAATTCGAGCTCCCCCTCGACGTTCGACACGCAGACGTTCTCGCAGACCGAGCCGGGGCGGTTCGACACCAGCTCCCTGAACACGTCCGGAATGGGCTCGACGCACAGGCCGGTCCACCCCATCTCCCTCTCGAAGAAGCAGGAGTTGCTCAGCGTCACTCCGTCGTAGGCCCCCACGTCGACGAAGACCCCGTTCCTCATCCCCGGGAAGAGGTGCTCCGCGACGAACTTGTCCTGGCCGTACTGGCTGAAGTAAAACCGCCGGTCCTCATCGTCGTAGACGAAGCCGAACTCGTTCATCAGCCGTATCAGCCCGAGGTACTGCCCCCGTCTGCAGCGGCGGAAATTTCGCTCCGGATCCGTCCAGAAGAAGAGAAAAGACCTTAGAAACAGCCCAAGCCCACTTAACGGGATGCGCGCCCCGTTTCGCCCTGCTTCCGTCAATCTGCCCACACCTCCCGTCCTTCGACGATCAACGCGACCGATTCGCGGTCACCTCGCCGTACACGTCCAGCAGCGCGCCGGTCATCTCCTCCACGGAGGGCGTCCTGCCGGCGTCGAAGCGCGCCCCAACCTCCCCGGAGCGCAGGAAGCCCTCCAGGGCCGCGCGCCAAGCCTCCACGTCGCCCGGAGGGACGAGTCCTTCCGGCGACACAGCCAGCTCGCGAACCGCCGGGATGTCCGACGCCAGCACCGGCACCCCCATCCGGACCGCCCTCATAAGCACCTGCCCCATCCCCTCCTGCCTCGACGGGAAGAGCAGGCAGGAGCAGTCCGCCATCCACCTTTCCGGCTCCTCCTGAAATCCTCGGAAGTCCACCCTGTCCGCGATGCCAAGCCGTTCGGCGGCCCGACGCAGCTCCTCCATCGAGGGGCCGTCGCCGACTACGTCCAGCCGCCAGTCCGACTCCGCCAGCCGCGCCAGCGCCTCGAGGGCCGTGTCCAGCCCCTTCACCGGGGTTAGCCTGCCGACGAACAGAAACCGTCCGCCCCCGGTCGGCCCTGTCCGCTCGTGCGCGGCGGGGGGGAGGCCGTTGTAGATCACTCGCAGGTCCGAGCCGGGAAAGAGCTCCGCAAAGTAGTCCCGAAGCGCCCGGCTGACGCACACCAGAACGCGCGCGCGGCTGTACGGGGCGAGGGCGGCGTTCCTGCTGTAGAACGCGTGGCAGGTAGCCATCCAGGGCAGGCCCGACAGGCTGGAGGCCCACCAGGCCACCCAGGCCGGAACCCGCGAATGTGCGTGGAGGAGCTCTACGCCCCTCGCCCGCGCGATCCGGGCTATCCGCGCCGCGGCCCATGCGGCCGTGACGGGGTTCTTCAGGTGGACCGGAAGGCGAACGTGCTCGACGCCCGAGAGCTCCCCTGCGAGCCTCCCCCCGGCCGACACGACGGTCACCCCATGCCCCCCGGCGGCAAGGCAGTTCGACAGCCAGAGCACGTGGCGCTCCACGCCGCCCTCGTCGAGCTCCGGAAGTATCTGCATTACCTTCAAGGGGATAGCTCCGCCGCCACGCGAGCCGGATTGCCCGCTATTATCACGCCTCCGGGAAACTCGCCCCCAGCCACCACCGCGCCCGCAGCCACGATGGAGTCGTCGCCTATCCTCGTCCCCTTGAGTATGATCGCGCCGTTGCCGACCCACACGTTCTTTCCCAGAACCACCGGGGCCACCCGGCCTATGCTGGTCCTGCGCTCGCCCGGAGCGACCCCGTGGGCGTCGAAGTCCAGTATCTGGACACCCCCGCCGATCAGGCAGCCGTCGCCGATCTCGACGCTCTCCGCGGCTATGATCAGAAGGCCGTTGTTGACCGCGACGAGATCCCCCAGGGTTATCCGCGCGTCGGGATATCGCGCCTGGAGCTCGCAGCAGGACGAGTGAAAGCCGCCGCCAATCGGGTAGCCGAGCGTCGTCCGCCTCCCCAGCGTCACGCGCCCCTCGCCGGAGATCACGGTCCGCTGGTAGAGGCGCACACCGCGCCCCGCGGACAGACCCGTCCCCCCCCACCAGGCCCCCAGGCGGGCCCTCGCCATGTTGACCCTGGCCCGCAGGCTTCGCAGGAACTTCGTGACGTGGCGGCGCGCCGCCAGCAGCGGTGGAGTGCTCATAGCCGGAAGGAGGCGACGGCGCCGCACACCGCCCCGATCTCGTCCTCCCCGATCCCCCTGTACAGGGGCAGGCTCAGGACCCTGTCCGCGAGGCGCTCCGCAACCGGGAAATCGCCGCGCCCGTGTCCAAGGCGAGCGAACGCGGCGGACAGGTGCGGTGGTACAGGGTAGTGTATCGCCGTGCCGATCCCGAGGGAGGAGAGGTGCTCCCTCATGGCGTCCCTGCGGTCGCACTCGATCACGTACAGGTGGAACACGTGGGTCCCGCCCGGCCGCTTTTGCGGCGTCGCGACCGGAGCGCC
>JAKJGK010000001.1 GCA_022704435.1 Synergistota bacterium | reverse complement strand
GTGTGAGTGCCGATAAGGGCGGCCACCCTTCCGTCCAGGTAGTAGGCTAGGGCCTTCTTCTCGGATGTGGCCTCGGCGTGAAAATCGATCAGGATCGGGTCGTCTCCCGCGGCCGCGACTATCTCGTCGGCCCTGCGGAACGGACAGTCGAGCGGCGGCATGAAGACGCGCCCGAGCAGGTTCGCGACCAGGAGCCTGCGCCCCCGGTTCTCCAATAGCATCCAACCCTGCCCCGGGCATGCGTCGGGGTAGTTGGCGGGGCGCACGACCCTCGGGTCGCCGGCCACGAACTGCACTCCCTCCGGCTTGTCCCATATGTGGTTTCCCGAGGTCATGCCGTTTATACCCATAGCGAACAGCTCGTCCGCCACCTTCGGGGTTATCCCCCTGCCTGCGGCGGCGTTCTCGCAGTTCGCCACGATGAAGTCAAAACCGCCCTCGCGCTCGGCGAGCCCCGGCAGGAGCTCGGCCACTGTCCTCCTGCCGGGGCTGCCCATGATGTCGCCTATGAAAAGAATCTTCATGTCTTACTTGGCGTACTCCGTCGCGCGCGTCTCCTTGGTCGCCGTGACCTTGATCTGGCCCGGGTACTTGAGCTCCTCCTCGATCTTCCTGGCGACGTCGAAAGCTATCTTGTGCACGATGGCGTCGTCCGCGATATTCGGACTTACCACGACCCGGACCTCGCGACCGGCCTGTATCGCGTACGCCTTGCTAACTCCGTTGAAGGTCCTGGCCAGCTCCTCCAGCTTCTCCAGCCTCTTGACGTAGGCATCCAGGCTCTCGCGGCGCGCGCCGGGGCGAGAGGCGCTCACCGCGTCGGCCGCGGCGACGATCACATCGTACACGCTCCTTGCCTCCTGGTCCTCGTGATGAGAGGCTATGGCGCTGACGACCTCGGGACTCTCGTTGAACCGCCTTGCGAGATCCGCGCCTATCAGGGCGTGCGGCCCCTCTATCTTGTGATCCACCGCCTTGCCCAGGTCGTGAAGCAGTCCGGCGCGGCGGGCGATTTCCTCGTCGATTCCCAGCTCCGAAGCTATCATGCCGGACAGGTAGGCCACCTCCAGACTGTGTTGAAGGGCGTTCTGTCCGTAGCTGAACCGGAACTTCAGCTGACCAAGGGTTCGCACCAGCTCCGGGTGCATGTTCTTGACCCCTGTCTCGAGCAGCGCGTTCTCTCCGGCCTCCGCTATCTGAGCCTCTACGTCCCTCGTGGCCTTTTCGATGAGTTCCTCTATCCTGGCAGGGTGAATCCTGCCGTCCACGACCAGGCGCTCGAGCGCCAACCTGGCTATCTCGCGCCTGACCGGGTCGAAACTGCTGAGGGTAACTGCCTCCGGCGTGTCGTCAACGATCAAATCCACCCCGGCGATCGTCTCGAAGGTCCTGATATTCCGGCCCTCCCTGCCAATTATCCTGCCCTTCATCTCGTCTGAGGGCAGATGCACCACGCTCACCGCGGCCTCGGACGTGTGCTCCACCGCGCATCGCTGCACGGCCGTCACGATTATCTCCCTCGCCTTCCTGTCGGCCTCGCGTCTCGCCTTCTCCTCGAGCTCCTTTATCCTGAGTCCCAACAGGTGCTGCGCCTCGTCCTCCGTGCGCCGCAACAGAAGGTCTCTTGCCTCGTCGGAGGTCATCTTCCCGATCTCCTCGAGGCGCTCGAGCTGCCTCTTCTTGATCTCGTCCACCTCGATCATACGCTCCTCCAGGTTCTCCTGTCGCGTCTTCAGCTCATCCTCGCGATGGGCCACCCGGTCGAGCTTCTTGTCGAGGTTTTCCTCCTTCTGCTCAAGGCGCCTCTCGGCCCGCTGCAGTTCGGAGCGGCGCTCCTTCCCCTCGCGCTCTATCTCCTGGCGAAGTTTGAACGCTTCTTCCTTTGCCTCGGTGAGTTTCTCTCGTTTCCCCTGCTCCGCCGCCATGGCGGCCTCCCTTAGTATTGCGCGCGCCTGCGCTCTTGCCTTCTCGATGTTCTTCGCGCCGAAAGACTTGGAGAACAGGAATCCAGCCCCCACCCCGGCGGCAACCCCTAGGGCGAACACCAAAACTGTGACGAAAAAGCTCATGGTGTCAATATCACTCCTCGATTATATTTTCAAGGTGCTGTGGTCTCAAAGGATGCAGAGGGCACTCACCTCCGCATCCCCATCATTGTACAGGCACGGGGGCTCGGTCACAACCCCTCGCACCCTAAACGGACTCTCTCCCGCTTCTATTCGGGGCGGACAGCTCTCCTGGACGCGCTTGGCGAGAACCCGCGCCGAAGCAGCCTCTGTTCGACCCTGGAAGCCTCAAGACCTGAATCCAACCAGTCCCTCGCTAACAATCGCGCTCGCTCCTCCTCGTCCACCTCTTCTAGGGCGGTCGCTATGTCAACGTCGCCCACCCCTCTGCGGACTAGCTCGTATCGCAGCCTGCGCGGCCCCCACTCCGGGTGGGTATCGACAAAAAGGAGGGCGTAGGCGGCGTCGTCGAAGAAGCCGGCCTGCTCATACTTTTCCACGAGCCTCCTGGCTGTCTCTTCGGGGACTCCTCTGTCGAGCAGCTTCCTGACGGCCAGTGCCTTGGTCCATGCCCCCCTCGACAGAAGGAGTTGCATATAGGCTTCGGGAGATGGCTTGCTCGTCCCGCGCCCCTTGTCAGGCCGTCTCGACAAGGTTCAACGACCTCCCCAGCACCTGCATCACTCGACGGGCCAGCAGCGGCTCGCTCTCCAGCGATGGATCCCTGGCCACCAGGGCGAACGCCTCGGAGCGCGCAAGCTGGAGCAGGTCGAAATCTTTCCTGAGATCAGCTATGCGGAAGTCAGTCACCCCCGACTGGCGAACACCGCACACCTCGCCAGGACCCCTGATGGACAGGTCCGCCTCGGCGACTGCGAAGCCGTCCCGGGTAGAGCAAAACGCCTCGATTCTCCGGGCGCTCTCCGGCGAGGAGGGCGAGCAGACCAGCAGACAGTGTCCCTCCCGGTCGCCGCGACCCACGCGCCCCCTCAGCTGGTGCAGCTGCGACAGCCCAAAACGGACGGCATCCTCGACCACGACCACCGTGGCCTCGGGCACGTCTACTCCGACCTCGACCACCGTGGTCGACACAAGAAGCGAGGTGACTCCCTGCCGGAAATCCTCCATGGCCCTCTCCCTCTCCTCGGCCTTGAGCCTGCCGTGGACGAGCCCGACCCCGTAGCCGGAGAACTCGCCGGACAGCTGCGCAAACCTCTCGGTGGCGGCAGCCAGGTCCGATTCGCTCTCATCTATCACCGGGCATATCCAGTATGCACGCTCTCCGGCGTCGAAGCGCCGCCTCAAGAAAGCCACGGCCTGCCTCAGTTGTCCGGGGCGCAGCACGCGGGTGGAGACGCCCTTTCTGCCCGGCGGCATGTCCCTGATCCTGGAGACCGACAGGTCTCCGTACACGGTCAGAGTGAGGGTGCGGGGGATGGGGGTCGCGGTCATCACCAGCACGTGCGGGGCGACTCCCTTGGAGCGGAAGCTGTGTTTCTGCAGCACGCCGAATCGGTGCTGCTCGTCCACTATCGCCAACCCCAGTCCGGCGAAGGAGACTCCCTCCGAGAACAGGGCGTGGGTGCCCACCACGACGTGAATCTCTCCCGATTCGAGCCCCTCGTAAATCTCCCTCTTCTCCCTGGACCCGGCGGCCCCGGTCAGAAGGGCGCACGACAGGCCGAGTTCGGAGAAGACGGGGCCGAGCCGCAGAAAGTGCTGTCTCGCCAGTATCTCGGTCGGGGCGAGCAGCGCGCCCTGGCGGCCGCCGTCGAGGGCCGCCAAAAGCGCCACCAGGGCGACGACCGTCTTGCCGGAGCCCACGTCCCCCTGCAGGAGGCGGTTCATCGGGACCTCCTTCTCCATGTCCGCCAGGATCTCCTCTATCGACTCTCTCTGGCCATCCGTGAGTGTGAAAGGAACAAGGCGCTCCAGGTATTCGTCGACGAAGCGCCCTCTGACCAGAGACGGGGCGCGCTCCTCCCCCTCCTGGTTCCTGTTTCTGCGGATCGCCATCCCTGTCTGCAGCAGGAAGAATTCGTCGAAGACCAAGCGTCGCCTAGCGGCCTTCCAGGCCTCGCGCGAGGTCGGGTAGTGAATTTCGGTCAGCGAGGCGGAGAGGCCGGGGAGGTTGTGACGCTGCCTCAGGCTGCCCGGCAGGAAGTCCTCCATCCCGGGCAGGCACTGTTCAAGGGCGTTCCGGATTATCCGGCGCAGGGTCTTCTGGTGCAGGCCGGCGGTCGCGGGGTAGACCGGGACGATCGACAAGAACCTCTCATCGTCCTCGTCCTCGTCGAGCAGCTCGAACTCCGGAGCGGCAAACTGGGGCACTCCGTCGCGCAGTTCCACCCTGCCGTACAGCGCCACCCGCGACCCGGGGGAGAAGGTGTTCTCCAACCCTTTCCTGTTGAACCAGACCGCCCTGGCCATTCCATGCCCGTCCGTGACGAGCAGGGTGGTCAGGGTCAGGTTCTTCCTGGCCGTGCGACGCTTTTCCACCGCGACGACCCTGGCCACCGCGGAGGTCGTCTCCCCCTCCCTCAGCGAGGAGAGGGAGGACAGTGCGCGCCTGTCCTCGTAGCGCCGGGGGAAGAGAAACAGCAGATCCTCGACGATAAAGACGTTCAGCTTCCCGAGCAAGCGCTCCCTGGACGGCCCCACTCCCTTCAGGTAACGGACGGAGGCGAACGGGGCGGCCGGGGGTGTCGTCAACTTGGATCGTCGTCCTTCGTCCCGGCCTCGCCTGCGCCAACGCCACGCTCCATGAGCGAGG
This sequence comes from Synergistota bacterium, assembly GCA_022704435.1. GTDB lineage: Bacteria > Synergistota > Synergistia > Synergistales > Aminobacteriaceae > JAAYLU01. The sequence continues at coordinate 93,740 of JAKJGK010000001.1, read as the reverse complement.
AGAAACGTGACAACAGCGCGCGAAAGTCGGCCTCGAACTCCTGGCGCAGGTTCCTCAGGCGGTCGATATCCCTTCGAACCCGCTCCCGGTCCGCCTCTGCCTCCTGGACGATCCGCTCGGCCCTGGACTTGGCCGAATCTATTATGCTCTTCGCCTCCGCGTCGGCGGCCTCCGCCTTGGCTTTGGCGCTCTCCTGCGCCATGACCAGGGTCCCGGACAGGGTCTCCTTGAGCTCCTCGTGCTCCCTTATCTTGTCCTCGAGTCGCGCCGCATAGCGCTCCAGGTCGGCGTATTGAACGCAATATTTCTGGATATCCTCGGCCACCTGGTCGAGGAAGCGATCGACCTCCGTGGCCGAGTACCCGCGCATCGCACGGGAGAACCTCATGCTCTCCACGTCGCGAGCTGTAAGAAGTTCAGACACGGTCTCCCTCCTCCCATTCCTCCGTCATGCTGCTGCGTGGCGCGGCGAGAAAGACTCCCCCGGCCAGACGAATCACGGTCCCCCTGTTGGCGAATGCAGCTCCGCACAGAAAATCCAGCAGACTCTGACCTGACTCCCGTTCAAGGCCGCGCAGGTCCACCACCAGCATCTTGCCCTTCCGGAGGGCCTGGGCCAGGTCCTCCTTCCGGCGAACCCCCTCCGCACCCCTCGCGATTATGAGCGCCGCGCTCTCCGGGATGGGGGTGAGCACGCGGTCCTCCCTGGCCTCGAGGGCGGCGGCCGATCCCGGGACCTCGTCCTCTGCGGATCTGTCCACAAGCCCCAACAACGCCATTACCCTATCCAGCACGGACATGTGTTAAGGTCGAGATCGGCTTCCGAAAATCGCCGACCCTATTCGGACCATGGTCGAGCCCTCTGCGACAGCCTGCTCGTAATCTCCGCTCATGCCCATCGACAGCTCTCTCAACGGGCGGCCAAAATCCCTCGCGAGCCCGTCGCGAAGAGTGCGCAACATTGCGAAAGCCCTTCTCACCTCTGAGATGTCGTCGGACAGCGGGCCTATCGTCATAAGGCCGTCCAGCCTTAGGGCGGGGCACTCCTCCAGCAGCACCTCGACCAGGCGAGCCGCCTGCGAAGGGTGAACACCGTGCTTGCTGGACTCCCCGGACGTGTTGACCTCGACCAGCACCGGGAGGGTCGTCCCCCTCTCCTCAGCAGCCCGCGCGAGCGCCAGCGCGAGCCTCGGTGAGTCGACCGAATCCACGGCGGACGAAAACTCGACGGCCTTGCGGACCTTGTTGGTCTGAAGGTGGCCGATGAATCGCCAGTCGACTGGAGGCCCCTCCCAGGATCGCCTCTTCTCCTCGAGCTCCTGGATCCTGTTCTCGCCTACGGCTTCTATTCCGCAGCGGACGGCCTCCATGATCGACTCCACCGGATGGGTCTTCGATACCGCGATGAGCCTGATCTCTCCGGCGTCCCTTCCGCTCCGCTCCGCTGCGGCGGCAAGGGCCTCTTTCACGCGCTTCAGGTTTTCCTCTATTGAGCTCACCATAATCGAATCTTTCCCTCTTTCGCTCCGTCCGCGTCAAGCACGACGACATTCCCGGGCTGAAGGCCTTTTTGTATAAAAAAGTTTCCGCCCTCCACCGGCATGCCCCAGACCTCCTTGAAAGACGCGACATTCCCTTCCACCTGGAGCACTCCGAGCTTCCCCCCCCTGTACATCACCGACGTCTCCGGCACGAGGACCCCAAGGCTCTCCCCGGTCTCGAGGATGAAGCTTATCTCCCTCGAACGAGCCATCTCCGCGGGGAAGAAGGGCAACGTAAGGTAGAGCTTCGTCTTAACGCCTATGAACTGCGACGCCCTCACCGGAACTCTTGCAGGGCGTCCGCCCTCCCTAAGCCTCATGCTCGCGAAACCGGCGCGGATGTCCTTCTCGAGCGACGGCGTCAGGTCGATGTAGGCCACGCAACGCAGGTCTTGCGGCTGGGGGATGATCTTGCCTAACGCCTCTCCGCGACGCACCGGCCTCCCGCTGCTGAACTCGACGAGCGGCGGCGCCGCAGGCAGGGGGGCGGTCCCGGCCCAGAGCGACGAGTACCTCCAATTCCCCTCCGAGCCGTCAAGTCCCGGGACAAAGTAACCCACGGTTTCGGAGCGCACCTCTACTCGGCCGGACTTCGACTCGATCGATGCGACCGTCTCTCCGCGCGCCACCCTCCTGGGGCCTGGGGCCGGATAGTACACGAGGCCGTCCGCCCTGGAGGCTACGACCTCCTCGTCCCACACCAGCAATCCCCTGGCCGGTATCCTCTCCCTGTAGACGTAGGACGAGGCGGCGATCAGATCCGGGGACTCAAGAGCACTGCGCTCGAGCCAGGCCAGGTACAACCATACTGTGAGCGCGGCGACTGCCAGTACCGTGCCGAAATACAGAGTTCGCTTAACCAGATACACCATTCTCCCAGAGGTCATCCGCAGGCCCGTCTTCCCCGTAGTCGCCCTTGAGGCTGACGACGAGCTCCAGCACCAGCTCCCGCTGCACGAGCTCCTTCACCCTCCAGGTCACCCTTATCCCCTTTTTCCTGCTCTTCTCCACGAGGTCGGCGACATCCTTCAGGATCTCCCCGGTGGGGCCGCTCGACTCCTGGACGCGGGGCGGAGCGGCCGGCTCTGGCGCGCTCTCGGTGATGGTCTTCTTCTCCCTGACCCTGCGCTCGATCTCCTCCGCCACCAGCTTGCCCCGTACGGCATCCTTGGCCATGGACAGCTGCTCGGCCCCGGACAGGGAGACGAGTGCGCGCGCCTGGCGCTCGCCCAGTTTTCCCTCGACCACCATTATCTGGACAGGTTCCTCCAGCTTGAGCAGGCGCAGTTTGTTGGCCACCGATGACTGCGACCTGCCAAGTCTCGTCGCGAGCTCCGTCTGGCTCCAGCCGGTGGTCTCCAGAATTGCGCGAAGGCCCGTGGCCTCCTCTATGGCGGACAGGTTGCTCCTGTGAATATTCTCGATCATCGCGAGCACCTGCTGCTCCCTGCGGTCGGCCTCCACAACTATGGCCGGGATGGTTGACAGCCCCGCCCTTTTGGCCGCCCTGAGCCGCCGCTCGCCCACAACCAGCTCGTAGCCAGGCTCCGAGGCGATCAGGACGACCGGCTGGATGACTCCGACCTCCGCTATGGAGGCGGCCAGCTCCTCCAGCTCCCCCTCCTCGAAGAACTGCCTCGGCTGAGCCGGGTTTGGCCTGATCTGATCGATCGGGACGTCTATCAACCGTCTCTCGGACACAGGCCCTGAGGGAAGCGCCCTGTTTTCTTCCTTCATCACCAAGCCACCCCCCATAGTAATGACAGGGCCGCCACCAGGCTCCGGTACGGATACCACGGAGAGCGAACCTTGGCCCCGCTGAAAAACCGTCTCCTTGTTGCAGCTATCAAGTAATTTTACATTTTAACGGCCGTTACTTCAAGCGCCCTGCACGCCTTGCAGAGGATCAGAAGCGCCGGTCCGGGTTGACGAACCTTGTGAACTCTCGAAAAAATATCAGCATCACCTCTCCGGTGGGGCCATTTCTGTTCTTTCCAAGGTTTATATACGCCCGGTTGTCCTCCTCCTCGCCGGGAGCCGCGGAGTCGTAGTAGCCTGGCCGATAGAGCATCATGACAGTGTCGGCGTCCTGCTCTATTGCCCCGCTGTCGCGCAGGTCCGATAGCTGAGGCTTCTTCTCGGTCCTCTGCTCCACCGCCCGCGACAGCTGGGACAGAGCGATAACGGGGGTGTTCAACTCGCGCGCGACTCCCTTAAGCGCCCTTGATATCTCCGCGACCTCCTGCTGCTTGTTGTCGATTCTTCTCGACGAGTTCATTAGCTGGAGGTAGTCCACGAGGATCAGGCCGATCTCCTTGTGCCTTGATTTGAAGCGTCTGCAGCGCGCTCTGAACTCCAGGGTGGACAGCATCGAGCTGTCGTCGATGTAGATCGGGTACCCCGACAGTCTTCCGGCGGCCTCGGCGAGGTCCTCCCACGAAGATTGCGGAAACGATCCGATCCTCAGGTCGTGTATGTTTATCTTCGCCTCGGCGCCCAGCATACGTTGGACAAGCTGCTCCGCCCCCATTTCGAGGCTGAAGATCAGGACCGGCAACTTCTGCTTCTGTCCGCCGAACTGAGCGATGTTCACGGCGAAAGCCGTCTTTCCCATGGACGGCCGTGCCGCCACGATATTCAGGCTGCCCGGCTGAAACCCTCCGGTCAGGCGGTCCAGGTCGAAGAACCCCGAGTTGAAGCCCGCAACCTCCTGGTCGACGCTGTTGTACCTCTCCTCTATCTGGAGGAAGGTGCTGCCCAGCACCTCTCCAACATGACGGAAGTTCACGGCGTTGCGCTTCTGCGCGATCTCGAAGACGGCCCGCTCCGCCTCCTCGAGTGCGTCGTCGACGTCCATGTCGGTGCTGTAGCCGAGCTTGACTATAGTGTTGCCGGCGCTTATAAGCCTTCGGTGGATCGCCTTGTCGCGGACTATCCCGGCGTGGTACTCCACGTTCGCCGTGGTCGGAACGCTGTCGATCAGAGAGCCTACGAAGGCCTGCCCCCCGAGGAGTTCCGTCTTTCCCTGCCTTGACACCTCCTCGAGGAAGGTCAGGGGATCGACGGGCCTGTCGCGCTGGGACATCGAGAAGACGATCTCGAACGCGGCACGGTGCAGGGCGTCGTAGAAATCCTCCGGCTGGAGGATATCCATGACCACGTTAAGAGCCTCCCTGTCCACCAGGCAGGCGCCGAGGGCCGCCCGCTCCGCTTCGAGCGATACCGGCGGCATCCGGTCCCAGGAGGGTTGGGCTGTCATCTACTCCCCTTCCACTACCAGGGTCATCTCCGCCTCGATGCCGGGATAGAGGCGCACGGAGAACGGGTAGGCGCCCACCTGTTTAATTGAATCGGGCAGGCGCAGGTGTCTCCGGTCCACCTCGACGGACAGCTGGGATGCGATGCTCTCCGCTACAGTCGAAGCAGTGACGCTGCCGAACAGTCTGCCCTTCTCCCCTATGCTGGCCCTTACCCTGACGGTCCGGCCGGACAGGGTCTTCTGCGAATCCCGAGCATCCCTCTCCATCCGCTGCTCCCTTTTTTTCTTCGCGGCCTCCCTGTTCTTCCACTCCTTAATTCTCTCTGGGGTCGCCTCATCGGCCAGCCCCCTTGGGAAGAGATAATTCCGCGCGTACCCGTCGGAGGTCTCGACGAGATCCCCCGACAAACCGAGCTTGTTGACGTCCTGTTTCAGAATTACCTTCATCACGCATCACCCCTGCCGAGACGTCCCCTGAAATCCAGCCACATGTCGCCAATGCCTCCCATTACGGCTAGCGTGGACAGGATGGGGACCAACACGGTCAATATTATAACAACAGTCCTTAAGAGTCGGCCGAAAGAACCGGCGATTCTTTCAGTTAGAAAAAACCAGATGAGGGAGAGTCCCTGGAACAGGAACAAGAAGTTTACAAGGAGCCTCAAGTTTACCCCGGCCTTCAGGGCGAAGTCCATGCTTCCATCCCTCGAGCCAATCAGCGAGAGCAGGATCGACACGACGAAAGCGCCGAACACGCTCTTTGGAAACCTCCAGCGAGAGAAGGGCGGAAGGGGCGGAAGGGGCTCGTTGCCGATCCTCTTTAAGACGAAGGACCCTACCACGTAGCTTAGGTAGCAGTCAAGCGCTGCCGCCACGGTCAATATCGCCGGGAAGATGACCGGCAGCAGGCGTATGGACTCGGCGAACTGCAACCTGACCGCGGCCAGGGAGTCCTTGCTCATGCCGGTGGACTCGTAGAACTGGAAAACCTTGTCGACCATCGACTGCATCTCGGCCCCGTCGAGCTGGAAGGGGTTTATTCCCGTGAGCCTTGCGACCACCGCCATCAGCAGGAGCTTGCTGCCAAGGGAGAGCAGGATCCCGTACAGAAGGATCTCGACCCCCTTGTCGATCTTTTTCGCCAGCAGTCCCAACCCGACGCCAAGAACCCCGAACCCGAGGAGGAAAAACAGCGACGAGACAGGTCCCAGCAGGGCCGCCACCAGCAATGTGGACACCCCCAACCCCAGGGAGGCCTTCTTAAGGTCGTGGCGCAAGCCCAGTATGACGAGCGGGGCGGGTGCAAGGAGGGAGAACGCCGCCCCGACTACGGGCAAAAAGTGAGCGGCCATGAACAAAACAACCGCCAAGCCGGCCAGCAGGGCCGATTCCACCAGGCTTCTAGTCGAAGACATACCCCTTTTCCCCCTTCTCGTTCGAGCAAAATTGCGGGGGGAGAAGCAAGGCTCCTCCCCCCGGGATATAGCTTCCGTTCCAGGCTCTACTCCAGCGTGAAAGGAAGGAGAGCCATGTAGCGAGCCCGCTTTATCGCCTCGGTGAGCTGGCGCTGGTGCTTCGCGCAGTTTCCCGTGACCCTGCGGGGCATTATCTTGCCGCGCTCGCTGATGTACTTGCGAAGCTTCTCGATATCCTTGTAGTCAACCCGTTCTATCTTGTCGACGCAGAAAAAACAGACCTTGGGGCGTCTCTTGCCGCCCTTTCGGGGACCTCTCGGCCCGGCCGCGCCTCTGCCCTCTCCCCTGCCCTCGTTTATCACCATCTTGCCGCCTCCTTAAAACTAAAAGGGGATGTCCGCCTCTTCATCATCATCCTGGACGGACGATATGTCCATGGGAAAATCGTCGTAAGTCGCCGCGGCGAGGCGGCGGTCCTTGCGCACGCTTCCCCCGAATCCCTCGTCCTCGAGGGTGCCGGCGGACTCGTCCTGCCTCTTCGAGCCTAGGAAGATTACGTCGGACGCCACCACCTCCGTGACGTACCTTTTGCCGGAACCGTCCTTGGCCTCGTAGCTCCTCACCTGCAACCTGCCCTCCACGAAGGCTGGGCTGCCCTTTTTCAGGTAGCGCTCGCAGTTCTCGGCGGTCGAGCCCCACACCACCACGGTTATGAAGTCAACGCTCTCCTGGAGCTCGCCGTTTTTGTCCTTCCACGCCCTGTTGACCGCAATGGGGAAGTTGGCCACAGCCTGCTTGGAGGCGGTGTACCGCACCTCCGGGTCCCTGGCCAGGTTGCCCATGAGCATGACCTTGTTGAATCCCTTAGCCACGACTTCGCCTCCTACTCCTCGTCCAGACGGATCGTCATCTGGCGATAGATATTCGGTCTCAGACCGAGGACGCGGTTCATCTCGGCCAATTGATCAGGCGACATCTTGAACGTGCACAGCGCATAAAAACCCTCGGTTTTCTTGTCGATGGGGTAGGCCAGGCGCTTCTTGCCCCACAGATCAGTCTTGGTCATCTCTCCTCCAAGACTGAGTATGACCTCCTCGACCTTGCCGAGCTCCTCTTTCGGATCCTCCAGCTCGGCGTTCAAAAGAACAAGCATCTCGTACGGCCGCATACTCTCACACCTCCTCCCTTTGGACTTTGGCCCCCCATCCTTGTGAGGGGCAGGGAAAATACCAGCCTCGGGGATTATACATTATCGCTCTTTTTCGTGCAACGAATCCCTCTCCCTCTTTATGATAAAGACGAGCTCTCCGGGGAAGGACAGATTGTACTGCTCTCTCGCCATATGCGCCATGCCCTCGGACGTGGCGAAAAATGCGATCTTCTCCTGCATATCCTGAACCGCGCGGCTCATGCGGACCAACACCGCCATGCGGTCGTCCACCAGGGCGGTCAGGCGGTTGATCTTCCGCACCTCGACACAGTACGAGGTGGCCATGATGGCCACGAACAGGCACAGGAGGGCGGCCAGAAGAATCCATCGCAGGCGCAGCAAGGCGCTACATCCTTTCCGGCGCTGCCACCCCGAGAAGCGAGAGAGCGGTCGAAAGGACGATCCCCGAGGCGGCCACCAGCAACAGCCGGCTCTCCATGACGCCCTCGTCGGAGCCGAGGATGCGGCATGCGTTGTAGAAGGAGTGGAAGTCCCCGGCAAGGTCGAGAGCGTAGGCGGTAAGTACGTGGGGGGCCAGCTCGCGCGAGGCCTTGTCGATCTCCTCGGGGAAAGCAGCAAGCCTTGCCATGAGTCGTTTTTCCTCCTCAAGTCGCAGCGCCGAGACATCCAGACGGTCGACAGCCGGGACCGCGACCCCGCGCGACTCGGCCTCTCTCAGGACGCTGCGTATCCTGGCGTACGCGTACTGGACGTAGTAGACCGGGTTCTCGTTGGAGGACTGTTTCGCAAGCTCCAGGTCGAAGTCCAAGTGAGAGTCGCTCTTCCTCATCACGAAGAAAAACCGGGTGGCGTCCACGCCCACCTCGTCCATTACCTCCCTCAGGGTCACGAACTCCCCGGATCTGGTCGACATGGCCACCTGGCTGCCCCCGCGAAGCAGATTCACAAACTGTATCAGCAGGACCTGCAGGTCGTCCGGGCACCTTCCCAGCGCCTCCACTCCAGCCTTCATCCTCGGGACATACCCGTGGTGGTCGGCCCCCCACACGTCAATGACCTTGTCGAACCCGCGGTCGAACTTCTCCTTGTGGTAGGCTATGTCGGAGGCGAAGTACGTAGGGACCCCGTTGCTCCTCACCAGGACCCTGTCCTTGTCGTCCTGTGCCTCGCCGGACTTGAACCACAGCGCCCCCTCGCTCTCGAAGGCGAAGCCCCTGTCCTTGAGCGTCTGCATGGCGCTCGGCACCAGCCCGCGCTCGTACAGGCTCCTCTCGGAGAACCAGACGTCGAAGTTCACCCCGAAATCGGACAGGTCCTTCTTTATCATGTCGAGTATAAGCCCGGCTGAAAAGGACTTGAAGAACGACAGGCTCTCCTCCGCCGTCATGGAGGCCAGACGCTCGCCCTGCTGCTCTAGCGCGGCCCTGGCCATGTCGCGGATGTACTCGCCCTTGTAGCCGTCCTCGGGGAAGGGGGCCGCCTCCGAAGCTCCCAGCATCTCGAAGCAGCGAGCCCGGGTCGAGCGTCCAAGCAGCTCCATCTGCAGGCCCGCGTCGTTTATGTAGTACTCCCTCTCCACCTTCCAGCCGGTGAAGGAGAGTATCGACGCTATTATGTCGCCGACCGCCGCGCCCCGTCCGTGCCCCACGTGAAGAGGCCCGGTAGGGTTGGCGCTGACGAACTCTACCTGCACCCTCCTGCCCTCCCCGATGTCCGAGGACCCGTACCTTCCGCCTTCTCGCAGGATTTCACAAAGGGCGTCCCCCATCCATATCGGGGACAGGAAGAAGTTGATGAACCCGGGAGCTGCGACCTCGACCCTGTCGAGGTACTCGTTCTCGGGGATGCGAGCCGCGATCCTTCGCGCGAGGTCTACGGGCTTCTCGCCGAACTGCCTGCTCAGCTTCATGGCGCAGTTCGTCGACAGGTCTCCCTGCCCCTCGCGCTTCGGTTTTTCAAACGCAGGCACGTAGTCCTCGCCGGGAGAAACTCCCTTCTCCGCGGCAACCTCGGTCAGCGCCCTCTCAACGATGGCCCGAAGGACCTTCGCAACATCCGCCATGGAACACCTCCAAATAAATTGCGCTACTGGCGAAGCCTTAGCGGCAGATTTCTGGCGCCCCAGGCCAGCCAGCGCTGCACCGCCTCGCCGAGATTTTTCCCGGTCGAGGCCTGCAGGACGTCCGTCATCAGCACGATCTTCGCCCCTGCCGTGAACGTGCTGCGCTTCTTGTTGTAGAACACCGATTCCTCGTACTTCACCTTCTCGAGTGACCTCGCGACCGGGGCAGGGGTCATTACCACCTCGGTGCGAGGCGGCATCTTGAGGGTAAAGCCCTGCTCTATCACGAAGGGGAAGTCTATCCTGTACTCGTCCGACCACCTGCCAAGCTCCGCGAGCCATGACGGCGCGACGCCGGGGAATTGAAAGAGCAGCGAACCTCCGCTTATGATGCTGTTTCTCATCGTGACAGGCATCGAGACCTGGTGTCCGTACTTGATCGGCTTTGACGCGGCCGCTCCCGTGTCGACGTCGATACCTGCGAACAGCTCGGACGCAAGGCGTCTTATCGAGGCGCCGTCAGGGCCGTCTCCGGGGAAGAGGAACGCGCTCCATCCGTTCCTGGCGAGCACGTCCACCCAGCCGGCCGTCTCTCCGTCCGTCCCGAGCTCAAGATGCCACTCGATGGTCAGGCGGTGCTCCGCCGCGGAGCTGCCGCTGACTACGCGCCCGGTGAGCGAGTTGCCTGAGGCGGTGTAGATGTGCTTCCCCCATAGGGAGGGAGGTGTCTCGTTATGGCTGTGCCCCTGCCCCAGGTCGAGGAAGAAGGGCGATATGCCCTGGAGGTTCAGCTCCAGCACCGGCCTGAGGATCGAGCCTCCGGCTGCGGGTGTCTCCTCGTTCAGCGCGTGCGCCGTGAGCCAGTGGACCGTGCTGTCCCACCCGGCCCTTTTCAACCAGGCGTTCAGCACAAGTACCTTCTCCCAGTCGGACCACGGCCCCTCCGCCGGGACGACACTGCGGACGATCGACGCCAGTGGGCCACCGCCGAGGGCGGGGGCGGCATTCATCCAGGCTATCATCGAGCTTCCGGCCCGCAGCTTGTTCTTCTGGCCTACAAGGGCGGCAACGGAGGGCGGAGGTGGCGGCACAAGGCTGTTCTCGTAGGAGGCGAGCATCCGGGCGATAGGCTCGATGCCTTTTTTCGTGGAGAAGGCCAAGTATGACCGCGCATCTCCGCCGAGGGTCCGCGAGGTCCAGGCGAGGTTGTTCACCGAGTGCCACGAGTAGCGGTCCACCGCGCCGATCCTCTCCCTGCTCGCGTTACCCGCGCCCTTGGCCGAAACCGCCAGGCTGCTGTCCCCGGGCACGTCGGCGGTTACAATCAGTTCCCACATCGGCAGGGTATCATTCACCCAGATGAAGTCGTCGACCGAGAAGCGCTTCGGGAACACCTCCCTGAAGGAGAGCTCGACCAGGTACTCCTCCTGCAGGTCGGGGAATACGACCTCGACCGCATCGACGTCTCCGACCCTAACAGGGCGAGGGAGCACCGGCGACAGCATGCGCCCGGTTCCGGGATCGTAGAGGGCGGCCTCCACCTTTTCCGCGCCTCCTCCCTCTCCACCGGCATTGACCGGCAGCAGCCACCTCGTCCACGCTTCGTCAATCCCGCGTCTCGCCAGTATCACGTAGTGCGAATCCCTGGTCATCGCACCGTCCGCACCCAGCGAGTACCTCAGGTCGCGCAGCCATATCACGCCGTCTGCGCCCGGGTAGTCGGAGAACGCGGGGCACTCCTGTATCATGCGGGGGATGTTCACCGCGGAGGCAGAGCCAACTCCAGCCCGCACGCCCAGGAAAACCAGCACCACCGCCGCGATGCAGGCTGCGCGGGAAGACAGTCGTCTAATTTTCATTCTCATGACTTGTTCTCCTTTCCCCGCTGGTTCAGGTCAAGCACCCTTGCCGCAGCAGTGTTTGTACTTTCTGCCACTGCCGCAGGGGCAGGGATCGTTTCTGCCCACCTTCTTCTCCCTCCTCGCGGGTTGGGGCACGCCCTCTCCCGCGTGAGAGACCGACGGATGCTGGTCCGAGGCCGGGCCGACGGGAAGGAGGAACTCCCTCCCCTCGCTGCGGCGTCGAGTGGCAGGGTTCTCCTCCCCTGCGCTCGCAACTCGGATGCGGAACACCAGCTCCGTTATCGTCTCCCTGACCCTCTCCATCATGGACTGGAACAGGCTGTAGGACTCGAACTGGTACTCCAGCAGGGGGTCCTTCTGCCCTATCGCCCTCAGCCCGATGCCGCGCCGAAGCTCGTCCATGGCCAAGAGGTGATCCTTCCACCCGTTGTCAAGGGTGTGCAGGACCAGGAAGCGAAGCAGCGCACCGCTCTCCTCCACCCCCAGCTCCTCTATCCGTCTTTGAAAGCGCTCTCTAACGTCGGCCAGAAGGCTGTCCCTCCGCGACCGCATGTCCCGGACGTTGTCCACGCCGTCGAGCCATTTCTCCGGGCCGCCGCCCGTGATCCCCTTGATCTTCGACATGGCCCTGGCCGGGTCCGCCTCGCCGTCCTCGGGGTAGTACTTTTCCAGGACGTCGTCGATGACGCCCTCCACTATCTCGAGTACGTGGTCCTGGATCCCTCCGTCGCGTAGAATCTGCTGGCGTTCGGTGTAGACCGCCTCGCGCTGCCGGTTCATCACGTTGTCGTAAGCCAGGAGCTGCTTGCGTATGTCGAAGTGAAGCTGCTCGACTTTCTTCTGGGCGTTGGCTATGGCCCTTGTGAGGAGGTTGTGCTCGATCGACTCCCCCTCCTCCATGCCCAGCTTCTCCATAAGCCCCTGGATTCGCTCGGAGCCGAACAGGCGAAGGAGATCGTCCTCAAGCGCGAGATAGAACCTGCTCGAGCCGGGGTCGCCCTGTCGCCCCGACCGACCGCGCAGCTGGTTGTCTATCCTTCGAGACTCGTGTCGTTCGGTGCCTATTATCTGGAGCCCGCCCAGCCCCTTTACCTTTTCCCTCTCAAGGCGGCACTGCTCCCGATACTGCTCCAGAAGAACGGCGTGCTCCTCCTCCCGGATTTCCGAGTCCCCGTTTTTGATCCTGAAGGCCTCCCGGGCCAGAAAATCCGGGTTGCCCCCCAGCAGGATGTCGGTGCCGCGCCCCGCCATGTTCGTGGCCACGGTTACGGCCCCAAGGTGGCCGGCCTGGGCGACTATCTGGGCCTCCCGCTCGTGGTGCTTCGCGTTCAGCACCTGGTGGGGCACCTTGCGCACCTTGAGAAGCTTGCTGAGGCGCTCGGAGCTCTCGATGGAAGTAGTTCCCACAAGCACCGGGCGTCCCTCGGCGTGGGCCTCCTCGATCTCGTCGGCAACCGCCGCGAACTTCTCCGTGATGGTCCGGTATATGACGTCGGGGTTGTCCTCGCGGATCATGTCGACGTTCGTGGGGACGACGACGACCTCGAGTCCGTAGATCTCCTTGAATTCCTCCGCCTCCGTCGCGGCCGTGCCCGTCATCCCGGCCAGCTTGCGGTACATCCTGAAGTAGTTCTGAAGGGTTATGGTGGCCAGGGTCTGGCTCTCACGACCCACCTTCACGCCCTCCTTGGCCTCGATAGCCTGGTGAAGGCCGTCGGAGTAGCGACGCCCGACCATCAGCCGACCGGTGAACTCGTCGACTATCACAATCTCCCCGTCCTTGACGACGTAATGCACGTCCCTCTGGAAGAGATTGTGAGCCTTGAGTGCCTGCACTATGCGGTGAGCGAGGTCGGAGTGGGCCGCGTCGGAGAAGAGCCCCGGCATCTTAAGCAGCTCCTCGCTGCGGGCTATGCCCGCCTCCGTAATGGCGACGTTGCGCTCCTTCTCGTCCTTCTCGAAATCCCGGCCCTCCTTCAGCTGGCGGGCCACCCGGTCGGACGCCCTGTACATGTCGACGTTGTCGTCCGAGGGGCCGGAGATTATGAGCGGAGTCCTGGCCTCGTCAATAAGGATGGAGTCGACCTCGTCGACTATGCAGAAGACGTGCCCCCTCTGCACGAGGTGCGATTCGGAGACGGCCATGTTGTCGCGCAGATAGTCGAACCCGAACTCGCTGTTGGTCCCGTAGGTGATGTCCGACCTGTAGGCGGCAAGGCGCTCGGCCGGGTCCATGTAGGCGTATATGACCCCTACCGTGAGCCCCAGGAACGAGTATATCGGCCCCATCCACTCGGCGTCCCTGCGGGCGAGGTAGTCGTTCACCGTTACCAGGTGAACGCCCTCCCCGGAAAGCGCGTTCAGGACGACCGCGAGCGTGGCGACCAAGGTCTTGCCCTCCCCGGTCTTCATCTCGGTTATCTTACCCTCGTGGAGGGCCATTCCTCCCATGAGCTGGACGTCGAAGTGACGCAGCCCTATCGTCCGTTTCGAGACCTCCCTGACGGTTGCGAACACCTCCGGGAGCAGGTCGTCCATGGACTCTCCGCCGCCCAGTCGCTCTCGGAAGGAGGTCCCCATCCGCCGCAGTTCCTCGTCCGACATCGCGGACACGAAGGGCTCCAGGGCGTTTATCCTGTCCGTCGCCTCCCTGTAGCGTTTAAGCGCTCTTTCGTTGGGATCCAAACCAAGGGCCTTCTTTATCGAACCGAACATTCTTTCACCTCAACACAAAAATCAGCCGTGCTGATGCGTCGCACGGCGCGAATCCAAAGGCCATTATATGTCCGGGCCGGGTTGGAGTCAAAGAGCACTTGGCGACTGCGCAGGCCCCCCATGTCGACCGGGCGCCGTCCGGGCGCTACTCGGTGAACAGATCCTTGGCGTTAAAAAGATAGTCCATTCCGGACCACACGGTCAACAGCATCGCCGCCCACATGACATGGATGCCGAAGGGAAGGGAGAAGATCAGCATCGTTATGGCCACGATCTGGATCACGGTCTTGAGCTTGCCCGCGTTGGATGCGGCTATTACTATCCCCTCGGCGGCAGCCACCATCCGAACTCCCGTGACGATCATCTCCCTGGACAGGATCACCACGACAATCCAGGCCGGTATCCTGTGCAGCTCCACCAGCGCGACCAGGGCGGCCATGACCAGTATCTTGTCCGCCAAGGGATCGATGAACTTCCCCAGGTTCGTGACCATCCCCTTCTTGCGCGCGATGTAACCGTCGGCTGTGTCCGTGAGGGCCGCCAGGATGAATACCGCGCCCGCGAGCAGGTCTCCCACGGTAACCGATATATCAAGGTCATCGGCCCTGTAGACAGGGTAGGTGAACTTGAAAGTCAGGAATATCAGGACGAGGGGCGCGAGAAAGACCCTTGACAGGCTCAGAGCGTTTGGAATATTCCATACCTTTTTTCCCACGAACATTCCCTCCCGTAAAGTTTTTTATCTCACGATAACCCTTCGTGCTCTCTAGCCGCCCAGGTAGGCTTCCTTGACGCGCGGATCCTTTAGCAGGTCCTCTCCTCTGCCCTGCAGGACGATCCTGCCGACCTCCAGGATGTAGGCGTAGGAGGCGATCTTGAGCGCTGCAAACGCGTTCTGTTCCACCAGGAGCACGGTCTTGCCCAGCGAGTTGATCTCGCCGATTATGTCGAACACCTCTTTCACCAGGATCGGAGCGAGCCCGAGGGAGGGCTCGTCCAGCATCACCAGCTTCGGTTCGCACATCAGGGCGCGCCCTAGGGCCAGCATCTGCTGCTCCCCTCCAGACAGGGTGCCCCCCTTCTGCCAGGACCTCTCCTTCAGTCGCGGGAAGAGGGAGTAAACCCTGTCCCTGTCGCGCTCAATGCCGTCCTTGTCGTTCCTCGAGAAGGCCCCCAGCTGGAGGTTCTCCTCCACCGTCAGGTGGGGCAGGATTCTACGCCCCTCCGGGCTCATGGCCACCCCAAGCTTCACAATCTCCTCCGGCGCCCTGCCGGCGAGGTCGGTCTGAGAGGCCCCCGAAGGGCTGTAGAGAATTTTCCCCTTGATGCTCTTTATCAGCCCGGACACGGCGCGTATGGTACTGCTCTTCCCCGCGCCGTTCGCGCCAATGAGGGTGACTATGCTTCCCTCCGGTATCTCGATATCAATTCCCTTGACGGCGTGTATCGCGCCGTAGTAGACGTGGAGCCCCTCAACTTTCAGCATATTTCACATACTCCTCCCCAAGGTAGGCGACAATGACCTTCTGGTTCGACTGGATGGCCTCGGGATTACCCTCCGCGATCTTCACCCCGTAGTCGAGTACCCAGATGTACTCGCACACCCCCATGACGACCTTCATGTCGTGCTCTATCAGGAGAATGGTCAGTCCGAAGCGCTTCTGCACCCCCCTGATGAAGGCCATCAAGTCCTGGGACTCCTGGGGATTCATGCCGGCCGCGGGTTCGTCGAGCAGCAAGAACTTGGGGTCCGTGGCCAGAGCGCGCGCTATCTCCAACCGTCGCTGGGCGCCGTACGGCAGGGAGGATGACGTCTCCCCGGCGTATTCGGCGAGTCCCACGGATTCGAGCAGGTCGAGCGACTTGCGGCGGATCCTCTCCTCCTCTTCCTTGAAGGAAGGCAGGCCCAGCGGGGCAGACCACCATTTCGACCTCCTGCGGACGTGGCACCCTATCATCACGTTCTCCAGCACGGTCTCATGGGAGAACAGGCGGATGTTCTGAAACGTCCTGGATATCCCGGAGCGGCAGATGATGTGAGGCTGCAGGCCCGTTATATCGTCCCCGTCGAATACGACCCGGCCGTGCGTGGGCCTGTAAAAACCGGTCACCATGTTGAACACGGTCGTCTTCCCGGCGCCGTTCGGCCCGATCAGGCCCACTATGGCCCCGCGCGGGACGTCGATGGACAGTTCGCTGACCGCCGCCAGGCCGCCGAAGCGCATGGTCAGGTTTTCAAGCTTCAGAATGGGAGCGCTCGTCATCTCCTGTCTTCCCCCTCTTCATCATGGTTCCGCGCCCTGCTGCCGCGGGAGAAGAGCATATCCCACGAAAGCTCCCTCATGCCCATGATCCCCTCCCTGCGGAACAGTATTATCAGTATAAGGGCCAGGGAAAAGATGACCATCCTCATGCCCGGAATGCCGGGGATTGCGAAGGAACCAATGGTCATCGGGCTCTCGACTATTCGCAGCCATTCAAGCAGGACGGTGATAACCACGCTGCCGATGATGCTTCCGGAGATCGATCCAAGCCCTCCGGTGACGGTTATCATGAGGATGTTGAAGGTCAGCACGAACCGGAACATCATCGGGTCGATGGTGGTCACCAGGCTGCCGAGAAGTGCGCCGCCGACGCCCGCGAAGAAGGCCCCGATCGTGAATGACAGGACCCTGTAGAAGAATGTGTTGATGCCCATGTTCTTGGCCGCGATCTCGTCGTCCCGGATGGCCTTCAGCACGTTGCCGAAGTTGCTGTTTATCAGTCGGACAATGAAGAAGGTCGTCAGCAGAAGCCAGCCGTAGTTCCACCAGAGGTTGGCGTACGACGGGATTCCCTTTATCCCGAGCGCGCCGTTGGTGATGAAGTTTAGATTGGTCAACACCACCCTTATGATCTCCGAGAATCCGAGCGTGGCGATCCCCAGGTAGTCGCCGCCCAGGCGGAGCACCGGGATTGCTATGAGCAGCGCGAAGAACGCGGCCACCAGACCTCCCGCCAGCACGGCCACGAAGAACGGGGCGTTCATCACCGACAGGGGCCATATCAGGGGCTCGATTATCCACATCATCTGCTTCTGTGCGGAGGGGAGGATCAGTATGGCGGACGTGTAGGCGCCAAGCGCCATGAAGCCCGCATGCCCGAGGGAGAACATCCCGGTGAACCCGTAGATCAGGTTGAGGCTGAGGGCCAATATCGCGTTGACGGCGATGAGGTTGAGTATCTGGATCTTGTACCCGTCGAAGCTGGTGTGAGCCCAGTACAGAAAGGCCGCGAGGGCCGCCAGGGCCAGTGAGTTCAGCGCAAGGTCTCGCGATCTGTTGTTCATATCTTGTCCTCCAGCTTCTCCCCCATCAGCCCGGTGGGCTTGAGGAGCAGGATGATGATGAGGAGCACAAAGGCGAAGGCATCACGGTAGCCCGAGAGCTGAGGGAAGAAGGCGACGGCCATGATCTCGATCAGCCCGAGGAGCATTCCGCCTATGACAGCGCCCTGGATGGACCCGATGCCGCCGAAGACCGCCGCTATAAAGGCCTTGAGGCCAGGTACCAGCCCCATGAACGGCTGTATCTGGGGGTAGCGCAGGGCCCACATAATACCGGAGGCGGCCGCCAGGGCCGAGCCCAGGCCAAAGGTGAAGGCTATGATCTTGTTTACTGATACTCCCATGAGCCTCGTGGTCTCGATGTCCTTTGAGATGGCCCTCATGGCAAGCCCCGGTTTGGTCCTGTAGACGATCCACAGCAGCCCCAGCACCAGCGCCAGTGTGACGAGCGGCACGACGATCGCCAGGGGTATGATCCTGACTTCGCCGACCTTCATTACCTGCACCAGCCAGTCCGGACGAGCGACGGGTCGCGGTATCCCTCCGAATATCACGATGGCGAGGTTCTGGATGAGGAAGGAGACCCCGATGGCGCTGATCAGCGCCGAGATTCTGGGCGCGGACCGCAGCGGCTTGTATGCGATACGATCCACGAAGATTCCGCAGAGGGAGGAGACCGCTATAGACCCTATCACCGCGACCCCCCAGGGCAGGTGGAAGAGGGATATTCCGAAGAAAACGAAGTACGCGCCAAGCATGAACACCTCGCCGTGGGCGAAGTTGATGAGGCGCAGTATACCGTAGACCATCGTGTACCCGATGGCGATAAGGCCATAAAGAGAGCCGAGTGTGACGGCGTTGAAAAGATGCTGAACAAAAAGGCTTCCGCTCATGTAAAAAGATCCCCCTTGATCAAGAAGAAAATGGAGGGAGGAGGCTGGAACCTCCGCCCTCCTGATAAGGCGCTTTAATCAATCCCGCAGGATGCCGGGAAAGAGTCGGAGATCCTTCCTAGAGAACGGGCTCAACGATGTCGATGAACAGCTTCTTGGCACCCTTGATCTGGACCACCCCTACCGGGCTCTCGGCGTCGTGGGTCTCGTTGATCGTCTTGGAGCCGGTGACACCGGGGAAGTCCTTGGTGGCGGCGAGCGCGTCCCTTATGGCGTCTGGCTCCGCGCTTCCGGCCTTCTCAATGGCGTTGATCACCAGCATGTAGGAGTCGTAGCCGAGGGCTGCGTTGACGTTGGGCTCCTTGTCGGGGTGAAGCTTCGACCAGTTCTCGGTGAAGGTCTTCGCTATGTCGCTCATGTCCTTCATAGAGGGATCGTAGGGGAAGGTTGTGTGGATGAAGCCCTCGACCGCGTCCCCGCCGATGCTCACTATCTCGGGGTTGTCCATCGCGTCCCCGCCCATTATCTGGAAGTCGGCGCCGAGCTCCCTCGCCTGCTTCATTATGATCGCGCCCTCTGCAAAGTCGGCCGGGATGTAGAGAAGGTCGGGGCCCTTGCTGATGATCTCGGTGAGCTGGGCTGTGAAGTCCTGGTCGCCGGAGTTGTACATCAGCTCGGATACGACCTCGCCGCCGAGCTTCTTGTAGGACTGCTTGAAGAAGTTCGCGAGGCCCACGCAGTAGTCGTTGGCCACGTCGATCAGGATGGCGGCCTTCTTCATGCCGAGGGTGTTGTAGGCGTAGGTCGCGGCCGCCGCGCCCTGGTACGGGTCGATGAAGCACGCCCTGAAGACGTACTCCTTGCCCAGGGTCACGAGCGGGTTGGTGCACGAGGTCCCCATCATGGGAATCTTTGCCGCCTCGGCGACCTCGCCGCCCGCCATGGCGAGCGATGAGCCGTAAGACCCGATGACAGCCACTACCTTGTCATGCTCGACGAGGCGCTTGACCGCGTTGGCGGACTCCACCTTGTCGGTCTTGTTGTCCACTACGAAGAGCTCCACCGGCCTGCCGAGGACCTCGGAGACCTCCTTGTGGGCCATCTGCACTCCCTCGAGCTCCAACTGCCCCCCGAAGGCCACCCTGCCGGTCAACGGAAGAAAGACGCCGATCCTGATGGGCTCGGCGGCAACGGCCGTCCCGGCTACCACTAACACCAACAGAGCAGCAAGAAGTACATTACGAAGCTTCATACAGTTCCCTCCTCAGTGAAGATATTAGAACCTCTCTTCGGATTATACACAAGAACTACGGTTTCTGAAAGGGCAACTCGTTTTTTCTCGTCAACTTCACTAGACGGTAAACGACACCGCCAAGGGCTACGCTCCCGACACGGGCTCTCCCGCCGACTCCCTCTCGCTGATCAGACGCGCAATCTCGTGCTGGAAGCTCTCCAGATCGGTGAAGACGCGGTAGACAGACGCGAAACGCACGTAGGCCACCTGGTTTACCTGTTTCAACCCGTCCATTACCCTTTGACCTATGAGATCAACGGGTATCTCTCCGGATCCGTCGGCCTTGAAGTCCGCCTCGATGCGTGCCGCAAGGCCCTCCATCTGCTCAAGAGATACCGGCAGCTTCTCGCACGCCCTGGCGATCCCGCGGACGATCTTGTCCCTGTCGAAGGCCTCTCTTCTGCCGTCCTTCTTGACGACGCGCAGCTGACGCCTGTCCTCGGCCTTCTCATAGGTGGTGAACCGGGAACCGCAGGCCGGGCACTCTCTCCTGCGCCGCACGATACGCCCCTCGTCGGCGGTCCTGGTCTCGATAACGCGCGTCTCGGACGCGCTGCACACAGGGCACTTCACTCGCTCACCTCCGGGATAAAGAAAAAACCGGGTTTCCCCGGTTTGCTTAAAGGCCCGCACGCGCGCACCTCTATCCTCTGGACTTGCCCCGTCTCTTTCTGGCGGCCTCGGCCCTCTTTGTCTTTTTCGCTTCGCTGGGCTTCTCGTAGTGCTCTCTCTTACGAACCTCCCGAAGGGTCCCAACCTTCGAGACCTCCCTTTTAAAGCGTCTCAGGGCGTCATCGAGGGATTCATTTTCTCTTCGAACGACAGTCGTCATAAACATTCCCCCCTTTCTTTGCCACCCGCATCTAACCTGGTGGCCAGCGGAAACTGCGTCCCGCCAACAGGTGAATATGAAGGTGGGGAATCGTCTGTCCCGCGCCGGCACCGCAGTTTATCACCAGCCTGTACCCTTCCCTGTCAAGCCCCAGGGATGCGGCTGTGCGCACGGCGCAATCGAGGACTTTCGACCACACTCCCGGGTTTTGGACGCTGGACGCCGGTTCCACGTGCTCCTTCGGTATAACGAGCAGATGCACCGGGGCCTGGGGGGCGATATCTCTTATGACGAACACCGACTCGTCCTCGTACACGAACTTCGCCCTTACAGCCCCGGAGACCATATCGCAGAACAGGCACCTACCGTCCAAATATCCCACCTCGCAACGTCACAGTATTCTATACCAGATTCTTCGCCCGCACAATAGACCCGGCCCAAACTCGCACGGCCGCGGATGCGTGGTTCTCGGACAGCAGCCTCACCCTGGCGCACGCGAAGGCGGGGATGGATCTCTCCTTGAGCAGACGCAGCAGAGGCACCAGCACCTCCTCCTCCTCCTCCCTCTTCAGAAGGCGGATCAGGGTCAGGTCGTCGGGCGGCTCCCTTCGCCTCCACCGGGCGAGCGCGCGGGCTATGACCCGAGGGGACGGGTGGGAGAGCATCCTCTCGTTCAGAGACTCGTCCGCCCGAGAGGACGAACCCCAGCGCATCAACGAGAATGCAGAAGCCTCGGACAGCAGGTGCACCCTTGGCTCCAGCGCCGCGATGATCTCCAGCTTCTGCTCGGCCGTGCAGTCGATGAGAGTAAGATGCTCCATGATATCGTCGTCGGGAGGCCAGCGACGCAGCATCCCGACGAGGGAGGCAAAAGTCTCCCTGTCCGGCTTGCTCCTTGCGAGAGCCCCCATCGCGAGCAGACGAACCCCTGGATGAGAGCTGGCCAGCCTTTGTGCCACAGACACAGGCTCGCGGGAATCCCCCGTCCGGGCCGCCTTCTCAACTATGCGCGCCAGCGTGAGTTCCGTCTCGACCAGCGCCCTCTCCAGCATAAGGTCGCGCACCCGCTGCGAGCGGTCGTCCTCTTTCGCGGCACGGCGGCCCTCTCTCGACTTGCGGGCTTCCTTCCCGCCCCTGGCAAAGGGGGAGCCTGCAAACGCGCCCCTTGACTTTTTCTTCTTCAGAGACTCGGAGATCTGGGCCGGCGTGGCAGATTTCAGCCTAGCGTAGGCCGCCGCCGCCGCCTCGAACTTCTTCGCCCCCTGGGGCCCTGCCAGATCCGGATGGCAGGTCAGGGCGAGCCGCCTGAAGGCCGACCGCACCTCCTTGAGATGGGCGCCGGGCTGCACTCCTAATATATCAAAACACTCGGACAGTTCCATGACTACATCCATGCTAGCCGACAACCCTCTCCATCTCCGACAACATCCGCTCAAGGGCCTCGATTCCCGCCTGGTAATACTCCCCGGTTCCGAGGGTCCTGGCCATCCGCAAGACCGCGGCGCCGCGCTCCTGCTGCGCAGGGGACAGCGAAACCGACATGAGCGCGAACCTCCTCTCGAGATCCCTTATCTCGGCCGGTATCTCCGACGACGCCGACCTCGGCTCCTCTCCGAGTTCCAGTGGTTCTATCGACGTAATTCGCCCGTCCGAGCGTATTATATCAATTTTCAGCAGGCCGTCCGAGTCAACGGTGAAGGAGAGGGCTATCTCCTCGTCCTTTCGAGCCTCCTGGACCTTGAGCGATGCGATTACCCTCCTGCGGGACCCGCTGCCCTGGAACACCGTTATCGTGAAGGGACCGTCGCCAACACTAAGAAACCTTCGCTCCGCCCTCGCGGGGAGGTAAGCGCCTCTCTCAAGAAGCGGAGCCGGGGTTCCGTCGGCGGCCAGAATACCGAGGTCCTGGGAAAGCACATCCAGCAGCAGGCGTCCCTTGTCCGGCATGGCCCCGTAGAGGGCCGCTCCGGTCACCACGGTCTCGTCGGGGCACAGGTTGAGATGATCAGGCCTGGCCACCCTCTCCTCGAGCATCTGCCTGAGCAGGGGAATGCGACTTCCTCCGCCCACCAGCAGCAGCCTGTCGGGGCGATGTTTTCTCCAAAGCCGTAGCACCGCGGTGTTGACCTTCTCGATGGATGGACGGATGAGCTCCTCGAGCTCCGGGCGGGCGACCCTTATCGGCGCGGAGCAAACACCGGCCGGTGGAGTCCACTCGCACGCCGTGCAGGACGAGAGCATTATCTTCAGCTCCTCCGCCTCGGCGAGCAGCGTCCTGAACAGGGGTGAATTCTCGTCGAGGTCCGTGGCCCCCATCCTGCTGCTAAGACGCCTGGCCAGCGCGACGTCGAAATCCCTTCCGCCGGAGGCTGGTATTCCAGTGCTCTCCAGCACCTGCCACACCTCGCCCTCGCTCTCGACGACTGAGACGTCCACCGTCCCCGCCCCATAGTCCAGCACCAGGAACTTTCCGCTCGCGCCGAACGCCAGAGCCGCGGCGGTGGGCTCGTTTATCACCCTGACGGCGGAGAACCCCGCCGACCTCGCCACCCTCCCGGCGGCGGCGCGCTCGGTGAAGCTGAACGAGGCCGGGACCGTCAGCACGCAGGATGATACGAACTCCCCCAGGCAGGCCTCGGCGTCCTCCCTGAGAAGAATCATGAGGGGCGCGAGCACATCCTCGGGGGTACAGTGTCCGCGGCCGCATCTGCCGCGCCAGGTAGTCCCCAATTTTCGCTTGATATCCCACCAGGTGGTTGAGGGATTCTTTATCTCGCTCCGCGCGGCGTCCTCCCCGGCCAGCCAGCCGCCCGAGGTCCACGCGCTGACAGAGGGGGTCCTGAAGCCCCCCCATCGGCTTGGGATCAGGACAACTCCCTTGCCGGCCTGTGCGACGGCGGAGAGGGCGTTTCTCGTGCCCAGGTCTATTCCCAGCACAGGGGCGCTCATCCGGCGAGCCTGCCCTTCAGGGTTCCGTCGGCCGCACCGGTGATAAGCACCCGGAGCACTCCTCCCTGGCGAACGCTGTCGCCTTCCTCCGCCTCGCAGGCGGCGCGCAGAAAGTGCCTGGTCAGCCCTTCGAAAGCGACGCCGCCCTCCGCGACAGGAGAGGCGCTCTCCACGAGGAGCGTCTCCTCCCTTCCGACCCAGCGGCCGCAGTAGCCCTCCAACAGCTCCCTGCCCAGAGCGAGCGCGGCCTCGGCGCGGGAGGACACATCCGAAGGGTGAACCCTCCCAGGCATGTGGAAGGCCCTGGTACCCTCGCGGGGCGAGTACGGAAAGACGTGGACCTTGCCAAAACCGCCCTCCCGGATGAAGGCCATGGAGGACGCGAACGCCTCTTCGTCCTCGCCGGGGAATCCGACCATGAGGTCCGTGCTGATGTGGACTTCATCCCCCAGGAAGCTCCTGACCCTTCGAAGGACATCGAGATAGTCGCGCGCCGAATAGCCTCTATTCATTAGTTTGAGCACGCGGTCGTCGCCGCTCTGCAGCGGGATGTGAAGATGGGGTTGAAATGCAGCCGCGCCCGCGAGGACCTCGAGCAGCTCCGAATCCACTCCCGGTGGTTCAATTGAGCCCATGCGGATGCGGGCCAGTCCCTCCACGGAGGCGATCCTCCTCATGAGTCCGGCGAGGGAGGTCTCCCCGTTCCTGCCGTACAGGGCGAGGTGAACCCCCGTGATGACGACCTCTCGGCAGCCGGAGGCGACTATCGAGCGCACCTCCCTGACCACTTCGTCTGCCGGGCGGCTGACCGGCAGGCCCCGCGCCAGGGGAACCGCGCAGTAGGAGCAGAACTGGTCGCACCCCTCCTGGACCTTGACGAAAGCCCGCGTGTGAATCAGGGGCCTGGCCAGGAAGAGCCCGTCCCAATCCTCGCAGTTCGCGACTTCCCCCCTATGAGCGACGAAACCCTCTCCGCCTGAAAGACACTCGGCCAGCAATTTCGGCAGCTCGGCCTTTCTCCTGTTGCCGACCAGCAACCTCACCCCGAGCCTCCTGGCCTCGGACTCGGGGACCCTCTGGGCCCAGCAGCCGCAGACCGCGACTATCGCCTCCGGGCTGTGCCGCCTGATCCTTCGGATCACCTGGCGGCACTTGCTGTCCGCGATGGATGTCACCGTGCAGCTCACCAAAACCGCGGCGTCGCAGCCGGGGCCTTCGGACAGCACCGCTCCGGCGTCTACCAGGGAGCAGGCCAGGGCCTCCCCCTCGTACTGGTTGGTGCGGCAGCCGAGGGTATATATACAGATTCTCCTACCCGCAAGGTTCTTCAACACGTTTTGTCACCGCCACGCCCCACCAGTCGCCGAGCGACAGCTCGTCGAGGATCGCCAGGCCGGCCTCGTCGAGGGCGCCGACGAAGCGCTCTCTCTCCTTAACCAGCAGCCCGGAGAACAGGGCTCGGCCGCCCTCCTCTAGAAGGCCGGGCACGCCAGGAAGCATCTCTAGCAGCGGCTCCATCACGATGTTCGCCATCAGCAGGTCGACTCGACCGGTCATCCCGTCGAGCAAGTTCCCCTGTTCGAGTTCGACCACGTCCGGGGGGATGTCGTTGAGGCCGAGGTTGTGCCGTATCTCCGACAGCACCGCCGGATCCAGGTCCCTTGCCAGCACGTGTCTTGCCCCCAACTTGACCGCCGCTATCGACAGGATCCCCGACCCCGCGCCTATGTCTGCCGCCGAGGCCCCTGTCAACGCCGCTCGCTCCATCAGGGTCAGGACTATCTGGGTGCTCTCGTGATAGCCGGTCCCGAACGCGGAGCCGGGATATATATAGAGCGGAGTCCGCCCCTCGGGCTCCTCTCCCTTGTGCCACGGGGCGAGCACGACGAGCCCCTCCCCGACCACGAGCGGGGGGAAGGCCTCCTTCCACTCGGTGTGCCACTGCCTGTTCTCGATCTTTCCCATGTCGGCCACCCTGACCTCGGGCCACGGCTCAAGGGCGCCCCCCAGGCGGCCGATCCAGTACCCCAGGTCCTGCGAGGAACGAAAATAGGCGCGCAGGAGGGACGCCGACTCCCTCGCTATCTCCTCCGAGCCAATGCTGCCGGACATCTCCGCTAGGGAGGCAAGCACCTCCTCGCTCCCGGGCCGTCCTTCCAGGGTCACGTACCACCAGAAGCCATCCGTCGCGATGTTCATCTTCGATCCTCCCGGAAGACAGTATAGGGGGGCCGGTGGGCCCCCCTCCCAGCTCCCGTGAAGTTTAACAGAAGGATCCGGGTTTATTCAAGGGCGGAGCGTCGCCGCGCCTATCCCTCGAAGAGATTGCGAAAGAACTTGCCGAATACTCCCGAGTCCTCCACCTCGACCTTCATCTCGCGCGCAAGCTCTTCGAGGAGGGCGCGCTGCCTGTCGGTGAGCTTCTCCGGGACTTCGACCGTCACGTGCACGAAGAGGTCTCCCTTCCCTCTTGGGCCCCGCAGTCGGGGGACTCCTTCACCGCGGATGGTGAATACCTTCCCCGGCTGGGTGCCGGCGGGGATGTCGAGCGATTCCTTGCCCCCGTAGAGGGTCGGCACCTCCAGGGTGCAGCCGAGGGCAGCCTGCGGGAATGAGACCGAAAGCCGCGTGTGCAGGTCGCCCCCCTCCCTCTTGAAGTCCTTGTGCTCCAGCACGTTCACCACCAGGTAGAGATCGCCGGCCTGCCCTCCGTTTGCCCCCGGCTCCCCCTCGCCCGATATTCGCAGCCTGGTGCCGGTGTCGACACCCGGCGGAATCTTGACCTCCACCTTGTGCTGGGCGCGCACCCTGCCCTGTCCTCCGCACTCCGCGCACTTCTCCCGGATGATCTTGCCGGTCCCGTTGCAGGACGGGCAGGGGTTGACGGATACGAACCTGCCGAAGGGGGTCTGCTGCCTGCTCTCCACCTGCCCACGCCCGCCGCAGCGGGAGCAGGTCTCAGGAGTCGTGCCGGGCTTCGCCCCGGTGCCGCTGCAGACCGGACAACTCTCGAGCCGAGGGATCATGAACTCCTTGACGGCCCCGGTGGCGGCCTCGAGCAGGGTCACCTCCACCCGCATCTCCAGGTCCGTGCCGCGCCTCGGCGCGTCGGGGCTCGACCTTCTCCTGCCCGCGCCTCCAAAGACGCTGTCGAAGATGTCCCCGAATATGTCCCCCATCCCGCCGAAGCCCTCGAACGGGCTTCCGCCGCCCATGTCACCGACGGTTCCGAACTGGTCGTACTGGTTGCGCTTGCCGGGATCGCCGAGCACTTCGTAGGCCTGGTTTATCTTCTTGAAGTGCTCCTCGGCATCCCTGTTTCCGGGGTTGGCGTCAGGATGGTACTTGCGCACCAGCTGCCTGTACGCTTTTTTTATGTCGGCGGCGGAAGCGTCGCGCGGCACTCCCAGGATTTTATACAGGTCTTCGGCCTCTCCGCCGTACATACTCGTTCACCTCCTAAGCCTGTCCCTGGTCGGTGAACTCGGCGTCCACTGTGTCGCCGTCGGCGGAACCGTCCGCGGCACCGCCCGGCCCCTGTCCCTCGGCCTGCTGTCCCGCCTGGGAGTAGAGTCGCGTGGAGAACTCCTGGAGCGACTTCTCGAGGGCCTCCTTCGCCGAGCGGATGGCCGCGATGTCGTCGCCCGACAGCAGGCGGCGCAGCTCGTCCATGGCCGAAGTTATCCTGCCCTTCTCCTCCGGGGTCATCTTGTCGCCGTTCTCCGAGAGCAGCCGTTCCGCGGCGAACGCCGCGCCGTCGGCCTCGTTCTTGGTCTCGGCGGCCTCGCGCTTCTTCTTATCCTCCTCCTCGAACTCCTCGGCCTGGTTCTTCATCCTCTCGATGTCCTCCTTCGACAGGTTGGAGGAGTGGATGGATATATTCTGGGCCTTGCCGGTACCCTTGTCCTTTGCGTTGACGTTGAGGATGCCGTTTACGTCGATGTTGAACGACACCTCTATCTGCGGGATGCCGCGCGGCGCGGGCGGGATGCCGTCAAGGACGAACTTGCCAAGCCTCACGTTGTCGGCGGCCATCGCCCGCTCCCCCTGCAGCACGACTATCTCCACCTGGGTCTGGCTGTTCGCGGCGGTGGTGAAGACCTGGCTCTTCGACACCGGGATGGCCGTGTTCCTCTCGATTATCTTCGTGAACACCCCGCCCAGGGTCTCAAGCCCGAGCGAGAGCGGGGTTACGTCGACAAGGACTATGTCCTTGTGGTCGCCCGCCAGGATCGCCCCCTGGATCGCGGCGCCCGCCGCGACGCACTCGTCAGGGTTGATCCCCTTGGTCGGCTCCTTGCCCAGCAACTCCTTTATCTTCCTCTGCACCATCGGCATCCTGGTGGAACCGCCGACCAGCAGTATCTTGTCGACCTCGTCGGCGGACAGGCCCGAGTCCTGGAGAGCCTGGCGCGTCGGCTTGACCGTCCGCTCCAGAAGGTCGGCTGTCATCTCCTCGAACTTCGCCCTGGTGAGGCTGGTCTCGAGGTGCCTGGGGCCGGACGCGTTGGCCGTGATGAACGGGAGGGAGATCGTGGTCTCCGGCATCGAGGAGAGCTCCACCTTCGCCTTCTCCGCGGCCTCGCGTAGCCTCTGCAGGGCCATCCTGTCGTTCTTCAGGTCGATCCCGTCCGATCTCCTGAACTGCTCCACTATCCAGTCGACTATTCTCATGTCCCAGTCGTCGCCGCCCAGTCGGTTGTCCCCGGCTGTGGCCAGCACCTCGAACACACCCTCTCCGACGTCGAGGATCGACACGTCGAACGTCCCGCCGCCGAGGTCGAAGACCAGGATCTTGTGCTCGCCCTGCTTGTTCTCCCCGTAGGCCAGGCAGGCCGCGGTCGGCTCGTTGATTATGCGCAGCACCTCGAGCCCGGCTATCGCCCCGGCGTCCTTCGTAGCCTGCCGCTGCGCGTCGGTGAAGTAGGCGGGGGTGGTGATCACCGCCTTTGTGACCGGCTCGCCCAGGTAATCCTCCGCGTCCCGCTTCATCTTCTGAAGGATCATGGAGGAGAGCTCCTGCGGGGTGTACTTCTTCCCGTCTATGGTAACCCTGTGATCCGTCCCCATCTCGCGCTTTATCGACATGACAGTGCGGTCGCCGTTGACGATGGCCTGCCTCTTGGCAAGCTGTCCCACAAGCCGCTCGCCCTCCTTCGTGAAGGCGACCACGGACGGGGTCGTCCTGCTCCCCTCGGAGCTGGGGATTATCGTGGTGACGTCCCCCTCCTGCACGGCTATGCAGCTGTTCGTAGTTCCAAGATCGATTCCCACTACTTTAGACATTCTCCATCACCTCATGATTGGATTGAACAGAAGAAAGTTCCCCGGTCAGCTCTCCGGGGAGAAGGAGGCGACCCTCACCTTGGCGGCCCGCAGCACCCGATCCCGGCTCCTGAAGCCCGTCATGACCTCCTCGACGACCAGCCCGTTCATGTCTGGATCGTCGGTGGCTACAGCCGCCACCGCCTCGTGGCACTCCGGCGAGAACGGCACCCCGTTCGTCGGGATAGGCTCCACCCCGAGCGACTCCAGCACGGAGAGGAACTGCTTCCTCACCATGTCCACACCCTTGAGTATGCTGCGCCCCTCGGAGTCCGGATCGACGGCAAGGGCCCGGTCCAGATTGTCCAGGACCGGGAGGAAGTCCAGGACGTTGTCCTCCGTGATCATCGCGCGCTCTTTCTGGCGGTCCCGCTCCACCCTCTTCCTGTAGTTGTAGAAATCAGCCCTGGCCCTCGCAAGCGCGTCCTCCAGGTCCTGTTTTTCCCTGGCCAGGGACTCCGCCAAGGCCGCCATATCAACGTCCTCGCAGGAGGCTCCCTCGGCGGACGGATCGCCCGAATCGCACTCCCTCTCCGCGACGGGCGGCGACCCCTCGCCCTCGTTCTCCCGCGGGAGTGCGTCGTCGTACCTCTTCATCCAGTTCTCTCCTTTCACATATACGTCCTACTGAACGAGGACGTCGTCCAGGTCCTCGGCCAACGCCTCAAGTATCGATATGGACTTCTCGTAATCCATCCTCAGCGGCCCTATCAACCCGAGGATCGCCCTCGCGCCGGACCCCGAGGAGGGAGACAGCAGCAGGGACAGCTGCTCCATCCCGGCCTCGGCGTTCTCGTCCCCGATGGTTACCGATACGCCGTCCTTGACGCTGTAGCGTTCCACCATGTCCGCCAGGGCGTGCTCCTGCTCGAGCAGGGAGAGCACCGTCTGAAACTTGCCTATGTCCTGGAAGTCCGGCAGGCTGAGTATGTGCTGCGCACCGCCGACAAACAGGCGCGAGCGCCGCCGGTTCAACAGGGCGTCCATCTGCACTATGGCCTCGCGGCAGGAGTCCCACATGCGCTCGAGCCCTTCGAACACGTACCGCAGAAGCACGTCCCTGACCTCGCTCCACTGGTGCCCCTCCGCTATGGTCGTTATCCTGCGCCCGAGCTCGTCCAGTGTGTCCTGCGAGAGCTCGCACGGGAGCGATATGTTGCTGTGATGCACCAGCCCTCCGTCAAGGACCAGCAGCAGCAGCACCGTGTTCCCTCCCAGCCTGAGGAAGCTGACCCTCTGGATCTGCACCTCCTCGAGGGCCGACAGGGCCGCCACCCCGACGCAGTTGGTCGCCTGCCCGAGCAGGCGCGAGATATACGCGAGGATGGACTCGATCCCCTGCCTGCTCTCGCGGATCGATCGCCTCCACTCCTCGGTCTCCGCCGGGGCCGTCCTCCTGCGCTGCATGATGGCATCTACATATAACCTGTACGCTTTCGACGTGGGCAGACGTCCCGCCGACGTGTGAGGCTGGTAGAAGTAGCCCATCTCCTCGAGGTCGGCCATCTCGTTCCTTATGGTCGCAGGGCTGCAACCGCGAAGGTACTTCTTTGAGATGGTCCTGGAGCCCGCCGGCTCCCCCGTCCGGATGTACTCGTACACTACGGAAAACACAACTTCGAGCTGTCTCTCCGTAAGCATTTGGCTTCACCCCCTGTCGTTAGCACTCTATCGACACGAGTGCCAACGCTCCTGTTCCGAAGGGTAGATTAGCAATCCGCGATATGATTGTCAAGGCTGGTCAGAGGGATTTTTCACCGGAGGTCATTCCACCTTGAGGAGCCCCTGAACAACGCCGTCTCATCCGCCGAGACATTTGCCGCCGGCCAGTCTTGCGCCAGGCGAAAGGGATTTGATCGGACCTTCCTTAAGTTTTGATGCCGAGGGGCGGTGGTTGTACCAGGCACGGCGCCGCATTAGCAATGCAGGCCTAAGCCGCGGCAGGTGCGAAAATGCCCGAGGCGATTTATAATACGAGGAGGGCAGAGAGGGGGAACAAATACCTCCTCGACAATCGATTGATGAAAAGAGGAATGAGTAAATGAGAGTGGCTCGCAACATCCTGATGGCGCTGGTTTTCTCCATGACCTGTCTTGTCTTCGCGTTCCCCGCAGCGGCGGAGACGGGGGCCGCGGACTACGCGTTCAACCTGGACGAGAGCGGCATGCCGGCGCTGGGGATAGAACGGTCGGTCGTCGTGGTCGTCAGCGACATACACCTCGGCATGGACGACAGCTACGCCGAGATCAGGCAGAATCGCGCCCCGCTGGTCGACTTCCTGCGCAAGCTGCGCCTGGTGCCCAATATAAGAGAGCTCGTGATAGCAGGCGACTTTATGGACGAGTGGTTCATCCCGGCCGGCACGGACACGTACGCAGGGGGGACCCAGGTGGAGTTCGCCCGAAAGATAGCGGCGAACAACAAAGAGGTGGTCGACGCGTTCAACGACATTATCCGCGACGGCATGACAAAGGTGGTGTACGTCCCCGGCAACCACGACCTGCTGATCTCTACCGAAGCCATCCAGGCGGTCTTTCCCGGGATGGCGGAGGCCCGCGACGTGCGAGGGCTCGGCGCCTACTCCCCCGACGGCCTGCCGGAGATGGTCGTCGAGCACGGGCACCGCTACAACTTCTTCTGCGCGCCCGACCCGATCTCGAACAGAGACACAGCTCCCGGATCCATACTCCCCCCCGGGTATTTCTTCACCCGCATCGCGGCCCTTTCCGTCGTCGAGGGGAAGCCTCGTCCAGCTACTGAGCGGCCCGTTGTGACGCCCAACACCATGGGAGAGAGCCAGGAGCTCGCTTACATCTACTGGAAGACGTGGGAGGCGCTGATGGACCAGCTTCCCATAAGAGAGGGCTTCGACGAGAAGATCATAAGGACGAATATCGACGGGTTCGCCGAGGACTACGCCATGGGCGACCTCCTGCCGCGCCAGGCCGAGCCGGGAGGCGTCATTGAGGCCAACCTGTTCAAGGGAATTCAGGACACATGGGACGAACGACAGGAGCTCAACAGGGTGGCCGTCAAAATCCCCGTCCGGGACGCGCTGGTCGGGGCGGCATCCAGCGCGGAGACGGACGACCAGGCAAGGGTGCAGTACTTCTCGAACCCGGCGTCCGATAAGAGAATCGTCGTGTTCGGGCACACCCACGAGTCCAGGATGATCCCCTCTGCGACGCACCGCGGAGACAGGGCCGTGTACGTGAACTCGGGCACCTGGATAGACAAGAACCCTACCGCGACGATGACATTCGTAGCGGTGGCGGCGGACGGGGATAAAAGGCACGTGGGCCTGTTCCAGTACTCGCGCGAGGGCGCAATCACGGAGCTGGCCTCCGAGACGCTTGACGGCTTCGACGCCCCCGGCGAAGGGGAATAACGGAGGCAGGGCGTCATGACCGAAAAATCTGCGCGGACCACCATCCTTTTGGTGCGACACGGCGAGTGCCGCGGCAACATAGAGGGGCTCTTCCGGGGCAGGTCGGACTTTTCCCTGAACGAGACAGGGCTTCGCCAGGCTCGGGAGGTGGCGTCGGAACTAGCCCCTATGCGGCCCGAAGTCGTCCTGACAAGCCCCCTGCAGCGAGCCGCGCAGACCGCCGCGGCGACCGCGGAGGCTTGCGGGGTGGATGTGAAGGTCGAAGAGGGCTTCAACAATATAAGCCTCGGCAGATGGGAGGGGCAACCCAAGAAGGAGATAGCCCGAGACTGCCCGGAGGAGTGGAGGCTGTGGCTTGAGAGCCCGGAACTCCTCAGGCTGGAGGGGGCCGAGACGCTGGACTCGGTCATGGAGCGTTCGAAGGCAGCCCTGGATCGCGCTGCGAGGGAGCACGAGGGCGGATGCTTCGCGGTCGCGACCCACAGGGCCGTGATCAAGCCGCTCCTTGCGGGGTGCATCGGCATCCGCGCCCCCTACTTCTGGCGTCTGCACATGGACACGGCATCGTACTCGGTGCTCTACTTCAACGCCGTCCAGGGATACAGCATCTACTCCCTGAACCGGACAGGGCATCTGGCAGACTTCTCCACGGAGTGGGAATGACCGCGCCTCGACGGGCAAGATTCGCCGCCGCCCTGCTATTTGCAGCGTCGCTGGTCATCCTCTTCGCAGTGCGAAGCAGTGCGCATATCAGGGTGCTGACAGCTCCGGGGACCCCCGTGACCCTGACCCTCGACCACCGGGGCGGTAAGATCAGGAGGGCCTTCGTCGGCACGCCGGGGGGAGTGTTGACGCTTGAGCAGATCGAGGGTTCCCGAATTGTCTCTGACTCGTGGCGGTTGCTGCATCCCGGGCAGGGAGGGGCCGGCGCGCTGCTCTGGAGGATAGAGCTGGAGGAACCCAAGACCAGCAAGCGACACTGCCTCTGGATCACCTCGGTGGACGACTCCCGCTCCGCATGGTTCGCGCTGGCCCCGACGGGGCCCACCTACTGGGACAACCTCCAGCTGCCGGATACGGAAGGAGGCGTGTTCCTCTACGTCTCGCCAAGCCTGCCGGGCTACTGCGGGCACGAGGAGAGGGCCGGGCCGGAGACCCTCTCCTTCGTGTACGCCATGACGATCACCCGCGACGGGCCGAACCTGGTGCCTGCTCCGGCGGTCTACAAGAAGCTGCTGGCGCTGGCGCGGCTCTTCTGCGGAGCGCAGGAGGGGGAGGCGGCGGCAGCCTGCGCGGAGCTATGCAGCGACTTCGACAGGATGTCGAAGGGGACGCTTCCCTCGAGAGCCGCCCTCGAGGCTTTCTCCTGGAGGCGCATCCTTACTGTCAGATGGGGTCGCCCCCGCTGATCTCAAGAGCACATCCCGTCGATCAGCTCCCTCACCGCGTCTCTCGCGGCGCCTCGCCTGCAAAGAGGCGTCGAGTCGCTCCTGTAGGCGGCAAGCGACTCCTCGAAGGTTGGGCCCTCCTCCCCCCTGTATATCACGCCCAGCGGGAAGGGGGCGCCGGACAGGGCCAGCGCCATCGCCCCGTTGAAGTCCGAGGCGTCGTGGTCGTCGAGCCAGTAGGTGTTCTCCTTGAACCAGGAGTAGGTGTTGACGGGGTTGAAGGAGACGCAGGGCTGGAAGATGTCGACGAGGGCATACCCCTTGTATTTGATGGCTTCCTTTATCACGTCCTTTGTGGCCTCCACGTCCCCGGCGTTCGCCCTGGCGACGAATCCCGCCCCCTGGACCAGCGCCGTCGCGACGGGGTTGAACGGGTGGGCCCTCACTCCCTCCACCTGCACCGGAGTGCGGAAACCCCTCTGGCTGGTGGGCGACGCCTGCCCCTTGGTCAGTCCGTACACCATGTTGTTGAACACCAGGTTGGTTATTCCCGGGTTTCTCCTGATAGTGTGAATGAAGTGATTGCCGCCCTCGCCGTACATGTCCCCATCCCCCCCGACCGCTATGACCTCCAGACCGGGGTTGGCGGCCTTGATGGCTGTCGCGTTGGACAGGGCCCTTCCGTGCAGTCCGTTGAAGAAGTGCGATCTCATGTAGTGAGGCGTCTTCGCGGCCTGCCCTATTCCGGACACGACTACCACGTCGAGCGGCGTCAGCCCCAGCTCGACCAGGGCCTGTTTGATGGAATCCAGTATTTTGAAGTCTCCGCAGCCAGGGCACCAGGATATCTCAATGCCCGGCAGATCAAAAATGTTCGACGTCATCGTGATCCGCCCCCATTTCCCGAAAGAACGCCCTTCAGCCCTTCAGCCGCCTCCTCCACGGAGAACTGGAGGCCGCTGTATTTGAACAGCGCATCGGTCGCCTTCACCCCTGTGTGCGCGCGAAGCAGCCGGGCGAACTGTCCGGTGCTGTTCCCCTCCGCCGCCACTATCCTGCCGGCCCTCTTGAGAAGCTGCTCCGCGGACTGGTGAAGCGGCCACACCTGCTCGAACGCGAGAAGGGCCACGCCCTTCAAATTCAGCAGCGACAGAGCCTCCCTGAATATCGGTATGGTGGAGCCCCAGCAGACGACCAGCCTGTCGTAGTCCTCCGGGCCGTACAGAGCCGGAGGCAGGGCCTCGGAGCTCATGCCCCTCAGTTTCCTCATCCTCTTGTCCTGCATTCGCCTGCGCAGCTTGAAGTCCTCGTAGACGTGCCCCGTCTCGTCGTGCTCGTGGCTGTCCGCCCCCACAATACCGAGCCCAAGCCCCGGCACGCCGAAGGGTGAGCACCCCGACGGATCATCCTCGTACCTCCTGTAGTCCGCCGGAGTCTCGTCCAGCGGCGAGGGCCCCTCCATAAGGACGAGCTCCTCAGGACACACGTTGTGAAACGAATTCACAAAGTACTGATCCGTCAGTATTATCGCAGGCGTCTGGTACTTCAGCGCGACTCGAAAGGCCTCCTGCGCGAGCATGAAAGCGCTCTCGATGCTCCCCGGGGCGTACAGCGCCCTCGGGAACTCGCCGTGCCCCGAGTAAAGCGCGAGCTCCAGGTCCGCCTGCTCCGACCGCGTTGCCATCCCGGTCGCCGGGCCGGGCCGCTGCGACAGATGCACCACCACCGGCGCCTCCACGACCCCGGCGAGGCTTATCCCCTCCGCCATGAGCGCGAAGCCCCCTCCCGAGGTGGTCACCACGGGCCTGGCCCCGGCGTAGGCCGCTCCCACCGCCATGTTGATGGCTGCGAGTTCGTCCTCGGTCTGCTCGACGACCGCCCCTACCCTACCGGCGTGTTTTGCGAAGAACGAGAGCAGTCCTGTGGCCGGCGACATCGGGTATGCGGTCACGAAGTTGCAACCGGCGGCCATTGCCCCCAGCGAGACCGCGTCGCTGCCGTTAATTATGGCCCTTCCGACGCCGGAAGAACCATTCTCGGGCGAGAACAGCCCCCTGCCCTCCACCAGCCTCTCTCCCACCTCGTGCCCGGCCAGGCAGGCCGCCGAGTTCTTCTCGGCCACCTCCGGCTTCTTGCCGGAGAAGCGTTTGCGGAAGTAGTCGGCGGCGCGCCCCGGATCGATTCCCAAGATGCCGAGGACTATACCCGCGGCCACCGAGTTCGAGTAGATCCTGCCGCCGGACGCCGCGGCCAGTTCGGCCAGCGGCACATCCACGAAGACTCCTCCAGCGCCGTCGAGCTCCTCGCCCAGCTCGGCCCTGTCGCCGACGATGACCGTGGTGGGGCCGATCCTCTCACGTATGTTGGCGCGGACGTTGCGGCTCATGGCCACAAGGATGTCCATCCTGTCGACCAGGGCGTCGACCCTGGACGTGGAGATTCTCAGCTCGGTGGAGTTGTTCCCCCCCCTCACCCTCGACATGTACTCCCGCGACCCGAAGATGTGAAGTCCGGAGTCCACGACCAGCCTCGCCAACATGTCCTCGACGGTCTGGATTCCCAGCCCTGCCGCCCCGCTGATGACGCATGTCGCCTCCCCTTCGTCCCTCGGAAATGGATAGGTCATATTGCTCCTCCCCTCTGAACAGCGTAGTGACTTCCGGCGATTATACAACACGCGCCCTCCATTGGCTCTCCGTCGAGGCTTCATGGTATAATTCAGTTGAGCGCGCACTGGTGCCGTCGGCAGACTTGGATTGATCTCCAGATCATTTATTCGGGGGTGATTTCTATGGGGAGGTATAGATGTCTATCGTGCAAGAGCGAGTTCGAGCTGGACGACAACGCTTCGACCATTCGTTGCGAGCGGTGCGGGTGCAGGTTCGTGGAGGTGCTCGAGGCTGAGAACAGAAAGCGCGGCAAGTCCTGGAGCGCGAAGTCCTTCAGCGTGGGCAAGAGTTCCTAGCGACCGCCTGACGGAAGAAGCTGAGAGGGGCGCCGGATCATCCCGGCGCCCCTCTCTTTTCGTCCTGATTAGAGCCTGGGTTCCTCCCTCAGGGCCTTGAGCGACTCGAAGATCATGAGCAACGCGAGCACCAGCAACAGCACGGAGGGCACCACGAGAATGTAGTTCGGCTTCTCGAAGGCCAGGTTGTCCCTGATCATGAAGCCGAGTGCCGCGACAGTCGTCACCAGCATGAACCACATCGGGTACATGGCGAAACGGTTGTCCCGCTTCAGCGCCTTGCTCACCCACACGCCGAGGGTCATGAGCGTGAGGGCCGCGACGAGCTGGTTCGACGCACCGAATATCGGCCATATAGCCGCCCATGCCGGGATGACGTTACCCGTGGGCCCGTGCGCCTTGGTGAGAAGCAGGGCCATTGCGCCGGCGATCGCTATCACGGTCGCGGTGTACTTGTCGACCTTCATGTTGCACAGCTCCTGGATCTGGTACCTGGTCAGACGCGTGGCCGTGTCAAGCGAGGTGAGCAGGAAGGAGTTCATCGCCAGGAGGCCCAGGGACACGCCGACCTTGGGGTCGATCCCAAGGATAGCCGCGAACTTCCCGAACCCCTGGGCATAGGTCATGGTCGGGCCGCCCTCCGCTATGACGCCGCTGATCATGATGGTGCCGACCGCTATGACTCCGACCAGCCCCTCAAGCAGCATGGAGCCGTAGCCCACAACCACGGAGTCGCTCTCCCTGCGCAGCTGCTTGGAGGTCGTGCCGCTGCCCACCAGGGAGTGGAAGCCCGAGATGGCACCGCAGGCGACGACGACGAAGAGCATCGGCCAAAGATACTGGTTGCCCGCCGTGAACCCCTTGAACGCCGGCAGCACGACGTCGAACCCCTCGCCCTTGCCCATGATCATGCCTATCGAGCCGATGATCACGGCGAAGTAGAGAAAATAGGAGGCGAGATAGTCTCGCGGCTGCAGCAGGAGCCAGACCGGGAGTATGG
Source organism: Synergistota bacterium (assembly GCA_022704435.1). Taxonomy (GTDB): domain Bacteria; phylum Synergistota; class Synergistia; order Synergistales; family Aminobacteriaceae; genus JAAYLU01. The sequence goes on along the minus strand of JAKJGK010000001.1, from coordinate 56,356 downwards.
ATGCCAAGAAAATATAGCCGACCAACAGCCAGCGCCAGGTCTCCATTGACAGCTTGAACGTCTCGGCGACCCAGGCGGCCTCGTTGCCGTACCAGCATGCATAGATGACTATCGGGACCATGACGACGGTCATCAGCCACAGGGGGACGTGGTACTTGTAGATCAGCACCCCGAACACGACAGCCATGAAGATGTACAGGGTCGCCGAGAAGGCCACCGCCGGGTCCTGGGCGAACGAGCCGGCCGACAGCTGGAGGAAGACGGCGACCACGAGGATCAGGGCGAGGATCGTGAAGCACAGGAACAGCACCTTGCCCCTGCGGCCTATCCACCTGTCCACGACCTCTCCGACCGACTTGCCCTCGTGGCGCATCGACGCCACCAGCGAGCCCATGTCATGCGGTCCGCCGAGGAACGCCGAGCCTATGAGGCACCACAGGTAGGCCGGGAGCCAGCCGAACATCGACGCCGCCGTGATGGGGCCCACTATCGGCCCGGCACCCGCGATGGAGGCAAAGTGGTGCCCCAGGAGGACCGCCGGATGAGCCGGGCAGTAGTCGATACCGTCATACATAGCCTCCGCCGGGGTCTTGGTGTTGTCGTCAAGGTTGAAGACCTTGGCTAGGTAGGAACCGTAGACCTTGTAACAGATTGCGAAAAGGACAATTGCAGCTAAAAACAGCATGGCAAGAGTGGAAAGCAATTCGTTCACCTCCGTAGGAAATATGAAAAAACAAAAAATGACCTCGTGTTATGGGATTTGGCGCTCACCACCCCCCGATTCATCCTCCCTGGAACGCACCAGCTCCAAGGCCCTGTCGACAAGGGGCGCTAGATCCTTCAAGCGCTTGGGGTATCCGCACCCCGGCGTGTATGAATGGACCTCAGCGTAGCCCCTAATTCCAAGGAGAAAGGAGCGGATTCGCCCCTTTACCCCCGTCTCCACCTGCTCTATAAACAGATATCTCTGCGACATCAGATCCGGCTGAGGTCTGCACGCGCTTAACACGCCCTCCATGTCCAGCCTGCCGTTGTGGCGCCAGATCACGTAGTCGTCCGCATAGTACCTGCAGACCTCGCCGATAAGAGCGTTCTTGACGAACGTCACCCTTCTGTAGACACCCTTCATTCCTCCGGAGATCCACGGCGAAAATCCCCAGTACTCCCAGAGATCCGCAGCCAGCTCCAGATCAAAACCTTCCGTCATCGACTTATCACGCTCCGAACTCATTATACCCTAAAACCCGGCAATTTAAAGCTACCTTCAGTTTCGATAAATTGATATTTCTTGCCTGAAATTCATATCTCGAGCAGTAAATGAGACGTTCCAACCCACTTCCGCCCGTCGCACAAGCGCATGAACGCCGATCGTTACGAGATTTTTCTCCCCCCCTTGCAAACACCGTCGGCGCACTGTATAATCCTCCATGTTCAAGGGCGATTAGCTCAGCGGAAGTAGCGCTTCCTTCACACGGAAGAGGTCACTGGTTCGAACCCAGTATCGCCCACCATCTGATGAATACCGGGTTTCCGCGGTCATAGCGGGAACCTTTTTTCTATCCTTTTTTCCGCAGAGAAAAGCGTCTTGAAGAAGCTCCCATCCCCAAGGGTAACAACTACCCTTATCAGTCAAGGGCGTAAACTGGTATAATCACTCCGAAGGCGGCTTCGTCGCGCTTCAGTACGCCGGATGCCGAGGGCTGGCGACACGCCCGCGCGGCAGCGCATGTGTGTCGGTTGTCGTGGCATGCCGGGAGAGGAGTTGGGTTTTGTGGTGAGCAGGATTTTTCATTCTTTGGGGGACCAGGTGTTCGAGACGATAAAGGAGTTGATCGTAAGCAACGCCTATCAGCCGGGAGAGGTTCTCCAGATCGACAAGCTCGCGGCGGAGTTCGGCGTGAGCACCACCCCGATAAGGGAGGCGCTGCTCCGCCTGGAGGGGCTGGGACTGGTTCAGATCGAGCGGAACAAGGCGGCCGTGGTCACCCAGGTCAGCGAGACGAGATCGCGCCACGTCTGGGAGTTCCGCCGGCTGCTGGAGGCCAGGGTGAGCAGGGACGCCGCGGTCCACTGCACGGACGAGGAGATAGAGTCGGTGAGGGAGAAGGTGCTCAAGGTCCGCGACGATCCTGACGACTTCGATCACTACTTGGAGTCCGACGTCGCGCTGCACTCGCTTCTCGCGAGCAGGACCGACAATCCCCTGATCCTGGACGCCCTGAACAACCTGAGCGTCCACGCGCGCAGGATTCGCTACTTCGCGGAGAAGGGACCCTTCAGGGAGGAGGTGCTCGAGGCGGTCACCAAGGAACACCTGGAGATTCTGTCCGCCCTGGGCGAGCACGACCCCGACAGGGTCGAGGGGCTCGTGACACTCCACCTGACAAATGCCGAGGAGAGGACGCGCAGGGCCCTCGTCGGAGGCGGGGAGACGGCTTGACAAAGGTGCGCCGAGCCTACGCCTTCTTTGCCCTGCGGAATCTCTCCCAGCCGGAGAGGTAGAGGGAGGCTCCTCGCGAGTCGATGAGCACAGTCAGCGGCATCTCCCGTACATCGAGCTTCAGCATGGCCTCCGGCCCGAGGTCCTCGTAGCCTATAATCTCCGAGGAGGCCACGCTGCGGGCGAAAAGCGCCGCTATCCCCCCGGCGGCCCCGAAGTAGACGGCTCCGTTCTTGACGATGCTGCTCACCACTTCCGGGCTGCGGTCGCCCTTGCCTATCATCCCCCTCACCCCCTCCTCCAGGAGCGCGGGGGCGTAGGGGTCCATGCGGTAGCTCGTGGTCGGCCCTATGGAACCTATGGGCAGCCCCGGGCGCGCGGGCGACGGGCCGGCGTAGAAGATTACGGCCCCCCACAGGTCCGCCGGGACGGGCTCACCGTTTTCAAGCGCCTCGACCATGCGCTTGTGAGCCGCATCTCTGGCCACGTATATGACACCCGACAGCAGGACTTCGTCTCCGGCGCACAGAGCCTCGCAGTCTGCGCGATTCAGCGGGGCCATCAAGCGTCTGGCTTCGCTTCTCATTCCTCCACCTCACAAAGTGCAGCAGGCATGTCGGTTCGAGTGGCAGCAGAAGTTCACCGCCACGGGGAGGCCCGCAATATGAGTGGGCGCGTACTCGACGTTCACTCCAAGAGCGGTCACACCCCCGCCGTATCCGGCTGCCCCGATTCCGAGGTCGTTTACCTCCTCGAGCAGTCGTCTCTCCAGATCGGCGTAGGCGGGGTGAGGGTTCCTCTCGCCGATCGGCCGGAGCAGTGCGCGTTTCGCCAGCTCGGCCACTCCCTCGAAGTCGCTGCCTATCCCCACGCCCAGCACGACAGGCGGACACGGATTGGCCCCGGCCCTGTCAACAGCGCCGACCACGAAATCAACGACTCCCTCGACGCCCGCCGCTGGCGCCAGCATGGCGATAGCGCTCATGTTCTCGCTGCCGAAGCCCTTCGGGGCCACCGTGATCGCAACCCTGTCGCCGGGCACTATTCGGACGTGCAGCTTCGCCGGGGTGTTGTCCCCGGTGTTTCTACGGTCGTACAGCGGGTCCGCGACTATGGAACAACGCAAATACCCCTCGCTGTAGGCGCGTCGCACCCCTTCGTCCACCGCCTCGGCCAGGCCCCCGCCAATCAGCATCACCTCCTGGCCCAGGTCGATGAAGACAACTGCCATGCCGCAGTCCTGGCACAGCGGGTGCACCCCCTCGGACGCTGTCATGGCGTTCTCGAGGATATCCCTCAGCACTACGGCCGCCGGGGCGCTGCTCTCGACGGCGGCCGCATCCTCCAATGTCCGTATCATATCGGCCGGGAGGTTGTACGCAGCCTCGACGAAGAGCCGCGCGACGGCCTCGGTCACCATCCTGGCGGAGATCTCCCTCATACTTCATCCCCCCGTATCGCCACATAAAAGAGGGGACCGGCGAACCGGCCCCCGTAGTCATCCACGCCGGCTCGGGCGATGATCATCATGACGTCGCCGGTGTTTTCGCCGCTCTTCACGGGGCTGCCTGCGGAGACCGCGCTTTTTGCTCATGTATAACGACCCTCCGTTGACTGCATGTTATACGGGCTACGAATCCGTGCGGACGCCCGCAGCGCCAAACAGCGGAGCGCCTACTTCGCGCCGCGCGCGATGCCGTCCGCTATATGCTTGATCCCGTATATGACCCCGGTCAGACCGCCCAGCACCAGGAATACCACGCTGAATGCGATAATGCACATCGTGAAGGCGCCGCCGACACCGGATAGTCCCTCCGTGGCGCGAGAAGCGCCGGTTGCAAGATCCGCGTTCATAATTCCGTTCAACTCCTTTTACGGGGGCAGAGAGGCTATCTTTCACTGAGCTCCAGCAGCACGCCGCCTGTGCTCTTCGGGTGCACGAACGCTATTCTCGCGCCACCCGCGCCGTACCGCGGCGTCTCGTCTATCAATTTTATCCCCTTCTCCTTCAGCTCGTTCAGGGCCTCCTCCAGGTTCTCCACGCGGATTGCGATATGGTGGATCCCCTCTCCCTTCTTCTCGATGAACTTGGCCACGGGGCTGTCGTCGGATGTGGCCTCGAGCAGCTCCACCTCGGTGTCTCCCAGTGGAAGGAAGGCCGTCTTCACCCTCTGTTCCGCCACTTCCTCAATCCCGGTGCACTTGATGCCAAGGGAGGACTCCCAGAAGGCGAGGGCGTCTTCTATCGATTTTACGGCTATGCCAATGTGATCAACTACGGTCGGTCTCATCTATGCTTCCCCTTTCAACGGTATTATTAACAACTTTGACTTGTTGCGTATATTTTAACAGAAAACCGGCGATAATGCCTCATCTTCGGCCAGACAGCTTTGGGTGCGAGGACTCCCTCACCCCGCCGAGTTATGGTATATTATCCTCCAAGGGCGTCTCGGAAATCAGGCTTGGCGATTCCAGTCCATGAATCCGCCGCGGCCCGAGCAGCAACAACCGGGTTTTTACATAATTTGGCGCTTGAAAGGGGGAGGTAAATTTGGCCTTGAAACCGTGCAAAATATGCGGAAGGCTTTACGACAGCGCGCGGGGCAAGTACTGCCCGCAGTGTCTGCAGGAGATAGACGAGCTCTATCCGAAGGTGCGCGAGTACATAAGGGATCAGAAGGGGGCCGAGTACAGCGTGGACTCCCTCTCAGAGGAGATGGAGATCGACATTCTCAGGGTCCAGGCTCTTGTCGACCTTGGGTACCTGGACCGAAACACAATGGGCAATGCGGGGGCTCTTGACGAGGAGCAGAGGAAAAAAGAGATGCTGGCCCAGATGCTGAAAAAATCGCTGAGCGCTACCGAGAAAGACCGGCCGCAGGAGGAGCAGAAAAAGCACAGGACATACGGCCAGGAGATATACGGGACGAGAAAAAAGTGAATAGGTTCTGTCAGGCCAAGGGGATGCGCGAGCCCTTTCACCGGTCGGCGGCAGTGCAGGCGCAACCCGGGGCATGACACGGCCTTCTCACGAAAGCCGAGTTCAGAGGTTTCTCCGCCGGTATTTTCAAATATGAAGCGCCCCGACCAGCGGGGCGCTTCGGGAGCCGCATTCTTCGACCCGAAGAGGCCTCAGATGACCTGCTCCCCGGGGCGAAAGATCAGGACGGAGCAGTGCGCGTATCTTCCAACATTGGTGGCGGTGCTGCCCACCACGAGCCGTTCGAGCGTGCTCTGCCCCCTGTAGCCTATGACGATGAGGTGCATGTCGTTTTCCTTCGCGTAGTTTATGATCACGTCCGAGGGGTTTCCCTCCTTGACCACCATCTCGAAACTAGCCTGCTCAAGCTCCGGATGGTTCTCCTTCGCCTTGCGGAAGTAGTAGTCAAGCTTCTTTCGAGCTATCTCCGAGACCTCCACGTCGATCTCCGGAGGCAGCCAGGGTTCGTACCCTCTCCAGAGCGTCGGGTGCGGGAGCACGTGCAGAAACGTCGCCTCGGCGCCCAGGCGAAATGCAAGCAAGCAACCGTAATAAAAGACTTCCTCCGACATCTTGCTCATATCCACCGCGACCAATATCTTCTTGAACATGGCTATTCCTCCTTTCTGATGTGGACAAGAAACTGGAATCCCCGCCCCGGTTTCATTATACAACTTTTCCTGAGATTTAGATAATAGTGATTCGGATTCGCGGCTACGTGCGCCGGGGTGCAAAAAACCTCCGTCTGCACTGGAAGCGTTGAAACCTTGTGCTATAGTCTTCCCATAAGGAGCTGGTGACAGATGGAAGCCGGGTTTATCATAATATTCTTCGCGCTGCTGGGCGCTTCTTTGGGGTCTTTCATAAATGTCGTCGCCTCAAGGACCGTCTCCGGCAGGCCGTGGGGATGGTCGGAGCGCTCCTCCTGCGAGACTTGCGGGGCCGTGTTGGAGTGGAGGGACCTTGTGCCCCTGTTCTCGTGGCTGATGCTCCGCGGAAGGTGCCGCCGGTGTCACGCAAAAATCGGTATCCGCTGCCTGGCGGTCGAGGTGCTGGGAGCGGCCGCGGGAGGCCTGTTGGCCTGGAGATGGGGGATTTCGACCGCACTTCTGTTCTCGATGACCGCGGCCTTCGGCCTGTTCTTGAACGCACTGACGGACATCGAGGAGGGCTACGTCTTCGACGTCTTCCCACTGGCCATGGGAGTCGCGGGCGGCCTCCTCCGAATCGGCGGCGGCGGCGGCGCCCTGCTGGACGGGGCGGCAGGCGCCGCCGCCGGGCTGCTAGTCATAGGATGTATTATACTGCTATCAAGGGGCGGTATGGGATGGGGAGACGCCACCATCGCGGCCGGAACCGGGGCCTTATTGGGGTGGAAGATGCTCCTCCTGACGCTCTACACCGGGTTCATGCTGGGCGGCGGCATCATCATCCTTCTGCTGGCCTTCGGCAGGGTCGACCGCAAGGACACTGTCCCGCTGGTGCCATTCCTGGCGGCCGGAGGTCTGATCACTCTTCTGGCCGGGCCGGACATCCTCCTGTCGTTCGGTATCTCCCCAGGGTGGCCGTGGTGATCTCTAGCATTCTGTCCAGCGGTTCCAGGGAGGACACGCCGTCCTGTGTGCGGAATGCGTGATCTACCCCGGGAAGGATTATGAACTCCTTGTCCTCTTCATCCAGCCTCAGGCTGCGAAAGATCCGTCGGGATGATTCCTCGTCGAACGTCTCGTCGCACCCGCCGTAGAAGAACAGGGCGAAGTCCGGCGATGCCTTGGAGGCCGCGATGTGGACCGTCTCGCTGCTGCCGAGGGTATCCAGTATGGGAAGGTTGAGCCCGTCGGACGCCTGGGTGCGCACCCGGTCCCCGCTTCCCGATACGACGAGGGCGTTTACAGCCGGTATCACAGGAGCGCGCAGGCCGGTTTGGCGCACGAAACCAGAAACCTCCTTTCCGGCCAGGAGGACGGAGATTATGCCCCCCAGGGAGAACCCCCAAAGGACTACAGGGCGCCCCGGCCATTCGCCCACTGCGGACTCGAGCGCGGAGCACGCGTCGTACACCTCCATGGCGAACGTCTTGCCTTGAAACGCTGCTATCGCCCAAGCGACCCTGTCATCCCCGAAGGTCGCCTTGTCGCGTCGCAACCTGCCGGTCTCCACTACGCATGCCAGGCAGCCGCTTCGGGCCAGCGACCGGGCCAGGTACCCGTACTTGTTCCCCTCCGCGGGAGTCGCGCTGCCGTGTACGCCGTGAAACAACAACACCAATGGCGAGTCGTCGCTCGCTCCCTCCTCGAAGAAGTGAAGCAGGACCTCTCCATCTCCGAAGCTTGCAGGCGAGCTATTTGAACGAATATGCACTGAACAGCCTCCTTTCTCCGGGCGGCAACGGGATCGCCGCCAGACGGGCGGGCTTTCACAAAAGACCTGAAGCTATTATAATACATTTGAGCATGAACGAAAGGAAGAAAATCGGTGAATTCACTTCCGCAACTTAACGTATTAAAGTGCATTCTTTCGGTAAGAAAAACCAAGACTGAGAGATTTGACGTCTACTTTTACGAGATACTGTCCCCGGCGGGAGTGGTCTCCTTTAGAACCGTCCTCTCGCCCAACGGGGAGGATTCGGACCGCGGGGCCATCGTTCGGAGCGAGAGTGTCAATTTCCTGCTCTATGCGGAGCAGCTCCTTGAGGATGGCGCGCTGGAGGAGCCTCCGATCCCCTCCAACAAGCTGGAGGAGCTTGAGATGTTGCTGATCGAGGTCCTTGCCCCCGGCGAGGCGAGACAGGTTCTGGACAGGGAGGACAGCTATATCAAGACGCTGGAGGAGTCGGTGCGCAGGGAGATCCTGGCCAGGCTTGGCTACCGCGTCACCGCATATCTGCACGTGGAGCGCTGCGACCCGGAGAGCCTCGCGCCCTTCATCCGCGAGGCCGGAGCCGACGCGCCTGGCGAACCGGGCTCGACGGAACCGCTTTCTTTCCTGGTTCCCTGCGCTCCGGTCATCGATCCGGTCAAGGGAACGCCTGTGGCATCCTTAAACCAGGGCGACCTGGTTCTGCTGCGCCTGCCTGAGGACGAGACCGCCCCGGTAAGGGAGAAGCTGCAACGGGCCGACCCCGCGTTCGACGGCATCGTCAAGGGCGAGGTGGTGTCGGTTCACCAGGACAGACACGGGGGATTCACCCTGCTGGTGCACCTGTCGGACGAGTTCAAGGGTGTGGTCTCCTTGGAGGGCAACAGTCGCCTCCGAACGGAAGCGGCCTCGAAAAAAGCGCTTACCCTGGCGGATGCGACTAAGCCGGCTGAAAAGGCGGAGGAACATGCCCCCTCTGCAGCCACAGTCGCTCAATCATCCGAAGGCGATCCTGCCTGGCTCTACGGGCTGGTCCTCGGCTCGATGGTCGCCCTGATCGCCATCCTGCTGCTCTTGCGGTTTATAGGTTGACCTCCGAGCCCACAGCAGGGAATCCCAGAACTGTCTTGCCTGCAAACACCCTCCTGCCCTCTTCCACCAGTATATCCGTCCCCGGCGGAAGGTATATCTCTGTCCTGGCTAGCGAGGGGATTATGCCGTACCCGCCCCCCCTCTCGAGTCCGCTTCCCCTGGCGAGCCTGCAGACAACGTTTCTTCCCGGGAAACCCGCGGTGTGGGCGATCAAGATCGGCCCGCAGTCGGTCGACAACTCGACTACAACCCTCTCCCATCTTCGAGCCGCGTTGGACGGCGTTCCTATCGGCAGCTTTCTCGGGAACCTCACCAGCCGATCCACCCTTCCTGAACAGGGGGAACGGAGGACGTGCGCGTCCGTCAGCGCCGTAGCCAGGCTTATTCGCATCGCCTTTCCCACGGACGGGTACTCCCCCGACTCGATCCCTGTCACCACCCCGTCGACTGGCGACAGACAACCCTCGCCGTCGGGCTGCCTCTCGGGATCCCTATAAAACCAGAACACGAACGGCAGCAGAGGGGCCAGGAACAGGGCCACGGGAGGAGCGAAGTACAGGCTGCCGGCGATCATGAAGGAGATGAAGGCCAGCGCCGGGACTCCTTCGCGAGCCATCCTCAACTCATCGCCCCCTCTCCGCTGACCACGCTGACATCGACCACGCTGTCGCCCTCGTCCAGTCGGACGGTTATCGATCCCGCGGCCGTCCTGCTCAGCACAGGAATCTCTGCTACCGCAACCCTTATTATCCTGCCGCGCGCGGTGATGGCCATGATCTCGTCGTCCTCGGCCACGGACCAGCTCCCCACGAGGACTCCGGTCCTGGCGCCCAGCTTCGTCGCCTTCACGCCGAGTCCGCCGCGGTTGCGCAGGGAGAACTCCATGAAGCTTGTGCGCTTGGCCAGCCCCTTTTCGCTTATAACGAGCGCGTGGCGCCGGGGGTCGATCACCTCGCAGCTTATCACCTCGTCGCCCTCGCCCAGCTTGATACCTCGCACTCCGCGCGCGGCCCTGCCCATCGACCTGAACGCCCCCTCGCTCACCCTTAGGGCCTGCCCCCGGGCCGTCATGAACAGCAACTCGTCGTCGCCGGAGGTAAGCCGTACCTGGGCAATCCCGTCCCCCTCGTCCAGGGTCAGCACCCTCTTCCCCCCCCTGTTGATGCGGGTGATCTCGGACAGGGGAAGGCGCTTGGCCACGCCTTTCCGCGTCGCGAAGAAGAGGTAGTTCTTCCCCTCGGGGCTTCTGCCGTACATCGACACCACGGCCTCGCCCTCCTCCAGGGGGACTAGCTTGTTCACGAGCCTGCCCTTGCCGGAGCGCGATTCGGGTATCATATGTCCGCGCACGGTCAGGACCCGCCCGGCGGACGTGAACAGGTAGACGTCCTTGTGGGTGTTGGTTACGGCGAAAACCGAGATCTCGTCCTCCTCCTGCAGAGGCGCCCCCTTGCGCCCCTTTCCTCCGCGGGCCTGGGGGACATACTCGTCGAGGCTCTTGCGCCGCAGATAGCCGTCCTTGGACAGGATCACCACGATGTCGTCCTCGGGGATCAGGTCCTCCACCGAGACCTCCTCGTAGCTGTCGATTATCTCGGTCCTGCGCGGGCTGTCGAACTTCCTCTTCAGAGACTCCAGCTCGTCCCTGATCACGCCGTCCAGGATCCTGTGGTCGCCCAGTATGCTCCGATACCGCTCGATATCCGCAAGCAGCGCAGCGAACTCCTGGTCCAGTTTCTCGCGCTCGAGGCCGGTGAGGCGCTGCAGGCGCATCTCCAGGATCGCCTGCGCCTGGGCCTCGGAGAAGCCAAGCGGGCCGGACAACCCCTCCCTGGCCTCCTGAGCGGTGCGGGCCGCTCGTATGGTGGCGATAACCCGGTCGATCATGTCGAGCGCTTTGACGAGCCCCTCGACTATGTGAGCGCGGGCCAGGGCCTTGTCCAGGCGAAACTGGGTCCTCCTGCGCACCACGGCGCGCCTGTGATCCAGGAAGAGGGAGAGCATCTCTATCACGGGCAGCTCCCTCGGGCTGTTGTCCACCAGCGCGAGGTTTATTACTCCGAAGGTGGACTGGAGCTGGGTGCGCCTGAAGAGCTGGCGCCTGACCAGCTCCGCGTCGGCATCCCTCTGCAGGTCCAGTACGATGCGCAGCCCGTCGCGGTCGGACTCGTCCCTTATATCCGCTATTCCGTCTATCTGCTTTTCCTGCACGCAGGAGGCGATCGTCTCTATCAGCGAGGACTTGTTCACCATGTAGGGGATCTCGGTTATGACCACGGCGGTCTTTCCCCTCTTCTTTTCCTCCACCGTGGTCCTGCCTCGCAGGATTATCTTGCCACGGCCGGTGCGGTAAGCGTCGACAATGCCGTTGCGGCCAAGGATGATCCCCCCGGTCGGGAAGTCCGGGCCGGGCATCCTGGAGTAGACCTCCCCCAGCTCCGGCTCTCCCTCGCAGTCGATGAGGTACTCAAGGGCGTCCGCCACCTCCAGAAGGTTGTGCGGCGGAATGTTGGTGGCCATGCCGACCGCGATGCCGGAGCTGCCGTTCACGAGCAGGTTCGGGACCATCGACGGGAGGGCCAGCGGCTCCTTGAGGGACTCGTCGAAGTTGGGCCCCCAGTCCACCGTGTCCTCGTCGATATCCGCCAGCATGAGCTCCCCGGCCTCGCACAGCTTGGCCTCCGTGTAGCGCATCGCGGCCGCGGGGTCGCCGTCTATAGAGCCGAAGTTGCCCTGGCCGTCCACCAGCGGGTAGCGCATGCTGAAATCCTGCGCCATCCTCACCATGGTGTCGTAGATGGCAGAGTCCCCGTGGGGGTGGTACTTGCCCATCGTCTCTCCGACGACGCGGGCGGACTTTTTATACGCCGTACCGGGGCGCAGCCCGAGCTCCATCATGGCGTACAGGATCCTCCGCTGCACGGGCTTCAGCCCGTCGCGCACATCGGGAAGCGCACGCCCGACTATGACGCTCATGGCGTAGTCGAGATAGCTGTTTTTTATTACATCCACCAGCGGGAGGGAGACCACCCTGCCGGTTGCTTCTGTCCTCTGTTCATCCATACTCGCCTTCGACCTCCACCACGTCTTCACCACGTTTTTCGGATATTGTATCACGTTTGGCCTGGCCATATGACGCGCGCGACGGACATGACGGTCTTCAATCGGTAAATCGTTTTTATGATAGACTGTATGTCAAGAGCGAAAAAATCATACGCAGGGAGGGAAGAAAGGTGTCGAAAAAGATCGCGATTCTTGTCGAGGAGGGCATTCACGACCTGGAGTTCTGGTACCCGTACTACAGGCTCGTGGAGGAAGGGTACTCGCCCGTCATCATAGGTCCTGACTCGAAGAAGACCTACACGGGGAAGATGGGCGGCCCGTTCAGGGCGGAGAAGACGCCCGGGGAGGTGTCCGCGTCGGATTTCGCGGGGGTCGTCGTGCCAGGAGGGTGGGGCCCGGACAAGCTCAGGGCGGACAGGGGCATAGTGGAGCTCGTTCGCAAAATCCATGAGAACGGCGGCGTGGTGGCCGCGATCTGCCACGGTGGAAGCGTCCTTGTATCGGCGCGCATCCTCGGCGGGGTCCGCGCGACCTCCTACGTCAGCATCAGGGACGATATGGAGCTGGCGGGCGCCGAGTGGACGGACGAGTCGGTGGTGGTGTCCCGCAGGATCGTCACCAGCCGCACCCCGGCCGACCTCCCCGTCTTCTGCAAGGCGCTGCTCGGGGAGCTGGCGGGTAAAAACGCGTAGGCGACTGTCGCGGACGCATCTGCATTGCGAGAGGGAGGGGCCTTGGACGAGGCCCCTCCCTCTCGTTTAGCCATCCTTGAAAACCGCTCCCTCGGCCCCGGAAGTGACGAACGAGCGGTATCTGCGGAGGAAACCGCTCTGAACCGGACGCTCCGCAGGGCGCCACCCTTTCCTTCGGCGCTCCAGCTCGGCTTCGGGGACCGCCAGATGCAGACTCCTCCCCGGGATGTCGATCTCTATCGTGTCGCCCTCCTCCACCAGGCCGATCGCCCCGCCGGCCGCGGCCTCGGGGGAGACGTGTCCTATCGATGCCCCTCGCGAAGCCCCGGAGAAACGTCCGTCGGTGATCAGGGCGACCGTCTTGTCCATGCCCATCCCGGCCAGGGCGGACGTCGGAGTCAGCATCTCCCGCATGCCCGGGCCGCCCTTGGGGCCCTCGTAGCGGATCACGACGACATCTCCGTGCCTTATTCTGCCGCCCAGGATCGCCTCGGTGACGGCCTCCTCGCCGTCGAACACCCTGGCAGGCCCGGAATGCCTGAGCATGGAGGGGTCGACCGCGGACTGCTTTACGACGCTCCCCTCGGGTGCGAGGTTTCCCTTCAGGACGGCCAGCCCCCCCTGGGCGTGATAGGGGTCTCTCAGAGGCCTAATCACCGCGTCGTCCCTCACTCGAACTCCCTCGAGGTTCTCGGCCACGGTCCTGCCTGTCGCGGTGACCGGGCTCGCGTCGATGAGTCCTCCCTCCACGAGCCTCGACATCACGGCCTGGACTCCGCCGGCCGCGAACAGGTCCTGGATGTGGTGCGAGCCGCCCGGGCTCATGCTGCACAGGTGCGGCGTGCGGGCTCCAATCTCGTCGAACCGATCCAGCGTGAGGGAGAGGCCTGCGGTGCGAGCCAGGGCGGGAAGGTGCAGCGCCGTGTTCGTCGAGCCGCCGAGCGCCATGTCCACCGCAACCGCGTTGTCGAAAGCCGCCTGTGTCATTATGTCTCTCGGACGGATGTCCCTCTCGAAGAGAGCCATTACGGCTCGCCCCGCCTCCTTGGCCAGACGGTCGCGCGCGGAGTAGACCGCCGGGATCGTCCCGTTGCCGGGCAGAGCCAGCCCCAGCGCCTCCATCATGCAGTTCATCGTGTTGGCAGTGAACATCCCCGCGCAGGAGCCGCAGGTCGGGCACGTCAGGTCCTCTATCTCGCGCAGCTCCTCGTCGGACATGGTCCCCGCCGCCCTCCTGCCGACCGCCTCGAAGATGTTGCTGAGGTCCACCTCCTTGCCGTCGCACACCCCGGCCAGCATCGGCCCGCCGCTTATCATCACCGTCGGGATGTTGAGCGACAGCGCGGCCATTGCCATTCCAGGGATGATCTTGTCGCAGTTGGTGACCAGGACCAGCGCGTCAAGCGCGTGAGCCCTGGCCATGAGCTCTATCGAGTCCATGATCAGCTCGCGGCTGGGCAAGGAGTACTTCATGCCCTCGTGGTTCATGGCTATCCCGTCGCACACACCTATGACCGGGAACTCGAGAGGGAGGCCGCCGAAGGCGTAGACCGCGGACTTGACGGCCTGGGTTATCCTGTTCAGGTGTACATGCCCCGGAATAATGGAGTTGTACGCGTTTGCCACCCCGATCCAGGGGCGATCGATCTCCCAGTCGGCGTATCCCGACGCCTTCAGCAGCGAGCGATGTGGCGCCCGCTCCGCTCCTTTTTTAGCACTGTCGCTCTTCAAATTCCTCGCAACCTCCTGTCCGCGGGTATGCACCCGTATCGCTAAACCCCGCCGGCTCCCCAGACGAGAGAGGGAAGCAGAAGTATCGTCGACGGGAAATACGTAGCCAGCAGAAGAACTCCTATCAGCACCAGGACCATCGGGATGATCGGCCTGCATATCTGCTCCATGGAGAGGCCCGAGATAGCCCCGGCGACGTAGATGTTGATCGCCACCGGAGGCGTGGCCATTCCTATCGCGAGCCCCACCACCAGGACCACCCCGAAGTGAAGCAGGTTGCCGCCCGTCTGTACGACCGTCGGCAGCAGCACCGGCGTCAGGACGATCAGGGCGGACGCCGTCTCCATAAACATCCCGGCCAGCAGGACTATCACCGTGATCATGAGGTATATCATGAAATGGCTGCCGCCCGCGAAGCCGAGCAGGAAGCGCGCAACCGCCTCCGGTATCCGGTAGAAGGCGAGCCCCCATCCGAAAAGCTTGGCCGTCGAGATGATGAACATTATAAGGGCCGACGTGACCCCGGCCCCCACCACGAGGTCGTAGAACTGCCTGAACGTCATGGACCGGTAGACAAAGAACGCAAGAAGCATTGAATAAACAACTGCGACCGCGGCGGCCTCGGAGGGGGTGAAGTAGCCGGAAAAGATCCCTCCGAGGATTATCACCGGAGTTATTAGCCCCCAGGTGGCGTCCAGGAACAGCCTCAGCTTCTCGGCCCCCGTGGTGGCAGCGCTGGCGGGGTACCCCCTCTTGCGCGCCACATAGATCGAGTATGCGATGAGTCCGGCGCCCATCAGGAACCCGGGCACGAAGCCGGCCATGAACAGTTTTGCCACCGACACTCCGGCTATCACCGCGTACAGGACCATCGGCACGCTCGGCGGGATCACCACTCCTATGGTGCCGGAGGAGGCTATGAGCGCGGCGGAGAAGTCCACGTCGTACCCCTTCTGCTTGAGCTGGGGCAGGAGCGCGGAGCCGACCGCCGCCGTGGTCGCGGCTCCCGACCCGGAGATGGCCGCGATGAACATCGAGGCGACCGTGGAGACTATCGACAGGCCGCCCCTGAACCGCCCGAGTGTCGCCTCCGCGAAGGCTATTATCCTCTCGGAGATTCCGCCCTTGGCGAGAAGGTCGCCGGCCAGGACGAAGAACGGCACGGCCACCAGCGCGAAGGACTCGTTCCCGGAGAACATCGTCTGCGGGATCATCTCTAGCGGGAAGCCGCTCAGGAAGACCACGAGGAGCCCCGACGCGCCTATCGCGAGCCCCACCGGGACACCGAGGAGCATGAACAGTATGAAACCGCCGGCCAGCACGAGTCCCATGCTATTCCCTCCAGTCCCCGGCCGCGAACCCGGCGGCCAGGTGAAGCAGCACGACGCAGCCCGCTACAGGGTAGACAAGGTATATCCACGTCATGGATATTCCCATCGCGGGAGTCGTCTGCATCGCCTCGGACCTAGTCAGCACGGCGCCGTAGAAGGCCACGACGGAGAAGAATACCATGCCGGTCAGCTGCACGAAGATGCGTGCCGCCCTCCTCAAGGCGGGCGGCATTCTGTCCACCAGGAAGGTCACGGCGATGTGGGAGCCTCGCTTGAAGGCCACCGCAGCGCCCAGCAGCGAGGAGGCGACGAGCAGGTAGGTCGTCAGCTCCTCGGACCAAATCAGGGCCTCGAAGAAGACCCTGCAGACTATCTGAAGCGACGTCACCGCTATCATCAGCATCATCAGGACGAAGAGCAGGACCTCGCTGATCCTGTTCACAGAGTCGCTCAGGCGCGCAAGGGGCGACCTGCCGCCGCCCCCTGCGCTGTTATCCCCGGGGTTCATCCGGCGCTCCTCGTCATTCGGCAAGTATCGCCTCGACGAGCTCCTTGCCGAACTCCTCCTCGTACTTCTCGTAGACGGGCTTCACAGCCTCGCGGAAGGCCGCGGTGTCGGGCGTGGTGACCTCCATCCCCTTGTCCTTGAGGAACTGGAGCCACTCCGCCTCCTTCTCGTTGTCGTAGGTCCTGTTGGCCTCGGCCGCCTTGACGGCCGCGTCCTGGACTATCGACTGAAGCTCGGGGGAGAGCTTCTCCCAGGTCTTCATGCTCATCATGATGACGTTGGGGGCGTAGGCGTGCCTGGTGATGGCCAGGTACTTCTGGGACTCGAACAGGTTGAAGGAGACTATGACGTTCAGCGGGTTCTCCTGGCCGTCTATGGCTCCCTGCTGGAGGGCGGTCAGGGCCTCGGTCCAGGCCATGGGCACCGCGTTCGCGCCCAGCGCCCTGAAGGAGTCGACGTAGACCGGGTTCTGCATGAGACGAATCTTCAGTCCCTTCATGTCCTCGGGCGTGGACACCGGGTGCTTGCTGTTGGTCAGGTTGCGGAATCCGCGCTCCCCGTAGGCCAGCCCCTTCCAGCCGTGCTGTGCCATCTCCTCCAGCATCTTCTTGCCTATCTCGCCGTCCAGCACTCTGTAGGCCTGCTCCGGGGTGGAGAAGAGGAACGGCAGGTCGAACACGCCGAACTTGGGCATGAAGTTCATGATCGGGCCGCCCGTTATTATGGCCGAGTCGACCACGCCCATCCGCATGCTCTCAAGCAGGTTGCGCTCGTCGCCGAGCTGCGCGTTCGGGTAGATCGAGACGGTCAGCTCCCCCCCGCTCTCGGCCTCGACGACCTCCTTGAACTTCAGGGCGCACACGTGAAAGGCGTCGTTCTCGTTCACGACGTGGGCGAGCTTGATGTCGGTCGCCGCCGCGCTCGTTCCGCAGACCAGGGCGAGGGCAAGGATCGCCAGCGCCGCCACGCTTCCAAATTTCCTCATTTCTCATTCTCCCTTCGGGTTTGTTTTCGCGCCCCTTGGACGCATCATCCTTTGGGAAGGCATTATAGACCCTCGCGCCGCCAATACAAGCCCCGCTCCGCCAAAGCTGTTCGATTGCCGGCTGGACTTGGGGGCAGCCTGGTGCTACGATCGCGACTGATGCAGCAAAGTTGAAAGGAGTGTGATGCGGTTATGTCGAAAGGAGCAGTGCTGGCCGGAAGGCTGGCAGACCTGCCGCTCGGGGCGTCCCACGCGCCGGGCATCGAGAAGAGGGTGGTGTTCTCGCCCGGAAATCACTGGGGCGACTACGTGGCGCGCCACTTCAGGGTGGACGCGGGCGTCACGACCCCCTTCCACAGCCACCCCTGGCCCCACTACATGTTCATCTTGGCCGGCAGATGCAAAGGAACGATAGACGGCGCCGTCCATCAGCTCGAGGGCGGGTGCTGGGCCTTCGTCCCGCCGGATGTCGAGCACTCGTTCGAGAACACCGGCGACTCGGCGTTCGAGTTCATCTGCATAGTGCCCCCCGAGGGCGACCCCGAGGCCGCGAACTAGACGGCGTCAGTGCGGGAGGGAGAAGTTCATGATCGGGAACAGCCAGGGGTAGACCGACCTCAGGAAGTACGGGTTCATCGCGAATATGACGAACAGCCCCATGGCCATCGCCGAGTGGACCACCGAGAGCAGCCCTCTGAACTTCTCCTTCTTCGCCACGGCGCCGAGGAATCCCTCGCAGACCACGAAGGCGGTCGGGTAGTACAGCCAACCGCTCGCCTCCGGCGGAGCCAGGAATATCATCGTCCTTATGACGCAGTAGGCCGACCATGTGCCCAGCACGTACATCTGGGCGCCGGCCATGAGGATCTTCGTCGCGAAGGCGATCCCCCTTCGAAATGCCCCTCCGCCCTGCTCGATGGTGTCGACCGCGTCCAGGGCGGACTCGATGAAGGGGAGGATATACCGGATATAGGCGACTGACAGTATCCAGCCCCAGAAGATCAGAAGGCTCGTGTACTTGAGGTAAGCCAAGGATCAATCCCGCCTTTCGGTTACTGCTGCTCCACTATCGGTTTGGCGTACGAGGTCTCGGTGTCCCACGGGAACAGGATCCATGTGTCCTGGCTGACCTCGGTGATGAAGGTGTCAACGAACGCCCTGCCCTCGGGCTTGGCGTAGACCGCCGCGAAGTGGGCCTTGGGTAGCATCCTCCTGACGACCTGGGCGGTCTTTCCGGTGTCTACCAGGTCGTCGATTATCAGCCACCCCTCTCCGTCGCCCTGGATCTCCTTGAGAATGGAGAACTCCCCCTGGGTTCGAAGGGTGTAGCTGGACACGCACACCGTGTCAACCAGCCTGACGTCAAGCTCCCTGGCGATGATCGCCGCAGGTATCAGCCCTCCCCGGGCTATTCCGATTATGCGCTCCCACTTCTGCACGCCCACGAGACGCCATGCGAGCGCCTTGCAGTCCCTGTGCACCTGCTCCCAAGAGACGGAATACGTTTTGACATACCTGTCGGCGGACAAGTCGAACCCTCCTTTGAATTGCTGTCCCTTCTGCTCCCAAGTATTCTAGCACGGGCGGCCGGTATGCGAAAGCGCCCATTATTCTCGTTAAGGCGGGCTGAACTATGACCTGGCGGTCTATTATAGAAACGCGAGCGGCTATCTACTGCTCTTTTACGGCTCGTGCTGTATAATAGTTCGGGAGGGAGGAGTCCCTCAAATCCATAATCAGGGAGGTAGATTCAATGAGAAGGTTCGGCTGGCTCCTGGTATTGGTTCTCGGTTTCACCATGTGCGGTGCGGCGTACGCCGCGTTCCCCCCCATTCCCGCAGAGGAGATCAACCCCGGTTTCGTCTACATCGGTCCGATAGGCGATGGCGGATGGACTTTCATGCATGAGAAGGGACGCCTCGAGATGGAGGAGAAGTACCCCGGCGTGAAGTCCGTATTCGTGGAGTCGATCCCCGAGAGCCACGATGCGGCCAGGGTCTTCGAGACCATGATCCGCAACGGCTCGAAGGTCATCTTCGGCACAACCTTCGGCTACATGGACTTCATCCTTGAAGTGGCCAACAAGTACCCCGACGTCATCTTCATGCACTGCTCCGGCTACAAGGACGCCCCCAACATGGGCACCTACTTCGGAAGAATGTACCAGGCGCGCTACCTCTCGGGCCTCGTAGCCGGCAAGATGACCAAGAACAACAAGATCGGCTTCGTAGGCGCTCACCCGATCCCGGAGGTCATCAGGGGCATCAACTCCTTCACCCGCGGCGTTCGCAGGGCCAACCCCGATGCCGAGGTGCAGGTGATATGGATCTTCTCCTGGCTCGACCCGGCGAAGGAGAAGGAGGCGGCCAAGGCACTGATCGACTCGGGCGTGGACGTCCTCGCGATGCACGCCGACACGGGGGCCACTCCGCAGGCGGCGGAGGAGGCGGGAGTTTACGTTGTGGGGTATAATAACGACATGAGCGCCTACGCTCCGACCAAGCACCTCACCGCCCCGATCTGGGACTGGGGGATGGTCTACAAGGAGACGATAGGGCAGGTAATCGACGGGACCTGGGCGCCGAAGCACATCTGGTACGGCCTGAAGGAGGGGATGGTCGGACTCGCCCCCTACGGCAAGGACGTCCCGGATTCGGTCAAAGAGCTTGTCGAGGAGGAGAAGGCCAGGATAGTCTCCGGCGAGTGGGATGTCTTCTACGGCCCGGTGAAGGATCAGAGCGGCGAGGTCAGAGTGCCCGAGGGCTCCGCAATGACAGACGCCGAGATGCTCTCCATGAACTGGTTCGTGGAGGGAGTCAAGGGCGAACTGCCCCAATAACCTTTAGCTTTGATCGGAAAGGGAAAGGGGTGCGGTCTCCGCGCCCCTTTTTTGTAGGGTAAAATTCAGCACAGGGGGAAGAGAAATGGGGACTCCGGATCCTTCGCGACTGCTCGTCCGCATGGAAAAGATCACCAAGCGCTTCGCTGGAGTGACCGCAAACCAGGAGGTTGATTTCGACGTGCGCGCCGGGGAGGTGCACGCCCTTCTCGGGGAGAACGGGGCGGGCAAGTCCACCCTGATGAGCGTGCTCTACGGCCTGTACAGACCGGACAGCGGGACACTGACCGTCGGCGGGAGGGAGGTGTCCTTCTCCTCTCCGCGCGATGCGATCACCGCCGGAATCGGCATGGTCCACCAGCACTTCATGCTGATACCGAGCCAGACCGTCTGGGAGAACATGATCCTCGGCGTGGACGGGCTGCCCTCGGTGCTTCCGAAACGCGCCATCCACGATAGGATAGAAGAGCTGTCTCAGCGGTACGGACTGGCGGTGGACCCGGACGCCAGGATCTGGCAGCTGTCCATCGGCGAGCAGCAGCGGGTGGCGATACTGCAGATGCTGTACAGGAGGGCGAACATCCTCGTCCTCGACGAGCCCACGGCGGTGCTCACCCCGCAGGAGGCGGAGCGCCTGTTCGAGACGGTTCGACAGATGACCTCGGAAGGGCATGGAGTAGTCTTCATCTCCCACAAGATGGCCGAGGTCATGGGGCTGTCCAACCGCGTCACCATCCTGCGCAAGGGGCGCCACGTCGGGACCGTCGACACCGCATCCACCACCAAGGAGAAGCTCGCCGAGATGATGGTCGGGCAGAAGATGGTCTTCAAGATCGAGAAAAAAATCAGCTCGCCCGGAAGGCCGATCATCGAGTGCGAATCGGTCAGGGCCCTGAACGACAGGGGCTTCCCCGCGATTGCCGGACTGACTCTCTCGGTTAGAGAGGGCGAGATTCTGGGCATCGCCGGAGTGGCCGGCAACGGCCAGGCGGAGCTGTGCGAGGCGATAGCGGGACTTCGAAGGGTCGAGTCCGGCCGCATCCTCATCAACGGCGCCGACCTGACCAACTCGCTCCCTAAGAAGATCATCGACGGAGGGGTGCACTACATACCGGCGGACAGGAAGGGGACCGGGCTCGTCCCGAACATGAACATAAGCGAGAACTCCATACTTAAGAGATACTGGAATAAGCCGGTCTCGAAGAGGGGCTTCATAGTATGGAGGGAGGTATTCTCCTTCGCGCGCGACCTGGTCTCGCGATACAGCGTGAGCACGCCCTCCATAGGCACCCCGGTGAGGAACCTCTCCGGGGGCAACCTTCAGAAGCTCATGCTGGGCAGGGAGCTCAGCGACTCTCCAAAGGCGATAATTGCCGCCCATCCAACATGGGGACTGGACGTGGCCGCGACGAAGTTCGTGAGGGAGCAGCTCCTGGCCGCGCGGGACGTCGGGGGCGCGGTGCTGCTGGTGTCGGAGGACCTGGACGAGCTGCTCGCGATGAGCGACCGACTAGCCGTCATGTTCAAGGGGGAGGTCATGGGAGTTATCGAGAACCCGGCGGGCGCGCCGATAGAGGCCATAGGGCTCATGATGGCCGGGACGCGGATGGAGGAGGCTTTCGCCTCGGCGGGGAAGGAGGGGAGGTCCGCATGAGACTCTCCCTGAAGGTCGAGCCCCGCCTCGAGACATCGAGGCTCCTCGGTCTGATGATACCCGTCCTCTCGCTGGTCTCCGCCCTCGCGATGGGTGCCGTCTTCCTGCACTTCATGGGCGTGTCTCCGGCGAAGGCGTACTCCACGATCGTCAGGGCATCGTTGGGGGACGCCTACGGGATAAGCGAGACGATAGTCAAGGCCATACCATTGACCATGGTCGCGATAGCCGTCATGCTGGCATTCACCATGCTGATCTGGAACATAGGGTGCGAGGGGCAGATATTCATGGGGGCGATCGCGGCAGCCGCCGCCGTCCGCTACTGCTTCGTGGACAACCGCCTGGTCATGTTCGCCATCATGTTCGTGCTCTCCGGAATCGCAGGGGGAGTTTGGGCGGCCATAGCGGGCTTTTTTCGGGCGAAGTGGAACGTAAACGAGATAATCACCACCCTGATGCTCAACTACGTGGCTATCAACTTCTTCAACTACTTCATCTACGGGCCCTGGCGCGACCCGACGAGCCTCGGCTTCCCGATGACGCCTCTCTTCCCGGACACGGCGCGGCTGACCTGCTACTGCGGCACCAGGGTGCACGCGGGCCTGATACTCGCTCTGCTGCTCCCCCTGGTCTTCTGGGTGGTCCTGCGCTTCACCAGGTGGGGGTACGAGATCAGGGTCATGGGCGAGAACCCCAAGGCCGCGGGCTTCGCCGGCATGAGCTACGTGAAGAACGTGGTGCTGGTGATGTTCATATCCGGCGCAATCGCCGGGGTGGCGGGGATGTGCGAGCTCTCCGGGCTGCAGGGACGCCTGCAGGCCGGCTTCTCCGGCGGGTACGGCTACACTGCGATAATCGTCGCATGGCTGGCGCGATTGCACCCGGTGGGGATCATCCTCGTGTCGTTTCTGCTGGGTGTCTTGCTGGTCGGCAGCGAGACCCTGCAGATCGTCATGCGGCTGCCCGTGTCGAGCATGCTCGTCCTGCAGGGACTGATACTCTTCTTCGTCCTTGGGGGGGAGTTCTTCAGGAAGTTCCGCATAAGGATCGTCACAGGGGGCGGACACCGGGCGAGCCCGGAAGCCCTGAAGGAGGGGGAATAACGTGGAGATCCTGGTACCGATCCTGACTGCGGCGGTGCGCAGCGGGACCCCGATCCTGTACGCCACGCTCGGCGAGATCGTCACTGAGAAGGGCGGCATACTGAACCTGGGGCTCGAGGGGATAATGCTGCTCGGCGCATACGCCGGGTTCGCCGTCTCATACTCGACCGGCAACCCGTGGCTTGGGGTGGCCGGAGCCTTCTGCGTCGGGATGATCCTAGGGCTGGTCCACTCCTTCATCTGCGTCACCCTCAAGGGCAACCAGGTGGTCAGCGGGCTTGCCATGACCATGTTCGGCACGGGAGCCTCCTCCATCCTGGGCCGGGACTACGTGGGGGTCACGATCGAGGGGCTTCACAGATTCCCGATTCCGCTGCTGTCGGACATCCCTGTGGTCGGGCCGGCCTTCTTCAGGCATGACGCGCTCATATACTGCTCCTACGGCCTCGTCGTCTTCCTGTGCTGGTTCTTCACATCAACCAGGCAGGGTCTCTACCTGCGCGCCACCGGAGACAACCCCAGGGCGGCGGACGCGATGGGTATCTCGGTGGCCAGGACCCGCTACTTCTACACCATGATAGGGGCCGGCATTGTCGCGGTGGGAGGGGCTCACATGTCCGTGGCGTACACAAAGATGTGGGCCGAGCACATGACCGCCGGGCGAGGCTGGATCGCCGTCGCGCTGGTCATCTTCGCGATTTGGCACCCGGCGCGCGCGGCCTTCGGGGCGTACCTGTTCGGCGGCGTGGAGGCATTCCAGCTCAGGCTCCAGGCCGCCGGGACCACCATACCGGCCCCGATTCTTATGATGCTTCCCTACCTGATGACCATAGCGGTGCTGCTCTTCATCTCGATAAGGAAGGGAAAGGGCATTATCTTCGGGGCCCCGGCGGCCCTGGGGCTTCCGTTCTTCCGGGAGGAGCGGGACTGAGAGAGCCGCTCCCGATGTGTTGTTCTCGTTCCCGGCGGCCTCGGCCAGGGAGGCCGCCGGGACTGTTTTTCAAGGCCCCCCCAAATCGTTCAGGAGGTAATTTTCAATGGATCTCTTTTTTCAGCACATCCCCGTCTCGGGCAGCATACTCAACGCCGGCGCGATCCTCCTTGGGGGGATGGCCGGGGTCGCCTTCCGGTCTCGCCTCTCCGAGAGGTACATAGCGATCACCTTCCAGGGGCTGGGACTCTTCACGCTGGTGCTCGGGATGCAGATGGCGTTCATGACCCAAAGCGTCCTGATCATGGTGTTCAGCATAGTGATCGGCTCCCTCCTGGGAGAATGGATGGATCTCGACAGGCGTCTGAACAGAGTCGCCGACTGGACCAGGAGCAGGATACACTCTGACAACGAGCGATTCACCGAGGGCTTCGTGGCGGCCTCCCTCCTGTTCTGCGTGGGATCCATGGCCATACTGGGGGCCATCGAGGAGGGGACCGGCAACTATCCGCGGCTGTTCATCACGAAGTCTCTTATGGACCTGATGGCGTCGGCGGCGATGGGGGCGTCGCTAGGCATAGGCGTGGTCTTCTCGGCCGTGCCGGTCCTGCTCTACCAGGGCGGGCTGACTCTGCTGGCGGAGGCTGCGCGGCGGATCATGAGCCCGCAGGTGATAAACGAGGTAAGCGCGGTGGGGGGGCTCATGATGCTTGGGATAGGGCTGGGGATCCTCGAGATAAAGAGCGTAAGGGTGGTCAACATGCTTCCGGCCCTGCTGATAGTCGTCGCGCTGGCCACCCTGTTCGCCTAACCTAGTACTGACGCCACCTGAAGGGCGGCTCGGTCACTCCGTAGATCGCGCAACTTTTGCCGCTGAGCAGGGCCCATATCTGGTCGCCGTAGTCGAAGTGCCACCACTCGTCAGGGTAGTTGCAAAAGCCGGCCTTCTGCATAACGTAGAACAGGAGCCTCCTGTTGTACATGGCCTCGGTCTCCTCGGGCGACAGAGCCTCGCCCGCCGCCAGCCTCCTCTCGAACCACACCGTGGACGACCTCTCCGATGTCTCGTCGAACTCCGAGCCCATCGGCAGACAGATCCCGGTACCGTCGACTATCGTGAGGTCGACCGCGCCCCCCGTCACGTGAGGCGACGGGTGCTGAGGATGCAGCGAGGGGGGCGCCACGTACTGGGACGCAAGGGTGGTGATCTCCGCATCGCTCAGCAGCGGCATCTTCTCCCTCAGCTCGGAGCGGAACTTCTGGAACAGGGTGGTCTGGATGCTCCGCGGCCGCCAGGAGTCCAGCAGCACCAGGCGGCACCCCTTGGGCAGCATGTCGGCGGCCTCCAGCAGACGCGCCAGGACGGAGCGCCTCACGTAGCACTCCGGCACCGATCTCTCGAGCATCTGGTGGTAGTACTGCGGACGCACCAGTATCTTCTCCGGCACGAGGCTGGCGGGAACGGTCTCCTCTCCGCCCTCTTCGATGGGGACTGCCCTGACGGCATCCCACGAGAAGGGGGGAGGTGTCGGTATCGGTATGTCCATGAACGGGTGGTTCATCCTGGATCTCCTTTCATGATCCGCGCTAGAGGTTCAGCAGCCGCGGGATAAACGTGGTCAGCGCCGGGAACGAAATGACCGCGACCAGGACCGCCATCGCGACGCCGATGAAGGGCCAGATGTGTATGAACACGTCGGACAGCTTCACCTTTCCCACGGCCGCCACGATGTAGTTGCATGCGCCCATAGGGGGGGTTATAAGGGCTATGGTGACGTTCAGGGTCATCACAACTCCAAAATGGATAGGATCGATCCCGGCCTTGAGCGCTATTGGGGTGAAGATCGGCGTCAGCAGGGCGAGGGTGGAGACCTCCTCCATGAACATCCCGACCGGGAAGATGATCGCGCTCAGCACCATCATAAGCACCCACGGGCTCTCATGGAAGCCGGACTCCAGTATGAACGAGGCGAAGCGCTGCGGGACCCTCTCCCACTTCAGGAGCCAGCCTATCACCATCGCGGCGCCCATTATCAGGAATATGGAGCTCGTCAGCCTGGCGGCCTCGTACAGCGACTCGCCGATCACTCTGAGCGTCAACTGCCTTGTGTACAGGACCCCGGCTACGAAGCAGTAGGCCACCGCCAGCGCGCCGGACTCGGTAGGCGTCACGACGCCGCTCACTATCCCCCCTATGATTATCAACGGGGCCAGCAGGGCCACCACCGACCTGGAGAGTATCTCCCTCTTCTTTTTGCGTATCTCCCCGAAGTCGGCCACCGGCACATGGTAGCGATGGGAGTAGACGTAGTTCATCACCATGAACGCCGCGCCCAGCAGCAGACCGGGCAGGATTCCGGCGGCGAACAGACCCCCGATGGACGTATTGGTCATGGAGGCGTAGATGATCATGAAGATGCTGGGCGGTATTATCGGGCCTATCAGGGAGCTGCCCGCGGTGATGCCGGCGGAGTAGGCGGGGGAGAAGCCGTCCTTTATCATGGCGGGTATGAGGATCGACCCGAGTGCGGATGCGTCGGCGGCGGCGGAGCCGTTCACCCCGGCCAGGATGATGCTTCCGACCACGTTGACATAGCCGAGCCCGCCCCTGACCGAGCCCACCAGCAGGCGGCTGAAGTCGAGCAGCCTGTCCGTCAGCCCCCCCCTGTTCATCAGTATGCCGGCAAGGATGAAAAACGGGATGGCCATCAGGGAGAACACATCCATGCCCCCGAAGAACTGCTGGCTCATCACCCTCAGCAGGGAGAGGTCGCCGAGCATGATCACCCCGAGCAGCGAAGTCGACAGGAGGGACAGATACAGCGGGGTCCCGAGGACCATGAGCGCCAGGAAGACTATCAGCATTGAGAGGCCCACGGGTCTACTCCTCCCCCCGATTGAACCAAGCCAGTATCGTCCCCGCCAGCAGCAGGAGAAACCCCACCGGGACGGAGAGCAACGGAATCGTCTTTGGTATGTTGAGGGCGATGGTCCTCATGCCCCGCATCTGCATGGCGTTGATCGTGCCTACATATATCATTAGCGACAGGATCAGCAGGGCCAGGAGGAATCTCCCCCACTCGACCAGGCGGCGCAGGGCGGCGGGAAGGTGCGGGACGACGAAGTCGATCGCCATGTGGTCGCCTCTCACCGCCGCCCCCAGCGCACCGACCATGACCATCCACACCAGCGAGAAGCGGGCGGCCTCCTCGGTCCAGATCAACGAGCTCTTGAGCACGTAGCGGCAGAATACGCCAAGGATGATGTCCCCCACGTTGATTATAAGCAGTATGCACGCTCCCCAGGCGCTTATCCGCTCGAGCCTGCGGATCCAGAGGTCCAAGGCGGCACCGCCCTCGCCGGTATTCAAACCGGATGGCATGGTCGTCAACATAACCGCCTGCTACTTCCTCGTCTTCTCGTTGGCGTTCCTGGCGCATTCAAGCGCAAGGTCCAGCCAGTCCTGCCCTGCCTTCTCCTTCAACCACTCGACGTAGGCAGGCTGACCCGCGCTGCGGAACGTCTCCATCTCCTCGTCGTTGGGCGAGTATGCGACCATGCCCTTCTCCACCAGGAAATCAATGTCCTTCTTGTCCTGCTCGGCCATTGCGTTGCGATTGATCTCGTTCGCCTTCCTGGCCGCCTCCAGGACCACCTTCCTGTTCTCCTCCGACAGGGAGTCCATGAAGTCGCCGTTTATCACCAGGAACTGGTCCGAGTACTGGATGTTGGCCAGGGTCAGGTACTTCTGCACCTCCTGCAGGCTGCCCATTTTGATGTACATCGCGGGGTTCATCTGACCGTCTACCACCCCGGTCTTGAGCGCCAGGTAGAGCTCGGTCCAGGGCACGGGGGTGCCGCTCGCGCCGAACGACTTGTACAGGATCACCTGCCCCTCGTCCATCCCGCGGAACTTAAGTCCCTCGAAGTCCTTGGCGCTGCGTATCTCCCTCACGTTGTTGGTGAAGGCGAGGAAGCCGCCCTCCTCCACCGCCTCGAGCAGGTAGGCCCCGGTGCGCGCGTGGAACTCCTCCTTGGCCCTGTTCCAGAAGCGGCTCTCGTCGAAGAAGAAGTGCGCTGCCTCGAAGCTGTCGAACATGAAGGGGATGGCCGTGGCGTATATCTCCGGGAACACCGGCGCCACCCCCGCGAAGGAGGCGACGTTCACGACCGGCAGGTTCATGCCCTGCTTGACCAGGAGCTCCATCCGCTCCTCCTCGTTCCCGAGCTGGCTGTCGGGGAACAGGCCGATGATCACCTCGCCCTTCGTCCCCTCCTCGACCAGCCTCTTGAAGTTCGCCGCGAACAGGTGCACCGCGTTGTTCTCCTCGTCGGCCGGGCCGTTGTAGGACATCCTTACCTCCACCGCCGCCCAGGAACAGGCGGGGACCATGACCGCGCACAGCGCCAGGACCGCTATGACTGAGACCATCCTGACATACTTCATGGAGCTCACCATCCTTTCTGATATTCGAGGATGCTTATGCCGGACCGATCAACTCACATCACGTTGAAATCTCCCGCGCGACCCTCCTCGACCGAACCCCGCGGTATCCATGGCCGCGGAACCTCGGGTACTATTAGACCATAAAACACCCTTCACGTGCGGGACTCAAGTCCTAATTGCTCTGTGGGCAAAGTCGGGCTTGACGCCCGCGCGCCGGATCCTGAGCAGCCCGCTCAGGGCATCGTACTGCCTCTCGCACGGCGACAGGTCGACGTCCGAGGCTACAATGCGGGCAAAGATATTCTGCGCCCTCCACAGGTCCAGGTCCCACCCCCTTCCATTGAACAAGTTAAGAAGTGCTATGATGTCGCCCAGCACGTGCTCGTCGAGCGGCGACTGTTCGAGCAGGGAGGCCAGCCGGCCTAGAAGTTGCACCCCCGCGTGCTTCACGTACGCGGCGTCCACGTCCACCCTCAGTCTAACTCCCTCGGACATCTTCTCCCCAATGTGGGCGATGTCCGGGGAATCCCTCTCGAAGGCTCGCCTGATCTCGTCGTTCAGCACCACCTCGGCGGCTCTCTTGAGAGTCTCCGGCACGGGCATAGACAGGTCCGACAGCAGTGACAGCAGCTCCGAGTAGTCCGATACGGTCTGCCTCAGGGATGAGACTACAGCGTCCATATCCTCGGCAATAATCATGTTCATTATCCGGCGCTGCTCGTCCTTGAAGAGGTGCCTCAGGGAGTAGGTGTTGTGGCCGAAGAAAGAGACCAGGGCCTTGTCGTCGCCATGTTGCAGCGCCTCCTCTATCCTTGATCGGACTCCGTTCTCCCCCTCCGGCTCCGGCTTCTCCATCACGCCGCAGATGGCGCTCCGGCCTCCGCTGTACAGCGCGGCCGAGAACAGCTCCTTCTCCTCCAGGGTCTGCTCTGAACGTATGCGGACATACCCGGTCACGTACCTGTGGGGGCCGCTGCTTCCTCGCCTCAGCGAGCAGGAGAGGATTTTGTACGAATACAGAGTCTCGGCCTGGCCACCTGCACCGCTCTCCTCCCGGTCGAACAGGGTCGACAGGGCGTGGTTGGCTCCCGCGCGCATGAGATCGGACGCCGCCGGGGCGACGAAGATGTCGAAAACCCGCCTGCCGTTGCGGAACTCCGCTATGTTGCTGGGGGCGCCCTCCAGGAGCTCTAGAAAAGGCGTCCTCAGGTCCTCTCCCTGGAACAGCCGTCCACACAGCTCAAGCGCCCGGGCCGCGTAGGACATGACCTGGATGGTCTCTATCCCGGATATCTCGTCGAAGAACCAGCCGCAGCTCGTGTACATCATCAAAAGGTTGAGCTGCAGCTCCATCAGCCTAAGCCCCTTCACCATCTCCTCCGGCGACAGCCCCCTGCCCGCCTCCCTCTCCATGAAGGCCGCCGGCGATGCCCTCGACCTGTCGAAGAAGACCTCTATGTACCTGTTCCTGGCCCCCCACGGATCGGCGAACAGCCCCCTGGCCTCCCTCTCGAACAGTATGTCGGCGGAATCCCTGAGGCCGTCCATCGCGCGTCGAAGCGGGGCCCGCCACTTCTGGTTCCAGCCGGGACGCGAATGAGCGGAGCAGCCGCAGTCCTCGCGCCACCTTCCGACACCGTGAACGCAGCTCCAGGAGGAGTCCTCGACCAGTCGAACCTCGTCCATCGGCGGGGAGAACTCAAGGTACTCCCCAAATATGGTCAGGGAGGCGTCTCTCGATCTCTCAAGGGTGTCGAGGCAGTAGGCGAGCGCCATGTCCCCGTACTTATGGTGATGCCCGAAGGTCTCCCCGTCGGTGGCCACCGAGACGAAGTTGGACAGAGCCGCGCCCCCGGGGAGCGCCTCCATCAGGATCCTCGCGAAGTCACCGCCGTTGTTGAGCGCATCTCCGAAGGCCACCTTCTGTGCCAGCGCCCCGTGGTAGAAGAAGACGGCGATCGTGCGCCCCGACCGGAGGGAGCAGAAGTACGGCTGCCCGGTGTCGACCCTCTCGCCGGTCGCATCGGTCCAAACGGCGTCGCCGCCCTCGCGCACCGACGCAGCCTGGCGGGGGGCCAGAATCACGAAGCGGATGCCCCGCTCGGCCATTATATCCAGCGTCTCTGAGTCCACCGCCGTCTCCGGGAGCCACATGCCCTCCGGGTCGCGCTGAAAACGGCGGCGAAAGTCCTCCATCCCCCACTCCACCTGCGTGACCTTGTCCCTGTGGTTGGCGAGAGGCATGATGATATGATTGTATGCCTGCGCGATGGCCGGGCCGTGACCGGAGAAGCGCCTGGCCCCCAATCGGTCTGCCTCCAGGACCGAGTAGTAGTGGAGCGGGCGCTTCCTCTCCATCCAGGAGAGCAGTGTCGGGCCGAAGTTAAAGCTTATCCGGGAGTAGTTGTTCACTATTCGCCTTATCCACCCCTGGTCGTCGTACAACCTGGCGGCGGAGTTCGGCCCGTAGCACTCCTCGGAGATACGCTCGTTCCAGTCGTGCCAAGGGGCAGCCGACTCCTGGATCTCGATCTCTCCAAGCCAGGGGTTCTCCCTCGGGGGCTGGTAAAAATGGCCGTGCAGGCAGATGTAACGGGTCAAGACTCCTCTCCTCCCCTCCCATTCTCGGTTCTGTGACCATAGTATAACCTTTATTTCGTTTCCTGGTGTACAATTATGGAAATAATAAGGAGGTGATCTCTCTGGGCAGGACCTGCGGAATTTTACTTCCGCTCTCGTCGCTTCCAGGAGGATGGGGGATCGGCGACCTCGGGCCGGAGTCGCGGCGATTCGTCGATTTTCTCTCCCGTTCAGGGCAGAGGATCTGGCAGATGCTCCCGCTGTCCGAGACGGACGGGGCCATGGGCAACTCTCCGTACAGCTCGTCCTCAGCCTTCGCAGGCAGCCGTCTTTACATATCCCCGGACGACCTGGTCGAGCGGGGGCTGCTGACCGCCGAGGAGATCGGGGCCGCCCCGGCCTTCCCCTCCGACAGGGTGGACTACAGGGCGGTGCGCAGACACAGGAAACGACTGCTGGAGAGGGCCTTCTCCAGGTTCTCCCCGACGCGGGATTACGAGGAGTTTCTGGAGGCTCAGTCATACTGGGTCTTCGACTACGCCCTCTTCGCTGCGATGAAGACGCGCACGGAAGGCAGCTCCTGGGAGAGCTGGCCTGACGACCTGAAAAAGAGGGAGATCCGTGAGATGGCACGAGCCCGCTTCTTTCTGACAGAGGAGATCGACCGCGCCCTCTTCGAGCAGTTCATGTTCTTCGAGAGCATGAAGCGGCTTAGGCGCGAGTGCGACGAGAAGGGGGTGGAGCTGCTCGGGGACCTGCCCATCTACGTCAACTACGACAGCGCCGACGTCTGGGCGCACCAGGAGTTTTTCCAGCTCGACCAAGACCTGGTCCCCACCCGCGTCGCGGGCGTCCCGCCGGACTACTTCAGCAAGACGGGGCAGCTCTGGGGCAACCCTCTGTACGACTGGGAGGAACTCGAGAGGGACAATTTCTCGTGGTGGATCAGGCGGCTCAAGCACTCGCTCTCGTTGTTCCACCTGGTGAGGGTCGACCACTTCCGCGGTCTGCTGGGCTACTGGGCGGTCCCCTACGGGGACAGGACGGCCGAGAGGGGCGAGTGGCGGAGCGCGCGCCCGGAGACATTCTTCGGCGAGCTGCGCAGAAGTTTGCCAGGGATATCCTTCCTGGCCGAGAACCTGGGGGTCATCACCCCGGACGTCACCGAGACGATGGAGCGGATGGACTTCCCGGGGATGGCGGTGCTGCAGTTCGGCTTCAGCGGGGACGCGAGGGACAACCCGCATGCGCCCCACAACTACGGGGCGAACCTGGCCGCGTACAGCGGCACCCACGACAACAACACAGCGCTGGGGTGGTATCGCGAGGACGCCACCGCGGCCGAGAGGCTCGCCCTCGCCGAGTACACGGGACGGACTCCGGCGGAGGAAGAAGTCCCGGAGATAATGGTCAGGCTGGTGCTCTCGTCCGTCGCGGAGCGGGCCGTCATCCCCCTGCAGGATCACCTGGGACTCGGGAGCGAGGCGAGGATCAACATGCCCTCCACCCCCTCCGGGAACTGGGAGTGGAGGGCTCGGGAGGGACACTTCAGCGAGGAGCTGGCGCAGAGGATAAAGAGACTCGCGGAAATATACGGAAGAAATTGATGAGGGCCTGCAATCGGCGTCCATTTCTGGTAGTATTCTATGTGAGGCGACCTTTCGGGCGCCTGCGCGGCAGAGCACTGTGGAAGAGGTGAGACCAAGCCAATGATAACTCCGCATCATCAAAGAGAACTGGGAAGCTCGATACGCAGGCTTATGGAGACTGACCCGGCGTTTCGACCGGTGGCCTACCTGTCGATGGAGATAGGTATAAAAGAGTCCATTCCCACGTACTCGGGAGGCCTCGGGATACTGGCGGGCGACATACTAAAGAGCGCCGCCGACCTGGGCGTCCCGGTGGTGGGGCTTACGCTCCTCTATCGCAAGGGTTACTTCAACCAGGGGTTCAACTCCGACGGATGGCAGACGGAGAAACCGGTGCTGTGGCAGCCGGTGCAGGAGCTAACCCTGCTGCCGAACCAGGTATCGCTGACCCTGCAGAACAGGGAGGTCCACGTCAGGGCCTGGCAGTACGAGATACTGGGCAACACCGGCCACCCGGTCCCGGTCTTCTTTCTGGACACGGACTTCGACAACAACCACCCCGACGACCGCAAGCTTACCTGGCACCTGTACGGCGGCGACCAGATATACAGGCTGTGCCAGGAGATGGTGCTGGGCGTGGGCGGGCTTCGAATGCTGCGCGACCTGGGGTACAAGAACATCGAGACGTTCCACATGAACGAGGGGCACGCCGGATTCCTGACGCTCGAGCTCATGAGGGAGCAGGGGTACTTCGACATCGACAAGATACGGGAGCAGGTCATATTCACGACCCACACGCCTGTACCGGCCGGACACGACTTCTTCCGCTTCGACCTGGTCGACAAGGTGATCTCGCCGGAGGCCCTGTCCGACCTCAAGAGGATGCTGCCGAACTCCGACGGCGTGTCGATGACAGAGCTGGGCATAAGGTTCAGCCGCTACGTCAACGCGGTGTCCAAGAAGCATGCGGAGGTCAGCCGCAACATGTTCTCCATGCCCGAGATAGACTGGATCACCAACGGCATACACCCGGGGACTTGGGTAAGCCCGGGGATGCGCAGGCTCTTCAGCGCCCACATACCGGGCTGGGAGAACAACCCCGGCAGGCTCGTCCAGGCGGTGAAGATCCCCTCCGACGATATCTGGACCGCGCACCAGGCGTCCAAACTGCGGCTGCTGGCCCTGATCATGGAGCAGACCAAGCAGCAGTTCGACCTCAACGTGCTCACCATAGGCTTCGCGAGGAGGGCGGCGACCTACAAGCGCGCGGATCTGCTCTTCTCGAACATGAAGCGGCTGCTGGAGGTGGGGGCGGGCAAGATACAGCTCGTATTCGCGGGGAAATCGCACCCGCGCGACGACGGGGGCAAAGCCGTTCTGCAGCGCCTCCTCAGCGTCTCCCAGAAGGTGGGGGACATGATCCCGATCGTCTTCCTCGAGAACTACGACATGGACAAGGGAGCGATGATCACCCAGGGGGTGGACCTGTGGCTGAACACTCCCCTGCGGCCGCGCGAGGCCTCGGGCACCAGCGGGATGAAGTGCGCGATAAACGGCGTGATGAACTTCTCCGTGCTGGACGGATGGTGGATCGAGGGGTGGCTCGAGGACGTCACCGGGTGGTCGATAGGGCCCGACCCCACGGAATCGGAGATGATCCACTACGACGAGTCGCTCGACGCCAACGACCTGTACGACAAGCTCGAGAGAAAGATAATCCCTACCTACTACAACAACAGGGAGAAGTGGGTGTGGATGATGCAGAGGAACATCGCGTTCAACGGGAGCTACTTCAACACCCAGAGGGTCGTCCGCGAGTACTGCGAGAAGGCTTACAACGTTAGCTTCAGGGGGATGTGATCCCAAGTGGCCGCCGCGTCCGATGCGCAGGATAAGAAGATACTGCATGTAGCCCCCGAGGCGGTCCCGTTCTGCAAGGTCGGCGGGCTGGCGGACGTGGCCGGCTCGCTTCCCCTCTTCCTGAGCAGGGGAGGCGCCGACTGCAGGTTGCTGTTGCCTGCGTGGGACGGGGTCCTGGACACAGCGCGGGAGGAGGGGCTGGAGCTGGAGCGCCTTCCTCGAGTCGTCTGCGCGGCGATGGACTGGCGCGTCCACGAAGGAACCGTCTGGCGCGCCGCCCAAGGGGAAATGACCGTCTACTTTCTCGAATCCCCCCTCTTCCGCGGCAGAAAGATATACCCGGACCAGCTGGACTCTGACTCCGTCCTGCCCTTTGTCTTTCTGTCCTATGCCGCGCTCGAGCTCGAGAACGCCGTAGATTGGAGACCGGACGTCATCCACTGCCACGACTGGGGGACCGCACCTCTCGTGATAGCCCTCGCGTGGCACAGGCACTACCGTCACAGGCAGCAAGGTCGCGGCACGGCCTTTACGATACACAACCTGGCCCACCAAGGGCTCCTCCCCCTCCACTCCCTGCGCGAGTGGGGCATAGAGGACGATGCCTTCACGGTCGACGGACTCGAATACTTCGGCGTGGCGAACCTGATGAAGGGCGCGATCATCGGGGCGTCGGCGGTGACCACAGTGAGCCCTACCTACGCGCGCGAGATACAGACCGACGAGGGTGGCGCAGGGCTCGGAGGTCTTCTCAGAAGCCAGGGCCACAAGGTTCGGGGAATCCTGAACGGACTGGACACCCGGTACTGGGACCCGGCGGCGGACCCTCTGTTGCCGTCCAACTACTCCAGCACCAACCTGAGAGGGAAGAAAAAGTGCAGGGACACGCTGTTCGAGACCTTCGGCTGGAGGGACGACGGGCGCCCCCTGTTTTCATCGGTGAGCAGGATGGTCGACCAGAAGGGCTTCGACATACTT
This sequence comes from Synergistota bacterium, assembly GCA_022704435.1. GTDB lineage: Bacteria > Synergistota > Synergistia > Synergistales > Aminobacteriaceae > JAAYLU01. The sequence continues at coordinate 21,195 of JAKJGK010000001.1, read as the reverse complement.
CTGCCGGCGATAGACAGGGTGTTGGACCTTGGATGCCGCCTGTTCTTCGTCGGGAACGGGCAGAAGGAGTACGAGGACGCACTGCTTGAAGTTATCGGGCGCCGCCCGGACTCGGTCGCGGCGTTCATCAGGTACGACGAGCGGATGGCCCACCTGGCCTACGCCGCCGCCGATTTTTTCCTCATGCCGTCCAAGTTCGAGCCGTGCGGCCTGTCTCAGCTGATCGCCCTGCTGTACGGCGCACCGCCGGTGGCACGATCGGTGGGGGGCCTGGCGGACACCGTCTTCGAACACGGAACCAGCGGTGGCAACGGTTTTCTCTTTTTCGACTACAGTGCGGACGCCCTGCTTGAAGCGGTCGGGAGGGCGCGCGCCCTCTTCCGCGACGACCGCGGGGGCTACCGCGCCCTGCAGAGGGAGGGGATGAACTCGGACTTCTCGTGGAATCGCTCCGCGCCGATTTACCGCGAGCTCTACCAATCGCTCTCGCCCTGAGCGCGGGCCGAACACAGCCGACGAGGAACGGCGCGAATCATGGATGAAGACATCGTCAAGCAGAGGAGGAGAGAACCATGCAATCCGGAAAGTACGGCCGAATAATGGGAATGGTGCTCGCCGGCGGCAAAGGAGAGCGCCTGATGCCGCTCACGAAGTACAGGGCCAAGCCCGCCGTGCACTTCGCAGCGAAGTATCGGATAGTCGATTTCGCTCTTTCCAACCTGGTCAACAGCGGCGTCTTCGCGATCTACGTGATGGTACAGTTCAAGAGCCAATCCCTCAACGAGCATATTGAACGAGGATGGCAGTTCGGCGGGGCCCTCAGGGGCAGGGACTACTTCATCACCCTCGTGCCGGCGCAGATGTGGCGCGGGGAGCACTGGTTCCAAGGGACGGCGGACGCCATCTACCAGAACCTGCACCTTGTGACCCTCTTCGACGCGGACAGGGTCTGTATCTTCGCGGCGGACCATGTGTACAAGATGGACGTCGGCCAGATGATCGAGTACCACCTGGACAAACAGGCGGACGTCACCGTAGCGGCGAACGTTGTCCCGTCCTCCGAGGCCTCCGCCTTCGGCTGCATAGAGGCGGACGCCACGGGGCGCATCACCGGCTTCGTCGAGAAACCGGAACAGCCGCCGGAGATCCCCGGCAGGCCCGGCTTCTCTTACGTGTCCATGGGCAACTACATCTTCGAGAGGGAGATACTCGAGGAGTCGCTGATAGAGGACGCTCACCTGCCCACGAGCCACGACTTCGGGCGCGACATCATTCCGAAGCTGGTGCCGGGGGCCAGGGTGTTCGCCTACGACTTCTCCACCAACGTGCTGCCAGGAAGGCAGGGATTCTCCTGGAGGGAGGACAAACCTTACTGGCGCGACGTGGGCACGATAAAGACCTACTGGGAGGCTCACATGGACCTCCTTGAGTACAACTCCGAGATGACCTTCTACAACCCGCAGTGGCCTATGAGAACAGTCTCCTACGCGGACCCCCCGTCGTACATCTGCCCGGTGGAAGGGCGTTCCTGCCACGTGCAGAGCACCCTCGCCGCGGAGGGAAGCCGGGTGCTGGGCGCCAAGGTCGAGCTCTCCGTCATGTCCAGGAACAGCGTCGTGCTGCCCGGAGCGGAGGTCGAGCAGTCGATCATAGGCGAAGGGGTTGTGATAGGCGAGAACTGCAGGCTGAGAAAGGTCATCGTGGACAGCCACAACATCATCCCGCCGAACACCGAGATCGGCTTCGACCCCGAGCGCGACGCCGAGGCCTACACAGTCGATCCGGGCTCGGGCATAGTCATAGTCGGGATGCCCAAGATGCAGCTGAGAAAAGCAACGGATCAGCCAAAGGGCCCCTTCTACTGGACCAACCTTAGTTGAGCGGCTGAGAGAAATTGGAGGGGAGGCCTCGCCTCCCCTCCTTCGTTCAAGCAATCTTCAATGCCGGATCATTTGAAGATCGAATCCAGGATCTTTTTTTTGATAATCTCCTCAGGGTTCTTCTCCGGCTCGGGCGCGGGGGCCGGCGATTCGGGCTGTTCCGGTGCAGGCGGCTGGTCGGGCTTGGGGACAGGCTTGACGATCTGCTCAAGCAGGACCTGCTCAAGTTTCTTTGGCTCCTCCACCGGGGCGGCAGGCTGCTCGACGGGCGCCGGCTGCAGGGGCATGTTTCCGCCCGGCGCCTGCGCTATCTTCAGATTGGAGAACCCCGGCTTCTCCGTGGTCCCTCCCAGGGTGAAGGATATGTCCCTGAAGTCGGCCTTCTCCATCCCCCCCTGCAGCCCTCCCAGCACTCCCTTGAGCGCGTCCTGAAGCGACGCGGCGGTAAGCCCGCCGATCGCACCGCCGGTAAGGGCGTTCAACACCTGCAGGTTTACGTTGCCCGCGCACTGCAGGGCCATTGTTTTGTTCGGTCCTATCGGCCCCTCGGCGGTCAGATACCTGTACAGAGGGTCGTTCTGAGGCGCGTTCGCCCTCGTCCCCTTCTCCAGTATCAACTTCCCGGTCTCGAGTCGGAACGGGACCGTCACGTTGCTGTAGCGCACACCCGACTTGTAGATGGCGGTGAGGACCTGCACGCCCGCGAACCCGGTTATCGATCCCTCCCCGATGGTCAGGGAACCCTTCCCGGAGTAGGAGAGCTTCGGGGAGATGCCGCCCGAAATCGTCGCGGATCCCTTGGCCAGGCCGCCGATCTTGCCTCCCATGCCTCCGGTGAAGTCCTGCGCGACCCCGTTCACGTCGACGCCGTCGATCTCTAGAGAGTGGGAGAACTTCATCGTGTTGATGTCCAGAGATCCGCCGCCCTTGACGGTCCCTCCGTAGAAGGACAGGGACGCGCCCTTGGAGGACAGGGTGTTCCCCTCCAGTGCCACCGGGTAGGACAGGTTCGCCCCCTTCAGCCCCATGACGGTGAAGGAGGGCGACGAGATCGAGCCCTGCCCCTTGCCGGTCGATCCTGCGAACTTCCCGTTGAAGGTCACGTCGATCCGGCCTCCTATGCCCAGCTCCTTCGCGTCGGGCAGACCGGACGCCAGCGCGGCCAGGTCGAGGTCCTTGCCGGACAGGTCGAGGGTCGCGTCCGGAGCGGCCCCGAGTCCCACGCTCCCCTTGGCAGCCAGCGACCCGCCTCCGAAGGCCGCCCTAAGCTCGTCAATGACCATCCTGTCCGTGCTCCCGGAGAGGGACGCGGTCAGATCGGTGGCGGTCATGCCGGCGACCGACACCTTGGGGGAGGTCGCCTTCACCGCTATCGACGGCGAGTCCAGCGCTCCCTTCAGCGTGACGCTGCCGTCCAGCACCCCGGCGAGCTGGACTCCCAGGCCCCCGGCTGTCGAGACTGCGGCGAGGTCCGCCTTGGAAATCGAGACCGAGAGGTCCAGCCCCCCCTTGTCCCCCGCCTTGGCCGGGAGGGCGATCGAGCCTGATGCGGAGAGCGAGCCTGCCCCGCTCCGTGCGGAGGCGGACTGAACGTTGATCTTGTTCCCGGCCTTTTTCAGCTTCACGGAGATGTCGGAGAACCCCAGTCCGGCGGCCGAGGCCGAGGCCGCGGATACGTCGAGGTCGAGATCGGCCTTGTCGAGGGCCTTAAGATCGCCCGCCAGAGAGGTCGAGGCCTTGAGCCCCTTTAACGTCGCGTCCTTGATGCCCAGGTTCGCCGAGGAGAGAGCAAGGTCTATTCGCGGTGCCTTCGCGCTACCGGTTACCACCGCCTTAGCGGTCACGGCCCCTTTGATCCCGTACTGCGCGATATCGGGATAGAATGGCGCAAGGGCCGCCGGTTGAAGGTTGTCCATCACAGCGGTGATGTTGAGTTTATCCCCTCCGCCAACGGTGCCCGACAAACTTATCGCCGCCCCGCGCCACTTCGCCTCGGCCTTGGAGACTGTGACGCTATCCCCCTTGACCGAGATCGTCGCGGACGGAGACTCGAGCAGCTCCTTCATGACGGATATCTTCTCGCTCCAAGCCTTGACCGACACGTCGGGGGCCGCGGAAGTCCCCTTGACCGACACGTCGGCATGCGCGCCCCCCTGCAGGGCGAGGTCCTTGAGATGCGGAAAGGACGCAGCGGCCTTTGCGAGGTTAATATTCCGTATGTTCGCAGTAAGGTCCAGTTTCGGCGCGGTCATGTAGTCGCCGATCGTGCCCTGCGCCGTGATGGCCGCGCCCTCGAACTGGGACTTCGCGCTCAGGCTGGCCGCGGCGGGCGTCAGTTTGACCTGGGCTCGCGACTCCGTGACCGTGTAGCCCATCACTCCCAGCTTCGGGGCGCTGAACTCCACCACTCCGGACAGGGTGTCCGCCGTGCCTGCCAGCTTGACGCTGAACTTGTCGACCTGGCCGGAGACCTCCCCCAGGTCGGGGTAGACCTTCTTGAGCTCGGACAGGTCTATTCCGGAGCCGGAGAGCGCCAGGTCTACCACCGGCGGCTTCCCCGCGCCGAACGAGAGCGACATTCCCCCGGCGAGAGGCATGCCCAGCACCCGGGCGTCCAGACCCTCAACCGACAGCCTGTCCGCTTCGAGCGACCACCTCGCGCTCACGCTGTCCACCGGATACCCCAGCACCGACCTGCCGGAGTAATCCAGATCCCCCTTCAGGATCGGGGCATTCCACTCCCCCTCTCCGCTGAAGGATAGCGACACTGCACCGTCGAATCCCTCGGGCGACAGCGCGGGCCAGAACGACGCGAGCTGCGCCAGGTCGAGGTCCTTGACGGAGCCGGAGACCGCCAGCGATGGAAGCAACCTGCCGGAAGCGTTCACCTCACCCCCTCCGATCTTCAGGGACATGGAGCGAATCTCGGCGTCGCTCCCCTCGACTCGAGCGGTGATGGATCCCTTAAGCGGCACGCTGTTGACCGCAAGGTCGATGTCGGCCTCGATATCGGGCCCCCTGGCCGACAGGTCGGTCCTGCTGATGCCCACCCTGCCCCATTTCGATTTGATCGTGCTGTCGACCACACGAACGGTCTCGATGGGCATCTCGCCTCCCCCTCCCTCGAACTTGAGCTGGGCGACCTGCGCGGCGAGTTCGTCCGCGTCGAGCTCCACTCCGCCTACCGTGAGCATGCTCAGTTTAGGGGATTTCGACAGCAGGGACATCAGGTTCAGGGAGACGTCGATATTCCGCGCGCTGAAGAGCTGCGCCCCATCCCTGGAAAGAGACACATCCCTCATGGAGAAGCCTCTTATCGGGTTCCCGCTGATCTCCGCAACCCTGAGATCAGCGCCCATGAGCTCCTTGACCGCCGAGCCCGCTTCCCTGACCACCAGGTCGCCCGCGAAGTTCAGGGTCCACGCGGCCCCCGCGGCGATCGCCACGAGCGCGACCAACGCTATCAGCACTTTCTTCATCCTTGCCTACCTCCTTCTCCAGTACTCGAGGCGCATAATGACTTCCTCGTCAACTCAGACAATTTTACCATCACGATCTCTCTTCGCATGTCCGCACCCCTCCGGGGACGGGACGACCGACCGGCGCGTGCGCGGCAGGAAATCCAGGGACCTAGAACAGCACTCCCTCCGCTACCATGACCGTCCTGCCCTTCAGGGATGCCGATATGCCTCCGTCAGGGAGATCGAAGCGCAGGGTCACGCAGTTGAGGCCCCCTGGGTTTTCCACCTCGACGGACTCCCGGTCAGGAGCTTGGCCGCCTCTCACGACCCAGGCTATCGCGGAGGCGGTGGAGCCGGTGCCGCAGGAGTCGGTCAGGTCCTCCACACCCCTCTCGTAGGTTACAGAGCGTATCCTTCGTTCACCCGGCCTCCCCGAGACGAAGTTCACGTTCGTCCCGCAGGGGAAGAGGGCGGTGTCGTGCCTAAGCTCGCGCCCCGCCTCGACCATCTCATAGCGCGTCAGGGGCGCTGCGCCCTCGAACAGCACCAGGTGGGGAACTCCGACCACCAGGAAAGAGGCCGGGAAGGTCCTGCCGAGGGCGGTCACCTCCCTGTTGAACCACGAGCCGTCGAGGGATATCCTGCCCATGTCGAGGTCGACGAAGGGGGGTTCGACCTCGGCCCTCATGATGCCCGCCAGGGTCGAAAAGGCATGCGAGGCACCGGCTATGCCCTTCTCGTGAGCGTACCTGGCGATGCAGCGGGCGCCGTTGCCGCACATCTCGCCCTCGCTGCCGTCAGCGTTGAACAGCCTCATGGCGTAGTCCGCACCATCCGCCCGCTCGAGCACCAGGATGCCGTCCGCCCCGAGGGAGGATCGTCTGGGGCAGAAGCGTCGAGCCATCTCCGGGAGCTCGCCCTCCCCGAACCGCCCGTCCCTGTTGTCAAGGACTATGAAGTCGTTGCCGTTGCCCTGCATCTTCACGAAGGGTATCATCTCGCCCGCCTCCTTGTGTGGTCACCAGTCTACTCTACACTTATTCACCGCTTTTTGCTATCATCGTCGGAAGCGATACTTGGCGACTGGAGGGGACTTGGTTGAAAAAAGAGGAATTCATCCGCTGGATAGAGGGGCATGACGGCGTGGTGCCGCTCGATGGAGGCATGGGGACGCTCCTGGCCGACAGAGGGTGGCAACCCCCGGCTCTCCCCGAGGAGATGAACCTGGACCGACCCGATGTAGTCACCTCGATTCACGAGGCCTACCTGGACGCCGGGGCGCGGATAATCGAGACCAACACCTTCGGCGGGACACCGGTCAAGATGGCCCACCGCGGGCTCGCCGGAAGGGCGCGAGAGATAAACGAACGGGCCGCCCGCCTGGCTCGCGGGGCCTGCCGCGACGGCGCCCTCGCGGCAGGCTCGGTGGGGCCGCTTGGGGAGCTCCTGGAGCCTTTCGGCCCCCTCTCCTTCGACCAGGCGTACCTGGCGTTCAGGGAGCAGATGGAGGGGCTCGTCGCGGGAGGGGTCGATCTGCTGCTGATCGAGACGATGATGGACCTGAGGGAGGCGAAGGCCGCCGTGATGGCGGCCAGGGACGTCTGCCCGGGAGTGGCGTTCGTCGTCAGCTTCACCTTCGACCAGAAGGGGCGCACCGTGACCGGCACTCCGCCGGAGGTGGCGGCGCGCTGGGCCGCGATGGTCGGAGCGGCGGGGGTCGGTGCCAATTGCGGAGTGGGTCCTGAAGCCTACGTGCCGGTCGCGCGAGTCCTGAGCGAGCATGCCGACATCCCTGTCTTCGTGTACGCGAACGCCGGGCTGCCGGGAGAGGGCGAGTACTGCTCACCGACGGCCTTCGCGGAGTGGGGGAGAAAGCTGGCCGAGGCTGGCGCCTCGGTCGTGGGAGGCTGCTGCGGCTCCACCCCGGAGCACGTCTCGGCCCTGGTCACCGCTTTGCGCGGGGTCGGGCGCAGAGGGCCCTCGCGCTCCGGAGGCACCCCTCTGGCGAGCCGGAGCCATCTCGTCCTCGCGGGCAGAGGTCACCCCTTCTGCATAATAGGCGAGAGGATCAACGTGTCGCGAAAGTCGCCCCTGAGGGACGAGGTGGGGCGATCGGTCTGGACGACCCTTAGGGAGGAGGCCCGCCTCCAGTCCGAGGCGGGGGCTCACGTGATAGACGTGAACGTCGGCCTGCCCGGGCTGGACCAGCAGGCTGCGATGAGGGCGGCGGTGGCGGCTGCCGGTCAGTCGACCCGGCTTCCGCTGTCGATAGACAGCGACAGCCCTTCCGTGTTGGAGGCCGGGCTTTCAGTGGCGACCGGCATCCCCCTGCTCAACTCGTTCACGGCCAGAGAGGAAGTCCTGCTGCCGGGGCTGGCCCTGGCCGCCAGACACGGAGCCTCCGTCATAGTGCTGCCCATAGACGAGTACGGCCTGCCCGAGAGCTTCAAGGCTCGGAGGTCGGTCATACGAAAGATCCTGCGGACCGCCGACTCCGTCGGCTTCCCCCGCGAGGGCCTGCTGGTGGACGGGCTGGCGCTGGCGGCGGGCGCCGACCAGGGCGCGCCGCGCGTCACCCTCTCCGCACTGTCCTACCTGGCCGACGAGGGGGTGACGTCCGTGCTGGGGGTCAGCAACGTCTCGCACGGCATGCCTGCACGCTCCCTTCTCAACAGGACGTTCACCGCCATGGCCATCTCCGCGGGCCTGGACGTAGCCATACTGAATCCGCTCGACACCTCGATGATGGAGACGGTCGCCGCCTCCGAGCTCCTGGCGGGGCGAGACAGAGAGGGGCGCAGGTTCATCGCTTCCTCCGCCTCGTTCGCCTCGTTCGCCTCTCCCCCTGCCGAGGCCGGGAGGGAGAGTGCGGGCGCGAAGATACCCGCCGCGGAGGACGATCTCCAGGTCGAGCCGAGTTTCGAGCCACTGGCCCTGTCGATACTGCGCGGGGACGAACAGCAGGCGGAGGGGTGCGCCAGGGCCATGCTCGACGCGGGGACCGCACCCATAGACATGGTGAACAGGGGCGTGATCCCGGCGCTGGAGGAGGTCGGGAGGCGCTACGACAGGGGGGACTTCTTCCTTCCCCAGCTGATGGCCTCGGCCGCGTCGGCGCAGCGGGCCTGCGACCTGGCGATGGAGCTGGTGGAGAGCGCGGGGGGCGCGGCGTCCAGGGGCAGGATCCTCCTTGCGACGGTGGAGGGCGACCTTCACGACCTGGGAAAAAACGTGGTCGGGACAGTGCTCAGGAGCCACGGCTTTACGGTGGCGGACCTCGGCAAGGACGTGCCCTCCTCCAGGATAGTCGAGGAGGCGGAGAGGGGCGGGTTCGACATAGTGGGCTTGTCCGCCCTGATGACCTCCACGATGAACAGGATGGGCGAGGCCACCGCCGAGCTGGCGCGCCGCCTTCCCAAGGTCCTCGTCATCGTCGGAGGGGCCTCCGTCAGCGAGTCGTTCGCCCGCTCGATAGGCGCCCACGGCTACGCGCCGGACGCGGTGAGCGCGGTCAGGCTGGTGGAATCCCTGCTGTCGGGCAGGGGGAGAGATTAGGGGGAGGTCCGCCCGTGCACATACACGAGATCCTGCGTCAAAGAAGACCGTCCATCTCCTTCGAGATATTCCCGCCCAAGCCGGAGTATCCGATCGAGACCATATACACGACTATCGCGGAGCTGAAGCCCCTCGCCCCGGACTTCATCAGCGTCACCTACGGTGCCGGCGGCAGCAGCAGGGAGCGCACGGTGGAGATTGCATCCGCGGCGCAGAACAGGTGGGGCCTGGTCTCGCTGGCCCACCTCACGTGCATGGGGTCCACCCCGGCGGAGGTGGAGGAAATCCTCGAGGAGCTGGAGCAGGAGGGGGTTCGCAACGTCCTGGCGATGAGGGGCGACCCGCGCCCCGAGGGGGGCGCGAGCCACTTCCTGCACGCCTCGGACCTCATCAGGCACATCAGGAGGGGGCACTTCAGCGACTTCTCGCTGGGCGCGGCCTCTTATCCGGAGGGTCACCCCGAGTGCCCCTCCCTGGAGGAGGACCTGGTCCACCTGAAGGAGAAGGTGGACGCCGGGGCGGACTTCCTGGTCACCCAGCTCTTCTTCGACAACGAAATCTTCTTCCGCTTCGTCGACACGGTGCGGGCGGCAGGGATCGAAGTCCCGGTCCTCGCCGGCGTCATGCCGGTGCTGAACTCGCGCCAGATCGGCAGGATCGTGTCACTGTGCGGCGCCTCCATCCCGCCCCGCTTCGCGCGCATCATGTCCCGGTACGAGCACTCGCCCGACGCGTTAGCCGAGGCGGGGATGGCCTACGCTACCGAGCAGATCATCGACCTGCTCTCCTGGGGGGCCGACGGGGTCCATCTCTACACAATGAACCGCCCGGACGTGGCCAGGCGCATCATGGAGGGGCTCTCCACCGTCCGCAGGGCGCTGAACGGGTCGGAGGGTGTCTGATCCCTACCCTCCCAGGTAGGCCCTGCGGATCTCCGGGTCCTCGGCAAGCTCCGGCCCGGGGCCGCTTTTCACGAACCTGCCCGCGTCCAGTATGTACCCGCGGTCCGCGATCTCAAGCGCGCGGGCCGCGTTTTGCTCCACCAGCAGCACGGTCACGCCCTCGCTCCTGATCCTGAGTATCGTATCCATCAGGGCGTCGACCAGTATGGGCGCAAGGCCCAGGGAGGGCTCGTCCAGCAGCAGCAGCCTCGGCCTGCTCATCAGGGCGCGGGAGATGGCCAGCATCTGCTGCTCGCCGCCGGAGAGGGTCCCTGAGCGCTGGGAAAGTCTCTGTTTCAGGACCGGGAACAGCTGGAAGCAGCGCTCCCTGTCCTGTCTCGTTCCTTCGTCGTCCCCTCTGAGATACGCCCCCATGACGAGGTTCTCCTCCACCGACAGGTCGGAGAACAGGCGTCGCCGCTCCGGCACGAGGGCCAGACCGCGGGCCACGACGTCGTGAGGCCTCGACGGCAACGGCGACCCGAATAGCTGAACCGCCCCGCCGGAGCGCTCCTTCACGCCCGAAAGAGCCCACATGATGGTGGATTTGCCCGCGCCGTTCGACCCTACGATGGCGACCAACTCCCCCTCCGCCACCGCGAACGATACTCCCTGCACGGCATGGACCGCGCCGTAGTGCACGTTAAGGTTCTCGACGTCCAGTGCGTTCATCGTTTCCTCCCCGCCCCGAGGTATGCCGCCACGACCTCGCCGTTCGCCCTCACCTGGTCCGGTGTGCCGGACGCCAGCAGGGAGCCGAAATTCATCACCACGATGGGCGAGCAGACGTTCATCACCAGGTCCATGTGGTGCTCGATGAGTAGCATGGTGATGCCGAACCGCTCGCGGATCTCCGAGATCAGGTCGGCCAACATTTTTGTCTCCCCCGGGTTCATGCCCGCCGCGGGCTCGTCCAGCAGCAGCAGCGACGGCTCGGTCGCGAGGGCGCGCGCTATCTCCAGCTTCCTCTGGAGGCCGTAGGGGAGGGTCCCGGCCGCTGCTAGAGCGTACCTCTCCAGCCCCAGAGTCATCAACAGCGAGCGCGCCCGTTCCTTGAGCTCCCGCTCAAGCCTCCGCACGGAGGGGAGACCCAGCATGGCTCCGACGAAGCTGCACTTCACCCTCTGAAGCAGCGGCGTCAGCACGTTCTCCAGACATGTGCGGCGGTTGAACAGGCGGATATTCTGGAAAGTCCTGGCGATCCCCAGCCTCACGATCGCGTCGGGCCGTCTGCCGCCTATCTCCTCCCCCCTGAACAGAACCGAGCCCGAGGACGGCCTGTACAGGCCCGTGACCAGGTTGAACACGGTGGTCTTGCCGGCACCGTTCGGCCCGATGATGCCGGTGATCGAGCCCTCCGCCACGTCGAAGGAGAGAGTGTCGACCGCCCGTATGCCGCCGAAGTCCCTGGTGAGGCCGCGAGCCGAGAGCAGGGGCTGTCCTTCGTTCATGAGCGCCTCTCCTCCTTCCCGCCGGTCCCTCTCCGGAACAGGGACGACAGCTCGGAGTAGCCCAGGAGCCCCTGCGGCCGGAAGACCATTATCAGCACCAGCAACAGCCCGTAGGCCACCAGGCGCCACATCTGCGCCACCCTCAGCGCCTCGGGCAGGGCGATGAAGACGAAGGAGGCGACCAGCGGCCCGGAGATGCTGCCCATGCCGCCTGCGATCACCGCCGCCAGCAGCTGGGTGGACTGAACCAGGGTGAACATCTGGGGCTGGATGAAGGAGAGAAAGTGGGCCAGTAGCCCGCCGGACAGGCCGCAGTAGACCGCGCTCACCACCAGCGACAACAGCCGCGTGCGGAAGAGCCTGACCCCTGCGGTCTCGGCCGCTACCGGGTCCTCTCGGATCGCTATGCAGGCAACCCCCCAGCGCGACCTGAGAAAGTTCTTTGCGACGAATACCCCCCCCGCGAGGCAGGCCGCCACGATCGGCAGGGTCGTGAAGCTGTCGATGCCGGGCAGGCCGCGCGCTCCGTTGGTGATATCCAGGTTCTCCAGCAGCACGCGCAGGGCCTCGCCGAAGCCGAGCACCGCTATGGCGAAGTAGTCGCTGCGCAGCTTCGCCCTGAGGGTGGGCGCGCCAATTATAAGGCTGACGGCTCCCGCCGCCGCCGCCCCGGCCGCTAGGGCTAGGTAGTAGTTCACGAAGTAGTAGTAGGTCAGGATGGCCGACGTGTAGGCCCCGACGGCGACGAACGCCGCGTGCCCGAGCGAGAACAGGCCGGTGAACCCGGTGAATATGGACAGACCCAGCACAGCGACCATGTTTATCCCGCCGAGTATCACAATGGAGAGAATATAATCCATCGTCAGACCTTCTCCTCTCCGCCGCGTCCGAACAGGCCCTCCGGCCGCATCACCAGGAAGGCTACCAGCAGGGTGAAGCTGAAGACATCCCGCAGCACGCTGGAAACGTAGGTAGAGACGAAGGTCTCGACAACCCCGAGTATCAGCCCTCCGGCCAGCGCGCCCGGCAGACTGCCGAGCCCCCCTATGACCGCGGCTATGTAGGCCTTGTTGGTGACCCACCCCATGGTCGGGTAGACCAGGTACTTGATCCCCAGGAAGACCCCGGCCACACCGGCGAAACCGCCGGCCAGCAGGAAGACTACGGCTATGAGCCTGTCCAGGTCCACCCCCATCAGGGAGCACATCGTCATGTCGGACACACCGGCCCGTATGGCTATCCCGGTGCGGGTGCGCCCCACGAACAGGTGCAGCCCCCAGATGGCCAGCAGCGAGAAGACGAACGCGCCCGTGTCCAGCAGACTGACGCTGCTCCCCCACAGGCTTATCACCTGCCTGCCGAAGAACTCCGGGAAGGCGTAGAAGCGCGAGCCGATGGTGGCGTAGACCATATTCTCGAGGAAGACCGAGCACCCCATCGCGCTTATCATGAGGTAGAGGGAGGGGGCCTTTCTTCTCCTCAGGCTGGAGTAGGCCAGGCGCTCGTTCAGCACGGCTATGATCCCCGCGCCGGCCACGCTCCCGGCCAGCACCAGGCCGAGCCCGAGGTTGAGCTTCGTGGCGAGCGCCAGCCCGACGTAGGCGCCGAGCATTATCACCGCGCCGTGAGCGAAGTTGCTGAAGTTAAGCACGCTGAAGACGAGCGAGTAGCCCACGGCCATGAGGGAGTAGATGCCCCCTATGGAGAGGCCTGTTATCAAGGTTTGAAGGAACAATGCGGCTCACGCTTTCTTTTTCGGGGGCGGGGAGATCAGGCCCCGCCCCCTGTGTTTTGTCTAATCCTCGACGGATACGTACTTCTTGACGAACTTGAACGCGGCGTTTGCCACGTCCACCTGCTGGATCACCGCGGGCTTGTCGAGCGGGTTGTGGTCCGCCGGGTCCACCGTTAGCACTCCGCTGGTCACCTTGAGGTCCTTGATGGTCGCAAGGGCCTCGGCCAGGGGCTCGCCGCCCGCGCCGCCGCTCCTGTCGAGGGCGTCGACGATCATGAGAAGCGCGTCCTGGGCCATGACCGGGTTGGGAAGCACCGGGTCCTCTCCGAAGGCCGCCTTGTACTCCGCTACGAACTCCTGTATGTCAGGGTCGGCCAGGTCGGTCAGGTTGACGAAGTACCCGCCGTCGATAGCGCTGCCGCCGAGCTCTATGAGATCGGGGCTGCCCCAGTTGTCAGTGCCCAGCAGGACGGCCTCGATGCCGAGGTCGCGCGCCTGCTTGGCGGCCATCGCGGCCTCCTTCTGGCTGGTGGGTATGAATATGACGTCGGGCCCCAGCTCCTTGATCTTGCCGAGCTGGGCGCGATAGTCGAGCTCCTCTGTCCTGAAGGCCTCCTTCGCAACTACCTCGCCTCCCTTTGCGACGAAGGCCTCCTCGAAGTAGCGCGCGAGCCACTGGCCGTAGTCGGAGCCTACGTCGTAGAGGATGGCCCCCTTCTTCGCTCCGAGGTCCGTTATGGCGAACCGGGCGGCCACCGTGCCCTGGAAGGGGTCGATGAAGCAGGGACGGAAGGCGTACGGACGGACCTTGTCGGTGCGCTGGTCTATGGTGACGTACGGGTTGGTCGCGGTGGTCACCACCATCGGGATTTCAGCCCTCTCGAACACCGGCGCGGAGGCTATCGCGTTGCCGCTCTGAGCCGGACCTATCACCGCCACCACCCCGTCGGACACCAGGCGCCTGGCCACGTTGACCGACTCCACCCCGTCGTTTCGGTTGTCGTACCGGACGAACTCGACCCGCTTTCCAAGGATCCCGCCCGAGGCGTTGATCCTGTCCGCGAGCATGTCGAGCGCCCTCGCCTCCGACTGTCCCCACATAGAGGCGCCTCCGGTCAGTGAGACCGAGTGACCTATCCTCACGACCTCCTCGCCGGCGGCGGACCCCGCCGCGCCGAGCAACGCCAGCGCGCAAAGCAGCAGTACAACTCTTCTCATATCTGTTCCTTCCCCCTTTTTTTTATGGTCGCTTGCTTCTTGCCCCCGAAAACGGGGCCGAAGCCTCCCGCGGCCCGGCGCGCCCGGGCCGCGCTACTCCAGGTGTCCCGGTATGACCTCGCCGCGAACCAGGTCCTCGTAGCTCTGGCGGGGCACTATCACGTCGGCCCGGCCCTCGCTTGCCAGGACCACCGCCGGTCGCGGCAGCCGGTTGTAGTTGCTCGCCATGGAGAAGGTGTAGGCGCCCGTGTTGAGCACTGCGACGATGTCTCCCCTCGACAGCGGCGGGGTCCTCATCCCCTCCACCAGGATATCGCCCGACTCGCAGCACTTGCCCGCCAGTGTCACGACCTCCGTAGCCTCCTCTTTCATACTGCCGGCCGCCACCGCGCGGTACTTGGCCCCGTAGAGGGACGGCCTGGGATTGTCGCTCATGCCTCCGTCCACCGCAACGTAGGTCAGACCACCGTCCAGCCTCTTGACCGTCTGCACCGAGTAGAGGGTCACGCCAGCCTCGGAGACGATCCATCGCCCAGGCTCTATCACCACGCGAGGGCGCTCCATCCCGAGATCGAGGCACCGGTCCGACAGTCGCGCCATCATGGCGTCCGTGAACTCCTCGATCCTCGGCGTCCGCCCCTCCTGGGTGAAGTCGACCCCGAAGCCGCCCCCCATGTTCAGCTCCTCCGTCACCAGCCCCAAGTCCCGCCTGAACTCCGCCATGGCCCCCGTCAGAATATCGACGGACATCACGTGGGAGTCCTTCTCGAAAATCTGCGACCCTATGTGAAAGTGGAATCCCTTGAGCCGGACGCGGGACGACCCCATCGCGCGGCGGACGGCTTCCCTAAGGGAATCGCCCGCCACCGGAAAGCCAAACTTCGACCCCGTGTGCCCGGTGACAATATACCTGTGGGTATGCGGATCCACCCCGGGGGAGACCCTCAGCAGCACGGACGCCGTCCTTCCCGACGAGGATGCCACTTCTTCCAGCGTCTCCAGCTCGGACAGGCTGTCCACCACGATTCGGCCAACTCCGCTGGCCAGCGCGAGGGCCAGCTCCTCGCCGGTTTTTCCGTTGCCGTGCAGCAGGGCCCTGTCCAGGGGAAAGCCCGCGGCTGAGGCGGTGAACAGCTCGCCGCCAGAGACCAGGTCCAACCCGAGCCCCTCGGACTGAACTATCCTGCACATCGCCAGGGTGAGAAACGCCTTCCCCGCGTACACCGCGGAGGCGTTCTCCCACCTGTCGATGAAGGTTTCCCTCAGCTCACCGCACCTGCGCCTGATCGCGCCCTCGGAGAGGACATAAAGAGGCGTGCCGAAGCGCCCCGCAAGTTCGACCGAGTCCCACCCCTCGAGGACCAAACGACCTTTCTCGTTCACAGCCAACCAGTCACCCATATCCTGCGCCTCTCTCCCTCGCGCTGTGTCTGTAAAAAAATGGCCCGCCCCACTGAAGGGACGAGCCATATGTCTCGCGGTACCACCCTGCTTGGGCGCGCCCCCGCGCCCCGCTCAAGCCCTGTGACGGGAGCCTCCCGTGGGCGTACTGCCGGCCGTGCAGGCCGTTTCAGCCCCCGCTCCGCGGTCTTTGCGCCCTTCGTCACTGCCGGGGGAGCCTCTCAGCCCTCGGACCCCCTTCTCTGGCGGCAGCGTATTACTAGGACAGTCCGCTTCATCGCGTTTACTCAACCACATTTGGCGGCATTATAGCCAGTAAGCATTGAAACGTCAACCGCCCGATTTTTTCAGTCGTGCCTTTCACTCCTCCCGCTTGGCATGACCGCGTCAAGCAGGATGGACGCGATCCGGGACGGATCCCCCACGTGCGCGGCCGCGCCGAGGCGAACCGCCTCCCCCGGCATCCCCCACACCACCGAGCTCTCCCGGTCCTGGGCGAATGTGACGGCGCCGAGGGCTCGCAGCTGCCCCAGCTCCACCGCGCCGTCGCTGCCCATGCCCGAGAACAGGATGGCCGCCGCCCTGCCCCCGTGGACCGCCGCCACGCTCCTGAAGAGCCACGAGGCGGACGGGCGGACCAGGTGCTCCGGAGGATCGTCCGAAAGGGTCAACAGCCCCCCGGTGCCCAGCCCCATGTGAAGGCCCTCCGGGGCCACGTAGACCAGGCCTCCCTCCGGCCTCTCCCCCTCGCGGGCCATGACCACCCGAAGCCGGGCGGCCCTTCCCAGCCAGTCGACCAGGCCCGGTGTAAAGCCCTTCGCGATGTGCTGCACCACCAGGATGGGGCGGGGGAAGTGCTCCGGCAGGGGGGCCAGGAACTCAGCCAGCGCCTGGGGCCCCCCGGTAGACGCCCCCACCGCGACGATCGAGATTCGGCCGCCGTCGGCTGCAGGCGGAGTGCGCCCCCCTGCCGGGTTGACGTAGTCCGCTCGTTCGCCCGACCTGGTCGCGTTCCCCCCTCTGCGCCTGAGGCGGTTCACCCTGGAGGCTGCCGCCTCTTTGACCACCCTCAGCAGCTCCCTGGAGTAGTCGTCGCTCCCTGCGACCGTCCCGGGCGGCTTGCCCAGTATCGCCACCGCTCCCGCACCCATGGCCTCGAACGTCTTCTCCACCTCCACCGGGTCCCAGCACGAGCTCACCATGACCACTGGAAGGGGACGGTCAGACTCCATTATCGTCCGCGTGGTCTCGAATCCGTCCATGCCGGTCATGTGGATGTCCATGGTGACGACATCCACCTCCCTCCCGGCCAGGAACTCCAGTGCGGCCTCTCCGCTGTCCACGCTCCCCGCGACATGCAGTTCGGGGTCGCTCTCCAGGATTCGCCAGAGTAGCCTGCGCAATACCGGAGAATCATCGACGACAAGCACGTTGATCACGAGGAAGGACGACCTCCCCTCTACAAAAGCCGATGCAGCGCCTCCAACAGGGCCTCCCCGTCGAAGCCGCTCTTCACTAAGTAGGCGTCCGCACCGGCCTCCGCCCCTCTCTCCCTGTCCTCCTCGGACTCCAGCGACGTCACGAGCAGCACGGGCAGGGCGGCGGTGGCCGGCTCCGACCGTATCCTCCGCGTCAGCTCAAGCCCGTTCATGCGGGGCATCTCGACATCGGCGACCACGGCGTCCACCTCGCCGCCGGTGAGGAACTCCCAGGCCTCCTGTCCGTCGACCGCCACCCCGACGTCGTACCCGGCGGCGGTGAGCATGCTTCGGAGGAGTGTGCGCGAGGTTATCGAATCCTCGACCACGAGGATCCTTCGACGCCTCGCGCCCTCGTCGAGGGCACCCGACGGTCGCCCGGCATCGCCCCTTCTGAGCGACCGCACCAGGTCGGCGGAGTTCAGGACCGGCACCACCTCGCCCGTGCCGAGTACCGTCGCCCCGGCCACGTTGCGCACCCTCGCCAGCAGGCTGCCGAGGGATTTCATCAGCATCTCCCGCTCGTCAAGCACCCTGTCCACGCGGAACGCGCAGACCAGGCCGCCGGCCTCCACCACCACATAGGGCAGCCTGCCGCCCTCCGCCACATCATCCCGCGCGGGCATCTCGAGGACGTCGCCAAGGCCTGCGAGCGCCACAGGCACCCCGTCTACCAGGATGCTCTCGGACCGCCCTGTCCGCCTGACCTCCGACCTGTCCACCCTGCCCACCCTCTCTATGTTGGTTGACGGGATGACGAACAGCCGGCCCCGCTCCTCCACGAGGACCCCTCGAAGGGTTGCCAGCGCAAGGGGCAGGTTGAGACGGAAGGTCGACCCCGCGCCACTCTCCGATTCTATGCTCAACCTGCCCCCCAGCCCCTCGACCCCCTCGCGGAGTATGGCCATGCCCAGGCCTCGCCCCGAGATCTCGGTCACGGCCGAGCTGGTGGAGAATCCAGAGCGAAATATGAGCTCGAGGGCGGACGAATCGTCCAGGTTCTCCGCCTCAACCTGAGACATCGCCCCGGATTCGACCGCCTTTTTGCGCAGTTTCGCGGCGTCGATCCCGCGTCCGTCGTCCGACACCAGCAGCTCCATCCTGCCGCCCGCCACCTGGGAGGCGGATATCGTCAGCCTGCCCGACGGGGCCTTGCCTGCCGCCAGCCGCTCCTCCGGCCGCTCAAGCCCGTGGTCGACGCAGTTGCGCACCAAGTGGACGAGCGGGTCCTTCAGCCCCTCCAGCACACGCTTGTCGACCTCGGTCTCGCCCCCCAGCAGTACGACCTCCACCTCTTTGCCCAAGTCGCGGGAGAGATCGCGGACGATCTTGGGAAACGCGGACAGGAGCGATGAAAGCGGCAGCATGGCCGCGGTCCTTGCGTCCTCGATGAGATCGTCCGCCAGCCCCACTGCCATGCGGTGATCGGCGCGGAGGGAGTTCTCCAGCCTTCGCAGCCTCTCGCGCATCCTGCCCAGGGCCCTCCTGCCGGAGCGCATGAACCCCTCGAGCCCGGCCCGCGACCCCGCTCCTCCCCCCTCCCTCCTCAGGGAGGCGATGGCGGAGTCCCACTCCCTCTCCAGCTCCGACTCCAGGTTCAGCAGCTCCTGGGCGTCGCCTATGCGTACGGCAAGCGCGATGTTCATCGCGATCAGCTCCTGGGCCTTCAAAAGAAGGGAGTCGAGCTTCGAGGAGGAGATGCGCACCGTCTCGTGCGCCTGCGTCCGCAGGTCCGCGCTCGGAGCCCGGTCTCCGCCCGGCGAGCCGGCCTTGATCGCGGGGGCTGGACTTGCGAACGTTGCCGGGTCGGCGGCTCCCACGAGCAGCCCCTCTATCTCGCGGACAAGCGGGGCCGTGGCGCCCGCGTCCTCGCCCTCCCCCGAGTCGACCATGCCCGCCAGGGTGTCCGTGGCTCGCTGGAGCAGGTCGTAGCCGTCGGCACCTAGCTTCAGCGACCCTTTTTTTATGCGCGAGAAGACGCTCTCCATCACCTGGCAAGCGGAGGATATCGCGGGGAGTTCCACGGCCTGGGCCGCTCCCTTGAGGCTGTGGGCGGCCCTGAACAGCTCCTCGACAGGCTCCTCCGCATCCCCACGGTTCCTCTCGAGGTCGAGCAGGCTCGACACCATGGTGTGCAGGTACTCGCCCGCCTCTTCGACGAAATCCTGTCTAAGTTCTTCCAGAAACTCCCTGTCCGTCAGGCTCATGAGGCTCGCTGCTGGTTCTCCCGCTTCACAGGCGATATCGCTCGACGAGCTGGGAGAGGTTCCGCCCCATCTCCCTCAGGTCAACGGACGCCGACTCGAGGTCTTTCATCATGGCGACGTTCTGTTCGCCCGCTGTCCTGATGCTCTCCATAGCCTGCGCCACCTGATCCATTCCCGACAACAGTTCGTTGTTGGCGGCCGCTATCTGGGCCGCGGACTGTGCCGACTGCACGAACCTGGCGGTCAGGTTCTGGATGGATTCCTTCGAGGGGACCGCGTCCACCGCCCACTGCTCCACGGCCTTCGAACCCTGCTCTATCACCATGACGGAGGCGCTGGTGGCCTTTCTTATGTCGCGAAGAATCCTCTGCACCTCCTTCGCCGACTGCTTCGACTGTTCGGCGAGGCTCTTTATCTCCCGGGCCACTACCGAGAATCCGCGCCCCTGCTCTCCCGCCTTCGCCGCCTCGACCGCCGCGTTGATGGCCAGCAGATTCGACTGCTCGGCGAGATCCTCGACCGTGCCTGTTATCTCGCCGACCTCCTGACTCTGCTCGTTCAGCTGCATAATGGTCTCGGCGATGGAGTTCATCCGTTCACTGACCAGTTTCATACCGCTGAAGAGCGAATCCTCGGCCCCTCTGCCCCGCTTCATCACCTGGAGGCCCTGCTGCGCGCTCTCGGCCACCTCCTTCGTCTTCTTGCTGGTGATCTCGGCGGTGGTGCGCACCTCCTCCATAGCGGCGGAGGTCTCGACTACCGCCGCCCCGGACTCCTCCGCCGCCGCCGTTACGGACGACACGGACTCCGATATCCTGTAGGTCGCGCCTGCGAGCGCGGTGGCCATATCCTTCATGGAGGAGATCTGATCGCGCAGGCTCGAGGTAAGCTCCTGGACCGCCTTCGCCAGCGTTCCCAGCTCGTCCGGCCTGGCCAGCAGATCCACCGGGATGTCGGCGCGCAGGTCGCCCTCCGTGAGACGGGACAGAAACGAGACGGTTTGCGACAGCGGCCTGACTATGCCCCTGGATATCCCGGCGGTGATGGCGATGGCTGCAAAGACCCCCAGGAACATGGTCATGTATGAGAGCATCCCGGCCCTCTCGGCCTCCCTGCGCGCCCCCTCGACGACGAGCGCAGTGTTCTTGTCGTTGTTGCCGGTCAGCCTCACGAAGGTGCTCCCCATTGCGTCGGAGACCGTCATGACCCTCTCGGCCAGCACGCTGTACTCCTGGAAGAGCGCCGCCTTGCGCTCCTCCGTGACGGCCTTGGTTATCTCGTCCAGGAGCCTGTCCATCTCTGCGTTGACCTGACGCCACGACTTGTACTGGACCTCGAGTATCCCGAGGAGTTGCCTCCCCTCCTCGGATTGCCTGGGGTACGAGAGCAGCGCGCTCCAATGTTCGTCTATGCTCCCCCAGGCGTCCCTGCGCCTCGCCAGAATCCTCCGAATGGCCTCGTCGCGGTTCGGGCGCCCCTCCGCCCGAAGGGCATCCAGAGTATCCGCCGTGATGACCATGCGCTGGTAGTTCAGCCCGGCGAGCGAGCGAAGGTCCGAGAACCGGTCCCCTGCGACATACCCCATCGTGTCCGACAGGCGGTTTATTCCGACGACTCCGATAAGCCCCAGTATCAGCGCGATCAGCACCACCGTCCCGAAGCCCATCGCCAGCTTTCCGCCGATGCTCGCCTTGCTTGCTTTATTCTCGTTTGCCATGACGACGTCCCCTTCCCCCCGTCTACACTCTATCGTCCACCACCAGCGATTCATCGCTGAGAATCCGCTCTCCGTCCAGAATGACGGTGCCCCCCGCCTCCACTCCCATCACGTACACTCCGCGCTCGCCCGCCATGGACGGAATCGGCGG
>JAKJGK010000100.1 GCA_022704435.1 Synergistota bacterium | reverse complement strand
CGGAGACCTCTTCGGGGCCCACCTGCGCGGCGAGCTGACCGTCCACTACCAGCCCCAGGTGAGCGTCGCCGGGGGCGCTGTTTCAGGGGTGGAGGCTCTGCTCAGGTGGAATCACCCGGAGATGGGAGTCGTTCCCCCTCTTGAGTTCATCCCGCTGGCCGAGATGAACGGCATGATGGATGTCATCGGGGAGTGGGTGCTGCGGGCGGCCGTGCGACAGAGGGTGAAGTGGATGCCCTCCGCGCCGCCGCTTATGAGGATGGCGGTCAACCTCTCGCCGGTGCAGCTCTACAACCCCGGGTTCCCGGAGAAACTCGCCGCGATCCTGGCGGAGGAGGGGCTCGATCCGCGGCTGCTCGAGCTGGAGGTGACCAGGCTGTCGACTCTGGGGGAGTCCGAGAGGGCGAGGGAGGGCCTCAAGAAGCTGAGCGGATTGGGGGTCTCGGTCGCTGTCGACGACTTCGGGGCTGAATACGCATCCCTGGGCAGGCTGAAGGAGTTCCGGCTCGACCGGATCAAGATAGACATGCAGTTCGTGCACGACGCGGTGAAGAGCGAGAGGGACAGGACGATCGCCGCAATAATGATAAGGCTCGCGAAGGCGCTCGGGATTTCGGCCCTGGCGGAGGGAGTGGAGACGGAGGCGCAGATGGACTTCCTGAGGGAGGAGAGCTGCGACGAGGCGCAGGGCTTCCACTTCTTCAGGCCGGCCCCGCCCGAGGAGATAGAGCGGCTTCTTGGCTGGGCTGCGGGGGATTGACCGAGCAGGGTGTTAGAGAAAGCGTCCGCCCGCCGTTGACAGGCGGGGGACGCTTTTGTATCTACTGTCGTCCTGCCGCGGACCCTAGCGCTCCGCGTTGGGGAAGAAGAGCTGCTTGCCCAGCAGGGAGAAGTCGGCGATGGCCTTCTGGGTCGAGGGGGAGACCATCCAGTCGATGTACTGAAGGGCCAGGTCGTAGCGTATGTTCTCCCACTTCGCAGGGTTCACAGCGATTACGCTGTACTGGTTCTTAAGCGAGTCGTCGCCCTCGATGACAATCTCCAGGTCCGAGGCGTCCTTCTGGGCGTCCTGGTACTTGATGAAGGTGCCCCGGTCGGTGAACACGTAACCCTTGCGCTCCGCGCCGATCATCAGGGTCTCGAGCATCCCCTGCCCGGTCTGGATGTACCACTTCTCCTTGTCCGGCTCCGGCATCCCCGCAGCGGCCCAGAGGCGCAGCTCCGCCATGTGAGTGCCGGACTTGTCCGCCCGGCTGGCGAACTGCGCGGCCTCCAGGGCTATCTTCTTGTAGGCCTCGGTGACCGACAGGCCGCGCACCTTCGCGGGGTCCGAGTCGGGCCCGACGATGATGAAGTCGTTGAACATGACCTGCCTACGGTTGACCCCCGCCCCCTCGGCCACGAACTTGGCCTCGGCCTCGGGGTCGTGCACCAGCAGGACGTCCACGTCGCCGTTCCTGCCGTACTCCAGCGCCTTGCCCGTACCGACCGCGACCCACTGCAGCTCTATCCCCTTCTCCTCGAGCAGCAGCGGTGCCAGGTAGTCGAGCAACCCGGTGTTGTCGGTGCTGGTGGTCGTTGCCATGCGCAGCACCTCGGCCGCCGAGCCGGCCCCCGGCCCGGCGAAGAGCATCGTGAAGACCAGCACAACCGCGAACAACTTGCTAAATTTCATCTTCTACCTCCTAATAACATGTGATTTGTAACGCGTAGAGATATGATACCATAATATACCGCCCGAAGGGGGACAAATGCCCCGCCAAAACCACTCCAAGGTCGCGGGCCGGCCATCTTGAAAGGGTGCGTGATTTTGAATTTTCTCTCTGAAGGATTTCTGCAGGGATTCGATCTTCTGTTCTCCGGCGACGAGGAGGTCTGGTCCGCGGTGTTCGAGACTCTCAAGCTGTCCAGCCTTTCCATGCTAGTCTCTCTGCTGATCGGCATACCTGCCGGGTTCGCCCTGGGGCACTTCTCTTTTCCCGGAAGGAGGGCGGTCCGCCTGCTGGTCGACACCCTGCTGTCGATCCCAACCGTCGTGGTGGGCCTGTTCGTCTACGCCTTCATCTCGAACAGGGGGCCGCTGGGCTCGTTCGAGCTGCTGTTCACGACGAGCGGCATGGCCATAGGCCAGACGATACTGGCCCTTCCGATAATCATGGCGCTCACCGCCTCCGCCGTCGAGAACACCGACAGGCGCCTTCGATTCACCCTGCTCACGCTGGGCGCGCGCGGACGCCGACTGCTGCTCTCCACCCTCTGGGAGGCCCGCCACCAGATACTCCTCGCCGCGGTCACCGCCTACGGCCGCGTCACGGCGGAGGTCGGGGTCTCGATGATGCTGGGGGGAAACATCAAGTGGCACACCAGGACCATCACCACCGCGATAACCCTCGAGACCGGCAAGGGCAACTTCGCCACCGGGATAGCACTGGGCGTCCTGCTGCTCAGCCTCTCCTTCGTACTCAACTGGAGCGTGTCGTTCCTGCGCGGAAGGAGCGCGGCATGACCATTGACGCGAGGATCCCGGTGTACCAGCTCAATGACATCGTCTGCGGATACGAGGGAAAGCCGGTGTTGCGCGTGGAGTCTCTCTCCCTGTACGACGACGGCCCGGTGGCGTTCGTGGGGCACAACGGCAGCGGCAAGAGCACCCTGCTCAACCTGCTGGCCTTCCTGCTCCCTCCGATATCCGGCGAACTTATGTTTCAGGGCGCGACCGCAGGGGAGAGCGGCAGGGGGAGCCTGGACGCCACCATGCTGCTGCAGGATCCGTACCTGCTCCGCCGCTCCGTGTTCGAGAACGTAGCGTACGGGCTAAAGGCTCGCGGGATGAAGGACGTGCGCTCCAGGGTGGTCGAGGCCCTGGAGATGGTGGGGCTTTCCCCCGACTTCGCGCGCAGGTTGTGGTACCAGCTGTCGGGGGGAGAGGCCAGGAGGGTCGCGCTGGCATCCAGGCTGGCGCTCCGGACGAAGGTGCTTCTGCTTGACGAGCCCACCGCCAACGTCGACGAGGAGAGCGCCCAGCTCATCGCTCAGGTTATACTGGACGCTCGCAGGATGTGGGGGGCCCTGCCGCTGATAGCCACTCACGACCTCCAGTGGCTAGACAGCGTGACGCAGAGAAGGATCTTCATGAGAAGGGGCAGGATCGAGCGACAGCCGGCCTGAGGGGCCTGCACCGGCGCGGGCTAGTTGACGGGGACGCGGACGGCCACTTTAGGGGGCCAAGGACCTTCGCTCGATGATCATCTTGACCAGCAACGACTCCGACCAGTCGAAGCCGATGTCCTTGAACAGCAGCTCCCCCACGATCAGGAACAGGACGAGCAGGACCGCCACGACGATCAGTAGCAGGATCTGTCTCGCGAGCTTGATCGCGGTCGACAGCCTGGTCATTTTCTTGGAATGAACGGGGCCGTACTCGGGATGCGCCACGCTGATCACCCTCCGTCCAGGATATGGATCCGTCCGAACACATTCTACACCATCGGGGGCGGTGGTCGGCGTGGTCGAGGTATGCGGCGGGAGCGGCTCAACAAGGAGCGCCGGGGCTCGAGGCCCGGCGCTCCCATTTTTCAACCCCGCCGAAGCGTCCTGTGATTCTCCCGCCTAGAAGAACAGCTCCTTGGCGATGAACAGCACCGCCAGGCCGATCATGATGGCGCTGACGTCCTTCATCTTTCCGCTGAGGATCTTTATCGCCACGTAGGAGATGATCCCGAACTCTATGCCGACGGCGATGCTGTAGCTGAACGGCATGACCATGATGGCGATGCAGGCCGGGACGAGCTCGGTCCAGTTGCCGTAGTCCAGGTCCTTGAGGCTCATCATCATGAAGACTCCGACCAGGACCAGCGCCGGGGCCGTCG
The DNA here is from genome assembly GCA_022704435.1 of Synergistota bacterium. Taxonomy (GTDB): domain Bacteria; phylum Synergistota; class Synergistia; order Synergistales; family Aminobacteriaceae; genus JAAYLU01. Next base: position 3,685 of record JAKJGK010000100.1, on the reverse strand, counting down.
CGCAGGACGGCACGATCGCCACTATGGGCGAGAAGAAGAGGGCGAGTATGAACAGGGTGGCCGTGACGAAGGCCGTCAGGCCGGTCCTGCCGCCCACCTCCACGCCGCTCGCGCTCTCCACGTAGGAGGTCACGGTCGAGGTGCCCAGCACCGCGCCGGCCACGGTGCCGATCGCGTCGGCCATCAGGGCCTCCCGCGCCTTGGGCAGGCAGCCGTTGCAGTCGAGCATGTCGGCGCGCTTTGTCACTCCGACGAGCGTCCCCACCGTGTCGAAGAAGTCGACGAAGAAGAAAGAGAACATGACGATCCAGAAGTTGGGGTTCGACAGGCCGGAGAAGTCCATCTGCATAAGCGTCGGCATCACGGACGGGATGGAGGAGACGAGGCTCTCCGGCGCCTGCGCCACACCGAGGGGAATGGCCGCGATCGTGATAACCAGTATGCCGATCAGGATGGCGCCTCTGACCCTGAGCGCCTCGAGCGCCGCCATGATGAGGAAGCCCGCTATGGCCAGGCCGACCTCCAGGCTCTTGAGGTTTCCGAGCGTCACGAGCACTGCTTCGTCCTTGACGATTATCTTGGCCCCCTGAAGGCCGATGAATGCGATAAAAAGACCGATTCCCGCGGAGATCCCTATCTTGAGCGACATGGGGATGTCGTTGACGACGCTCTCCCGCAGCTTGGTGAGGGTCAGCAGTATGAAGAGGATTCCTTCTACGAACACCGCCGCCAGTGCGACCTGCCAGGAGATGCCCATTCCGAGCACCACGCCGAAGGCGAAGAAGGCGTTTAGCCCCATGCCCGACGCCAGAGCGATCGGGTAGTTCGCCATGAAGGCCATGAGGTAGGTCGCTATGGCCGCGGAGAGGCACGTGGCCGTCATCACCGCCCCGAAGGGCATCCCGGCGTTGGACAGAATACCGGGGTTGACGAATATTATGTAGCCCATCGTCATGAACGTGGTTATTCCGGCCATTACCTCGGTCTTTACGTCCGTCCCGCACTCCTTGAGCCTGAACTGTTTCTCCAAAAACGACATTGCTATACCTGCCTTTCTGTGTGAAATTTTACGATCATGCTCCTACAAACAGCGACTGTATCCCCCCCCTGCCGAGATCGACGTACCCCTGGTCCGTGAGTTTCAGCTCCGGTATCACCGACAGAGACAGGAAGCTCAGGGCCATGTAGGGGTGCTCCAGCTCCGTGCCCAGTATCCCGGCAGCCCTCTCAACCTCCTCGAACCCCGTTATCACTCCGTCAGCGGGGGAGGCGTTCATGAGGCCGCCTACCGGAAGGGAGAGCGAGGCGAGCACATCGTCGCCCCTGACCGCGCCGATGCCTCCTCCCAGCTCGATGAGCAGGGCGAATGCTCTACGCATCGAACGAGCGTCCATGCCTGCAACGATGTAGTTGTGGGCGTCGTGCGCCACGGAGGAGCATATCGCGCCCTCCTTCAGGCCGAGCCCCTGCACGAAGCCCACCGCCATCCTGCCGGTGCCCCGGTTCTTCTCCATTACCGCCAGCCAGGCCAGGTCGCGCCCAGGGTCGGTCACGGCCAGGCCGTCCCGTATCGTGGGCGGCAGCACCAGGTGCTCGGTGACCACCTGGTCCCTCTTCAAGCCGATCACCCGGATCTTCATCCCCTGAGGGACGAGAATCCTGAAATCCCGCTCGCTCGGCGCAGGAAGGGTACTGGTGGAGACGGCGGGCGGTGCGGAACGCGGGACCGGCCCTCCAAGGAGCCTGCCGTCCTCCGCGATCAGCTTGCCGCGCTTCCAGACCCTCCTGACGCGGCACGTCTCGAGGGAGTCCACAGCGACCAGGTCCGCCAGTCTGCCGGGGGCGACGGCCCCTCTGTCGCGCCAGCCAAAGTAGTCCGCAGGCGACAGGGTGATCATCCTCAGCGCGGCGAGCGGGGAGATTCCGCATTCGACCGCGCGGCGCAGCTTCTCGTCCATGTGCCCGCAATCCCTCAGGTAGCGGGCCGAGAGGTCGTCGCTCACCATCATGCAGCGGCTCGACCTCGCCTCGTTCTCCACAACGAGGGGCGCTAGCTCCTGCAGGTTCTTCTCCGTGGCGCCCTCGCGTATCATCAGCCACATTCCACGGCGCAGCTTCTCGCGGCCCTCCTCCAGCGTGAAGCTCTCGTGGTCCGAGTCGCAGCCCGACAACAGATAGGCGCAGAGGTCTCTGCCGATCAATCCAGGGGCGTGCCCCGACCTCGGACGTCTGCCGGACGCGTACAGCTTGGCCCACACCGCCGGATCCCCCCCTATGACGCCGGGGTAGTTCATAACCTCGCCCAGCGAGCTGCACAGCCCTCTATCGAACATCTCGAGCATGGCGCAGGCGTCCAGCGGCTCCAGCGGCGACTCGAAGGACGAGGCGGGCACGCAGGAGGGGGCGGAGAACAGGAGGTCGATCGGACAGTCCAAGCTCTCTCGCCACATGTACTCCACTCCGGCCATGCCGCAGGTGTTGGCAATCTCATGCGGATCGGCGGCCACACCCGTGGTCCCGCGCACCGCCGTCAACTCGGAGAACCCCGCCGGGGTGAGCATGGTGCTCTCCACGTGGCAGTGTCCGTCAAGGAAGCCTGGAGTCAGCACGAGCCCGGACAGGTCCTCCTCCACCACTCCGCGGTAGCCCGCGCCGACCCCGGCAATGCGCCCTCCGTACACCGCCACGTCGGTCTCCTCGTATTCGAGGGTGAACACATTCGCGACGCGGGCGCCGCGGAGAACCAGGTCGGCCTCGCGGTCGCCTCTGGCGACGGCGAGATAGGCATCGACATTCAACCCTGGCCCCTCCCTTCAATTTTTTGCGATAAGTATAATTGAAAAACCGTCCCTGTGCAATCTTGCGGAGTGAAAACCCTTGGAGCGAAGGTTGCCCGTCACCCCGCGTTCGGAGGCTCCAGGCTTCCGATGTCCGCTCGCTCCAGGGCGGCTGCAAAGAGGTCGTCCCACGGGGGAATCGCCGAGTGGATCACGAGCTTCCCCCTTCCCTCGCGCATCGTCGAGGTCACTATTTCATCCGGGGTCGCAGCGCCAAGCAGCACCGTCTCGCGCTCCTCGAGGACAAAGGTCTGCCCCGGGCGCATCCTCGAGCCGCGGTCGAAGGTGCCGACCACCAGGCAGACCGGCCTCGGATGTCGCGAGCCCAGGCCGCCATCGGAGAGGACAGAGGCCACCGCACCGTCTCTCATGAGCAGCAGAGCCCCCTCCGGGAAGGGGATCACAACCTGCTCCATCAGCGGCGCGAGACCCGGATCGAACTGATCTCCCGCCCTCTCCTGGAGTATCTCGAGCGCCTCGAAGGGCAACCTGCCCCTCTTGTAGGGCCTGGTGGAGATCATGGCGTCGTACGCATCGGCGACCGTCACTATGCGCACCGACATGGGGATCCTCTCCCCCGGCAGAGTGTTTCCGTCGACCAGCCCGTATCCCTTGCCGTCGAGGCGTTCATGGTGAAAGGCCACGATAGCTCGAACCATCGGCATGAGCGACGTGTAGGGGCGCAGAAGGTCGAAACCGTCCTGCGGGTGCCTCCTCATTATCTTCCATTCATCGTCGTTCAGAGGCCCTGGTTTGTTCAGGATCGAGGGGGAGATGAGGGTCTTGCCGATATCGTGCAGCACCGCCCCGATGCCGAGGTTGAGGCGGTCCGTGTAGTCAAGCCTCTT
>JAKJGK010000099.1 GCA_022704435.1 Synergistota bacterium | reverse complement strand
GCGGACGAGCTGGTCGGCCTGGCCGGGGAGATGAGGCGCTCGGTCGGACGATTCAGGGTGGAGGCCGAGGGGGGGCTGGTCCCCGTCGGAAGGTAGACGCGAAGGGGGGGCGCTCGGTCCGCGCCCCCCTCTCACTCCCCGAGCCCCTCGACGGTCGGAAGGCGCTCGGCGGCTCGCTCGCTCTCCAAACTCTCCCTGCACTTCGCGCACAACCCGTAAAGCGTCAGCCTCCGCTGCAGCACGACGCAGCCGGGAAGTCTCTCCTCGACGTCGTCGACCTCCGGGGTCGGTATGTCCACGTCGACGAGGGACTTGCAGTTCACGCAGAGAAAGTGGTTGTGGGGCTCGTCCGACGTCTCGTAGCGAATCCCCCCGGCGCCGAACCGCCCCGCCTCCTCCACCGCCCCCAGGCTCATCATCTCGCGTATCGTGTTGTACACGGTGGTCCTCGACACCTCCGGCATGACCTCGAGCACCTTCCTGTAGACCTCGTCCACGGTCGGGTGCGACCTGTCCTCCAGGAGGATGCCGATGATCAGGCGCCTCTGCGGGGTCAGCTTCAACCCCTTCCCTCGAAGCTGTTCGGCCACCTGTTCCATCGAGCTCATGGTTATACACTCCCCCTCCGCCGGCAAGCCGGACAACTTGCAACGATTATAAACAAAAAACTCATTTCCGACAACTAAGGGGCCGCCCTCTGCGCGGAAGGGCAGCCCCTTGAGGCTACGAGATGCCGGCGACGGGGTACTAGCTGTCGTACAGCTTGAACAGCCCCTGGGTCCCCAGGTCCCCGCCCCCCGCCTCCGCGAGCTCGGAGTACAGCTTCATCGCCAGCTTCAGCCCCGGGGCGTCCAGTCCCATGCGCGCGGACTCGTCCAGGGCTATCCCCATGTCCTTTATGAAGTGCTTGACGTAGAAGCCAGGGGTGAAGTCGCCCGCCAGCATCCTGGGGGCGAGGTTCGACAGGGACCAGCTGCCCGCCGCCCCGCCCGATATCGCGGCCAGCACCCGCTCCGGGTCGAGCCCAGACCTTTTGGCGTACGCGATCGCCTCGCAGACTCCCATCATGTTGGACGCTATCGCCACCTGGTTGGCCATCTTGGTGTGCTGCCCGCTGCCCGGCCCCCCCATGTGGTTCACGCTCTTCCCAAGCAGATCGAACAGGGGCCTCACGCTCTCGAAGGCCGCGGCGTCCCCACCCGCCATGATGGAGAGGGTGGCCTCCCTGGCCCCCCTGTCCCCGCCGGACACAGGCGCGTCGAGCGCGAAGACGCCCCTGTCCGCGGCCGCCGCGGCTATGCGCTCGGCGAGCGCCGGGCTGGACGTGGTCATGTCGACCAGCACCGTGCCGGGGCGCGCTCCGGCGATTATGCCGCGGTCGCCGAAGTATAGCTCCTCGACGTCTCTCGGGAAGCCGACCATCGTGATCACCACGTCGCTGTTCTCCGCAAGGGTGAACACGTCGTCCTTCCATACCGCGCCCTGGGTGAGAAGGTCCAGGGCCTTGGCCTTGGTACGGTTGTATACGAGCAGGTCGAACCCGCCGCGAAGTATGTGCCCGGCCATGCTGTGCCCCATGACCCCGATGCCGGCCATGCCGACGGTCGATCTTCCCTTCACGAGTTCCATACTTTCACCTCCGGGGTTTTTTGTGGATCTTCATTCACATACCGACGCTTGTCGGGTACAATCGTCCGTGGAGGGACCGGTCCCGGAACGCTCGAAGGACGCCCTCCCTGCGCGCGGTCTTCATGATTGTACGATTGTACCTTTGGCTGTCAAAAATGAAAAGGAGGCATAGGGTATGAATACTTATGAGCGGATTGAGAAGGCGCTCGGGGCCGAGGCGGAGAGCCTGCTGGGGCACAGGTGCGCCACAGTGGACAAGTCGTTGCTGACGCTGCCGGGTCCGGACTTCGTGGACAGGGTCACTGCGATATCCGACCGCTCCATCCCGGTCATGCGGTCGATGCAGACGCTGTTCAGCTCGGGGCGGCTCGCGGGCACCGGCTACCTGTCCATCCTGCCGGTGGACCAGGGGATCGAGCACTCGGCCGGGGCCAGCTTCGCGCCGAACCCGATCTACTTCGACCCCGAGAACATAGTCAAGCTGGCCCTCGAGGCGGGCTGCAACGCCGTGGCCAGCACGCTGGGAGTCCTGTCGTCGGTGGCCAGGAGGTACGCTCACAAGATCCCGTTCGTGCTCAAGATCAACCACAACGAGCTCCTGACCTACCCGAACAAGCACGACCAGATACTGTTCGCGTCGGTCGAGCAGGCGCGCGACATGGGGGCGGTGGCCGTCGGCGCGACGATCTACTTCGGCAGCGATGAGTCCTCCCGGCAGATACAGGAGATCAGCACGGCCTTCGAGATAGCCCACTCGATGGGCATGGCCGCCATCCTGTGGTGCTACCTGCGCAACGGCGCGTTCAAGACCGCCGAGAAGGACTACCACGTCTCCGCCGACCTCACCGGGCAGGCGAACCACCTCGGGGTCACCATAGACGCCGACATAATCAAGCAGAAGCTGCCCGAGAACAACGGCGGCTACACCGCGCTGAAGTTCGGCAAGACCCACAAGAACGTCTACGAGGAGCTGACCACCGACCACCCGGTGGACCTCGCCAGGTACCAGGTCGTCAACTGCTACATGGGGCGCGCGGGCCTGATCAACTCCGGCGGAGCGTCCGGCGGCGAGAGCGACCTCGCCGAGGCCGTCAAGACCGCCGTCATCAACAAGAGGGCCGGCGGCATGGGCCTGATACTGGGGCGCAAGGCCTTCCAGAGGCCGATGAAGGACGGGGTGGAGATCATCAACGCTGTCCAGGACGTCTACCTGGAGGAGCGCGTGACGATCGCCTGACCCGCGGTCGCCCGGTCGGGCGCCCCGGCCGCGTCTAGTCGGGGCGCCTGGCCTTGCCCCTGCGCTCGTCCGGGTCCAGGCGCAGAACCGTGACCGCCCCCAGCTCTCTCTCGGTGAATTCGTGCGAGAAGGAGTCGCCCGCGAGCTTCCTCATCATGGCCGATAGGGCGCGACCCTTCTCCTCCGCGGACTCCACGAAGGTTATCCTGCCGGAGACCACCACGCTGCGGTAGGCCACCCCCCATCCGCACGCGATCGGCGACGGTATGAGCTCCACGTCGATCTCCGCCTGGAAGCAGGCCCTGGGGTTCTCCCTCAGGGCGTCCACCTTGCGCCCCTCCGACGCGCAGTGAAAGTATATTCGACCGTCCAGGGCGGCGAAGTTCATCGGGACGACATACGGCCCGTCCCCGTCGCACACCGCCAGGTGGCCGTACTCGGCTCGGGCGAGAATCTCGTCCATCTCGGACTGCTCGGTCATCTCCCTGTCGATTCTTCTCACTGGTCTGCCCACTGTCTGAATTCCTCCTCGCTGTATCGGATGTCTTGCGCTGTTCGTTTTTATGTTATCATGAATCAAATTATCATGACCTAGGAAAAGCTAGGGAATCCGGTCCGCCGGAGGTCCGCTTCACAGCTCCGGGGCGGCTCTTTCGCCGACACCGCAGTATATTGCGAGGGATGATGCCAGTTGAGTCTCGTATTCGAAAGATGGAAGGACAACCCTCAGGTTCGGGGCGCAACGGAGAGCTTCTCGGCCGCCGCCGAGCGCTATTTCTCGGTGCGCGACTCGACGGAGACGAACGACAGGATAGCGGCGCGGAGGTTCTGGACCGAGCTGTCCTCGTTGTACTGGACTGTCGCGATCGCCCTGGTCGACGCCAGGTCCGAGTCGCTGCCCGACGAGCTGGTGTTCGACGAGCAGGAGAGGCTGTTCCTCGACTTCGGCGTGGTCGACGACAGGCTGACCCCTCACGCCCCGGACCTCCCGTCGACGGTCCACTCGCGCGCGCCGGTCGGTCTGTTCCAGTACTACTCGTTCTCCGACCACATAGCCGAGAGCTACAGCATGGTGATGGGAAAGCCGGTCACCCCCCCGCGCAGCGGCTACTCCCTCGATGACAAGCTGGCCCGGATGAGGAGCCAGCTCGAGGCGTTGAAGACCCGAATGAAGTTCACCCTCGCTCCGTCTCTCGCCAGGGCGGGCATGATGCCCTCGGAGGCGGAGGCTACAATAAACGACCTTAACAGATGTCTCTCCTCCTACACGGAGGTCCAGATGCGCACCCGCAAGTACAGGGAGGCCGACGAGGAGGGACGCCGCCTGATGTCCGTCGACAACTTCGCCTTCTCCGAGGCCGAGAAGCGCGTGACCGCGGCTCTGAGGCCCGCTCCGGCGCCGGAGGGAGATGAAGAGCCGGAGGCGGAGCCGCCCGCAGGGCCGTCGAACGAGGAGGCGGCGAAGGTCGCCGCCCTGGTCGAGGAGGTCAAGACCCTGGCCAGGAACCTGGTCTACGTTGAGCAGGAGCTCGTCAAGTGGAACAGGCGGGTCGCGAAGAAGGCGAAGGACCTGGAGGCCGAGGCCCCGGCCTTTCGGCGCAGGGAGCTGCGCAACATGCTGGAGATGAAGAAGGAGTACGTGTCCCTCACGGCCAAGTCCGCGCGCCTTGACGACTCCCAGATCTGCCAGAGCGACAAAAGTCCGCTGTCGATAGACAGAGCCGCGGCCCTGCTGGAGGAGATGGTGTCGCTGGATCCCGACATGCTGATGGTGGCCAGGGTGCGCATGTACGGGATTCCCCGCGTCATCCTGGTTCCGGGCCAGGGTTACGGCACCTACGACTGGAACGACCACACCCTGCTGATGCCGGCCTTCCCCACCTACAGCGCCGAGAGGGCGGCGGCCTACGCGCTTGCGACCTTCCGCTGGGACAGCGACGAGGACAGGGTACTGAAGAACAGCTACGAACTCATCAAGGAGAACCGCAACAAGACCACCCTCGACCTCAACACGTCGTTCTACAAGGACTACTACCTGTGGCTGACCAAGGAGAAGAAGGGCTACCGCATACTGCCGCGCGCGACTCACAAGGTCTTCGTCCAGATGTTCGCGCCGCAGAGGGAGCAGTGATGGTGATTGGACTCATGTTCGCCCGGATAATGGCCCTGTGCATCGGCGCGGCGATAATCTTCCTGCTGCGCTTCAGGGTGTTCAAAAGGGGTTTCTCCCCTGCGGTCTCGGCCCTCATGGCGGCGGCGGCGATGGCGGCGGGGATACAGTTCCACTACCACTTCCTTAGCTACGAGTCCTTCGGCGGGGGGGTCCTCTACGCGTCGCTGGGGTTCATCGCCTTCCTGGCCTTCAACTACGGCTACCGAAAGACACCCTCCCAAGACAGGAAAAGGGGCCGATAGAGGACGGATGGAGCGCCTGCAGGCAGCAGCGGCGGCGAACTTCACGGAGACCGTGCGCATGTGGGGCGCGGCCCCGACCTCGAGAATGAAGCTGTACCCCGGTTGCGTTCTGGTCTCCACCGGGGTTGCGATCGCCGACCAGAACTACGCGATACCGCTGGAGGGGGGGAGCGCCGGCGAGTGCATGGCCCTCTCGACCGCCTTCTTTCGCGGGCTTGGCATGCCGTTCACCCTGTGGTCCCCGCCGGGGGGGCGCGGCGAGGGGCTGTCGGCCGAGATCGAGGCCGCCGGGATGCCCCGAAGGTGCTCGCCCCCGGCGATGGCTCGGCCCCTCGCAGGCACGGGTGGCCAGAGCATTGCGTCGCTCCCGCGGGATCTCGACCTGGTGCGGGCCTCGTCGCCGGAGGAGGCCCGCGAGTGGGGAAATGCATCGCTCGAGGGGTTCGGGTCGGGCCCGGAACACAGCGAGAGCTTCGGCGCCTTAGCCTCCTCGCTGGTCGCGGGGCGGCTCTCGAGCTCTTTTCGGCTACTGACCCTGCGACTCGGCGGGAGGGCGGCCGCGACGTCCATGCTCTCCATCGCCGGTGAGACAGCCGGACTGTACTACTTCTCGGTCGCACCTGCCTTCAGGCGGCGCGGGCTGGGTATGCTGCTGCTAGGGGCTAGCCTGGAGGAAGCAGCGCGCTGCGGGGGGCGCGTCGCGGTTCTGCAGGCGTCGCCGATGGGGCGCCCGCTCTACCTGGCGGCGGGCTTCGTCGAGTGCGGGCGCTACCGGGTGCACTCCCCCGACCCGGACGCCTGCTGACGCTCACTCCCCCTCGCCGGACAGGCCGCGGACGACCGCGAACGAGGCAATTGCCGCCAGGGCCGCCGGGAGCATGTGCGCCGGGGCGGCGGTCATCTCCGCCGCGAGGATGACGCCGGTCGCCGGGGCGCGCATGACGCCCGATATCATCCCGGCCATCCCCGCTATCAGGAACCCGACCTGCCACTCCGGGCAGAACAGAGCCCCGTACAGAGCTCCGAGAGCCGCCCCCGAGGCCAGCATGGGGTAGAACAGCCCGCCGGCGGCCTCAGAACAGATGCAGACGGCCGTGAAGGCCATCTTCACCGCGAACGCCGACAGGAGTGTGCTCGGATCATAACCACCGGCGCCAACGGACTCCACCATCCCGTGCCCGCCCGCCAGCGCGACGGGCATCAGGTCGGCGACTGCGAGGGCGAGCATCGCGGGGATCGCGGGGCGAAGGCGCGCGGGTGCCGGCAGCCGCCCGTAGAGCAGGTCCAATCCCCGCATCGAACGCTCGAACAGGACGGAGGCGACGCCGCACAGGGCCCCCATGACGGGGAAGTGCCACAGGAGCGCCGCGGGGGGCACGGCCGCCCCGCCGAAGGAGAAGAGCGGCCCAGGGCCGAACGCTAGCGCAGCCACCAGGCCCGCGATCTGCGAGGCGACCACGACGGCCGCGACGACCCCGACGGACGGTGCTCCGCACGCGACCTCCAGCGCGAAGACCGCTCCGGCGATCGGGGCGTTGAACGTGGCCGACAGCCCTGCGGCAGCCCCGGCCGCCATGAGCGAGCGCTCCCCGTCGCCTGCGACACCCAGGGCGCGAGCCGTCCCCTTCCCCGCCGCCGCGCCGATCTGCACCGACGGGCCGCCGCGACCGAGCGACATCCCGAGTGCGATGCCCAGTGAACCCGCCGCGAACTTCGCCACGATCACGCGCAGCCAGCTCATGCCCGGCCCTGAGGCGTCGAGTTCGCGCCGAACCTGCGCCACCCCGCCCCTCCTGGCCGCGGGCTCCCGCTCCATGATCCACCCTATCGCCAGCCCCCCCGCCGCCCAGACTGGCAGCAGAAGCGCGAGGGACGCCGCTCCCCCGGCGAGGGCGCGAATGGACGCAGCCTCCGCTCCGGCCAGCAGCGCCCGGTAGCATACGGAGGCGAGCCCCGCCGCAAGGCCGGCTGCCGCCCCGTAGAAGGCCCCTCTGGTCAGGAGGCGCGACAGAAGGGGCAGGAGCATCCCTGGCTCCCGCCGGCTACCTCTCAAGCAGATCCGCCACCGACTCCAGGTGCTCCCTTATCGGCAGGTTCTGCGGGCACTTCTCCTCGCAGGCGCCGCACTTCACGCAGGCGCTCGCCCTGGCCTCCGGCTTCAGGAAGACCGGGTAGGTGGACCTGGCCTTCTCCAGGTCGTCGAACATGAAGGCCATGTTGTAGCGGTTGAAGCACTCCGGTATGTTCACGCCCGCAGGGCAGGGCAGGCAGTAG